>DATAXV010000072.1:0-47160 GCA_036272915.1 Candidatus Dormiibacterota bacterium
GTCGACCGCCTGGTCCTGCCCGCGCTGGGCCGGGGATAGGCGTCCAGACGCCCACCCCCGGGACTCACCACTCAGTAGCGGTAGTGGTCGCTCTTGAAGGGCCCGTTCTCGGGGACACCGAGGTAGGTGGCCTGCTCCGGCGTCAGCTTGGTCAGCTTGATGCCGAGAGCGTCCAGGTGGAGCCTGGCGACCTTCTCGTCGAGCGCCTTGGGCAGCCGGTAGACCTGCTTCTCGTAGTGGTCGGGCTTGGTGAAGAGCTCGACCTGCGCCATCACCTGGTTGGTGAAGGAGTTGGACATGACGAAGCTGGGGTGGCCGGTGGCGTTGCCCAGGTTGAGCAGCCTTCCCTCGGACAGCACGATGATCGAATGGCCGTCGGCGAAGACCCACTCGTCGACCTGCGGCTTCACGTTCACCCTCTCGACGCCGGGGGTCCTGGCCAGGCCGGCCATGTCGATCTCGTTGTCGAAGTGGCCGATGTTGCCGACGATCGCCTGGTGCTTCATCCGCGCCATCTGCTGGGCGCTGATGACGTCCTTGCTGCCGGTGGCGGTGACGAAGATGTCCGCGGTGTCGACGACGTCGTCCAGGGTCGTCACCTCGAAGCCGTCCATCGCCGCCTGGAGCGCGCAGATCGGATCGACCTCGGTGACCACGACCCGCGCCCGCTGCCCGCGCAGGGCCTCGGCGCAGCCCTTGCCGACGTCGCCGTAGCCGCAGACGACGGCCACCTTGCCGCCGATCAGGACGTCGGTGGCGCGGTTGATGCCGTCGATCACGGAGTGGCGGACCCCGTAGCGGTTGTCGAACTTCGACTTGGTCACGGAGTCGTTGACGTTGATGGCCGGGAAGCGCAGCTCGCCGCGCTCGGCCAGCTGGTACAGGCGGTGCACACCGGTGGTGGTCTCCTCGCTGACGCCGCGCATCGCCGCGGCGATGTCGGTCCAGCGCCGGCCGCCGGCCTCGACCACGCCGTGCAGGGCGCGGAGCATCACCTGCTCCTCCTCGGAGCCCCCGGTGGAGGGGTCGGGCACACCGCCCTCGGCCTCCGCCCTCGCCGCCAGGTGGACGAACATGGTGGCGTCGCCGCCGTCGTCGAGGATCATGTTGGGGCCGTCGGAGAAGTCCAGGGCACGCTCCGTGCACCACCAGTACTCCTCAAGCGTCTCCCCCTTCCAGGCGAAGACGGGCACGCCCCTGAGGTCGTTGCGGGTCCCCTCGGGACCGACCACCACCGCCGCCGCGGCGTGGTCCTGGGTGGAGAAGATGTTGCAGCTGGCCCAGCGGACATCAGCGCCGAGGGCGACCAGGGTCTCGATGAGGACCGCGGTCTGGATGGTCATGTGCAGGGAGCCGGTGATGCGCGCGCCGGCCAGCGGCTGCGTCTCGGCGTACTCCCGGCGGATCGCCATCAGGCCCGGCATCTCGTGCTCGGCGAGCTGGATCTCCTTGCGCCCAAAGGCGGCCAGGGAGAGGTCGGCGACCTTGTAGTCGGTGGCGAGCGAAGCGGTGCTCATGGGGGCCTCCTTGAGGGGATTTGATCGTCATCTGCGCTGGTTCGTAGCCATCCTGGCAAATGCCGCACCCGTTCTGCGTTCGATCTCAGACGCCGGCCAGGGCGGCGCCGAGGCAGGGGTGCAGCGTGGTGTAGCCCCCGCACTGCCCCGTGATCAGCCGGGAGAGGGGCTGGAACAGGATCGCGACGACCGCGCCCAGGATGTCGACGTGGAGCAGGATCGGGGCGACGAGGACCACGATCAGGCAGACGATCCAGATCGTCTGCTGGCGCGAGGTGACGTCGAAGAAGAAGCGGGGGTTGCGGTTGCGGAAGAGGGCCTCGATCACGCGCCATCCGTCCAGCCCGGGGACGGGCAGGAGCTGGAAGGCGAAGATGGCGAGGTTGAGGAAGAAGGCGGCGTAGAGGATGTCGACCAGGTAGTTCAGGGGTGGCTGCAGCGGGGTCAGGCTGGCGAAGAAGCCCCGGTCCTCGAGCAGCCGGTAGCCGGTGCCGAGGATGGCGGCCGCGACCAGGTTGGCGGCGGGTCCGCCGAGCACCCAGACCAGCTTGCGCAGCACGCCGCGGAGCCGGTACTCGTTGACCGGGATCGGCGTCCCCCAGCCGACGTTGGCGAGGAAGACGGCGACCAGCCCGTAGACGCTGAAGAGATGGATCGGCGAGGCCCGGAAATAGCCGCGGTTGCGGGGCGAGGGATCGCCCATGGCGTGGGCGGCGACACCGTGGCCGAGCTCGTGAACGGGGATGGCGATGGCGATCGCGGGCAGGAGCAGCAGCGAGCCGAGAAGGAACGAGAGAGGGTCGAAGAGCACCCGCTCACTCCACGTCGATGCGATTCAGCCGCCTCGGTCGCTCGGGGGGATCGTCGTCGTCCTCGATGGCGTCGAACCCGTCGTCCTGCGGCTCCTCGCGCCGGACCCCCATCCGGTGCTCGTAGATGAGGAAAAGCGCGGTCAGCAGCTCCCGCTGGGCGTTGAGCAGGTGGCGCTCGGCATCGCTGGGGACGGCGCCGCGAAGGGCGCCGGTCAGGCGCTGCCCGATCTCGCGGGCCAGCTCCAGCAGACGCTCGTTGTCGGAGTTCATGGCCTCACCATTCTGATCCCGGGAATCCCGCCGCCTCAGCCGCCATCGGGCGCGCCGAAGCGGACGCTGAGCACGCCCTCGTCGAGGGAGGCGCCCAGGGTCTCGCGCTGCGCCAGGCTGCGCGGCAGGGAGATCTCCCGGCGGTAGTTGCCGACGGTGACGAACAGCTCCGCGTCCTGCCGGGAGAGGGCCACGTCGCCACGCTCCAGGAATGGCGCCGCCAGCCGCAGCACGTAGTCGCCGTCGACCTTCTCCACCCGCTGCGACCAGCCGTCGTAGAAGTGGTCGCTCGGATCCCGGTCGCCGTAGATGGCGTCGGCCATCCGCTCCAGCATCTCCAGCCCGACGACCTCCTCGCCGAACAGCGGGACCTCGAAGATGGGGAGCGGCTCGAACGCGCTCTTGACCTCGACCTCGTAGCGCCCCTGGATCTCCTTCCAGCGCTGGAAGAGGGCGTCCTGGAGCTCGGCCGGGAAGCGCCGGTTGACGACCACGGCATCGGTGACGTAGCCGAAGAGGCTGAGGTAGGTGAAGGCGCGCTTGGCCTCCTTGACCACCATCTTCTCGAGGTTGAGGACCAGCCGCATGGAGGTGGTCTCGGTGTCGGCCAGGACCTTCTTCATGCCCTCCAGGTCGGTGAGCAGGTCGCGGGCCGAGGCGAACACCTCGTCGCTGGGGAGCGGGATGTCGAGCATCGGCTGCAGGATCGGGCGGGCGATCCGCATCGCCCGCCGCTCCAGCGGATAGATCTTGTCCAGCCACCAGCGGGCGGCGTCGGGAAAGGTCAGCAGCTGGAGCGTCTCCCCGGTCGGGGCGCAGTCGACGATGATCACGTCGTGCTCGCCCCGCTGGGCGTAGTGCTTGATCCACATCAGGGAGGCGACCTCGTCCATGCCCGGAGGGGTCGCGACCTCCTCGGCGACGATCTCGTCCAGCCCCTGGGTGGCGAAGAGCCGCGACATGTAGTCGTGGAGCCGCTTCCAGTGCTGCTCGATCTCGTGGAGGGCGGAGACCTCCTGTGCCCAGAGGTTGGCCCTGACCTGCACGGGGGTCGGCGCCAGCTCGACGTCGAAGGCGTCGCCCAGGGAGTGGGCGGGGTCGGTGGAGAGGACGATGGTGCGGTGGCCGAGCGCGGCGCAGCGAAGCGCGCTGGCCGCGGCCACCGACGTCTTGCCCACGCCGCCCTTGCCGGTGAAGAGGATGACCCGCACGGGGGAGACTATAGGCGGCCTGGAGACGGCCGCCTAACCCCAGAAGTGCAGCAGCACCTGCGCGCCGGCGAGCATGAGCACGATCATGACGGCGACGGTGATGCCGAGCCGGGTCAGGTCCTTGGTGAAGAAGGGCACCTGATTCAGCGGGATGCCGGGGTCCGTGTCCTCGACCAGTACCTGCCTGGCCGCCTTGCGCTGACGGCTCCCCTGGGCCCTGGCACCAAGAGCCATCTCCACCTTGGCGGTGGTGCTGGCCGGTGCCGGCGATGCGGAGGCGGCGCTGCTGCTGCTGGGCGGACGGGCCGCCGGCGAGGTCGGGCGCTGGCGGGTCGTCTGCCGGCGCCGGGACGTCTTCCTAGCCATGGGTCGGCACAAAGTCTACCGGGGGCACCTCTTTGAACGAGGCGTGGAGGACGGGCAGGCGGAAGGGAATCCTGCTGAGATGTTGGAGCCACGACGCTGCGGGATACCTGCCCGTCATCGGACCGAGGACACCGTGCTAGGACGGGATGCTACGACATGTTGTGTCCTACCGGCAGATTAATCGCCGGATGTTGCCCCTGTCAAGTGCGACGATGCAAATCCGGTCTCCACCCGCCGATCGCCGGGAGGCCGCCTGGCGGATAATCGCTGCTGATGCCCGCAGACGAAGAGACCACCGCCTATTGCATCGAGTGCGGCGCCCACCTCGAGACCGGGCACCGTTACTGCTGGCGCTGCGGCGCCGAGCGCTGGCACGAGCCGCAGGCTCCGCAGCCGGGGCGTCCGGCGCAGCCGACGCAGGCGATGCAGCTGATCGGGCTCCTACCCTGGCTCTACGCGGCCGGCGCCATCGGCCTGCTCGTCTTCGCGACCCAGCAGGCGGCGATCGTGCTCGCCCCGGCGGGTCGGGCCGAGCTGTACCAGACCTTCGGCCAGAGGGGCGTCCCCTCGGTGGACATGAGCCTGATGGTCGTCGACTACTCGGTCATGGTCATCGGCGTCCCCGTGATCGGCGCCCTGTTCCACGCCCTCGCCTTCTACGGACTGCGCCGGATGACCCGATGGGGCTGGATCTTCGCCGTGGTCGTGGCCTCGGTCTGGTCGCTGGTCCTGCTCGGCATCCCCTTCCTCGTCCGCCTGCTCAATCCCGAGGTGCGGCGGGGGATGCGGAGGGCCTGAGCGCGGCCGGTTCCGGCTCCAGCAGCGGTCCCAGCCAGGCGGGGGTGACCTCGGCGGCGAAGCGGACCGCCTCCTCCGTGGTCAGGTCCTGGGCGGCGTAGCCACCGCGTCCGGCGCCGACCGAGGCGGAGAGCGTGCAGAGCCCGATCCGGCGCTGGAACAGGGTCTGGTGCATCGACCAGCCGATCATGCCGGCGTGCTCGATGACGACCTGCCGGCGTCGCAGCGATCCCTCCCGCACCGACATGCGGCGGCCGTCGTCGGCGTGCCCGAGGGCGCGGTGGCGGTCGAGGGCGAGCGGGATGCCGAGAAGCGTCACCAGGGCCAGCACCCCGGTCAGCCATTCGAGCTGGAGGGGGAGGCTGGCCACGGTCAGCAGCAGGGGCGGCACCAGGGCCCGGACCAGCCGCCGGCCGCGGGCTCGAGGGTGCGGGATCAGCTCGCCCTCGAAGGGGAAGACCGCGTCGGCGGCCACCCGCAGCACCTCCACTCGGGGTCCGATCGGCAGCAGCTGGGTCTGGCCCTGGCGGGAGCGGATGCCGGTGACCACCGCCCGCAGCCGCGCCACCCCGGCCAGCCGCTCCAGCGGACTCTCCAGGAGCTCCCAGCCGCGGATCCGTCGGCGCTCCAGCGAGGTGCCCCGCCGGGTCAGCAGGCCCCGCTCGCTGACCAGCGAGCCGTCGCGGTCGCGCAGGGTGAAGTCCCAGTTGAGAACGGCGAACCAGATCGTGGCGATCGCCGCCAGGAACACCAGCAGCGCGACCACGGCGGGGACGAGGAGGAGGGGCTCCCGCTCCACCAGCGACAGCAGCCGGCGGGAACCGCCGAACAGGTGAAGCTGGTCGGCGATGTTGAAGGCGAAGCGGAGGATCAGGGCGGCGATCGGGATCACCGACTCGCCGGCCAGCGGCGCGTAGAGGATCCAGCGCGGCCGCAGGCGGGCCAGGGGAGGACGCTCCTCCTGCCCCTCGACCGGTTCGGAGGCGGCGCCGGCCCGGTGGAGCAGCACCGCCCGCAGCCGCTCCGCCTCGGCCGCGGGCAGGGCGTCGAGCGTCCCGTCCTCCTTGCGCTCGGCGATGGCGGCGTCGATCCGGACCACGGCCAGGCCCATGGCGCGATGCAGGGGCGAGGCCGTCAGCTCCACCCCGCGGACCCGGTCGAGGGGGATCGAGAGCATCCGCTGCCCGATGAGGCCCCGCTTCACGCGGAGCCGGTCGCCGTCGAGGCGATAGGTGGTGCGCAGCCAGTGCAGGAGGGCCTCGCCGAACGCCCAGCCGAGGCCGACGACGGGCGCGATGAGGCTCCAGAGCGAGAGGTGGCCGACGACGAGGACGAGGACGATCGGGATCGCCGTCTGGCGCAGCGAGCGGAGGGGCCGGACCAGCAGCAGCTTGGGGCTCAGCCGCTGCTCCAGGAAGAGGTCGGCCCCGTCGGTCACGTGGCGTCGTCCCGCTGCTCGTTGGCCTGCCGGGCGACCCGCATGGCCAGCTCCTCGGCGACGTCACCGGGCAGGCCCCGGATCGTCGACGACCCGGCGTGGGAGGCGGTGTTGATGCGCACCGTGGCCAGCCCGAGTACGCGCTCGATCGCCCCGCGGCGCGTGTCGACGGTCTGGATGCGGCTGATCGGGACCATGTGCCAGCGCCGGTCGATCCAGCCGCTGAGCGTGTAGACGACCTCGGGCAGCACCTCCCAGCGGTGCACCCGGTACCGGATCACCGGCTGGACGACGACCAGCGGGAGCAGGACCACGGCGGCCAGCACCGGCAGCCACCAGATGTCGTCGGCGATCCATCCCTGGAACCAGGGCGGCGAGGCCGATCGAATGGCCAGGACGGCGGCGACGGCGAGAACCACGCCTCCGGCGACGCTGCCCAGGGCCTCCATGCCCCACAGGTACATCGCCCGAGGGGCGACCCGGTTGGCGGGGGGCCGTAGCCGCTCGGCCACCGTGCCCGCCTCAGCGGCCGACGCGGAAGAAGAGCACGTCCCCGTCCTGCACGGCGTAGTCGCGTCCTTCTAGGCGCAGCTTGCCCTGAGCTCGGAGCGTGTCCATTGAGCCGGCCCCGACCAGCTCGTCGACCGACGTGACCTCGGCCCGGATGAAGTGCTTCTCGAAGTCGCTGTGGATGACGCCAGCGGCGACCGGAGCGAGGGCGTCGTGAGGGCAAGGCCAGGCCCTCACCTCCGGCTCCCCGGCGGTGAAGTAGGTGATCAGGCCACCCGCCCGCCAGACGGCCCGGGCGAGCGCCGCCAGACTGCCCTCCTTGAGCCCGTAGGAGCCGCGCATCTCATCTGCCTCGGCCTCGTCGAGCTCGCGAAGCTCCGCCTCCAGCTGGGCGGCCACGACGACCGCCTCACATCCCTGTGCGGTGGCGTAGGCGAGCACCTTGCGAGCGCCCTCCCCACCGTCCGGCAGCGAGTCGTCGCCGACACTGGCGACGATCACGGTCGGACGCAGCGACACCGGGAACAGCGGGGCCAGGTGCTCGCGCTCCTCGGGGCTGAGGTCGAGGGTCCGAAGGACGGCGCCCCCGTCGAGATGCTGGCGCGCCCGGCGCAGGACGTCGGACTCGCCGGGGGCGTGCTTCCTGCCCACCCGCTCCTCCTTCTCCACCGCCTCCAGGCGCTTGGTGACGCTCGTCAGGTCGGTGGCGGCGAGGTCGACCTCGAGGCCCTCCAGCTCGCCGACCGGGTCCTGATCGGGACCGAAGCAGCGCACGACCTCGACCACCACATCGGCCTCGCGGGCCGCGGCGATGCGCTGGGCGCGGCTGCCCAGAGGCGCATCGGCGACGCGCACCTGCGCGTGCACCACCTTCTTCGGCTGGACCGTGTCGGCAAGCCTGGTGACGCGCTCGTCGGGCACGTCGACCATGCCCACCCCGTCACGTCCGCCCTCGCCGAGGAGGGCGCGAAACAGCGTCGATTTACCGCCCTGGTCGGCGCCGACCAGGGCCACGCTCACTGGCATCAGCCGACTGCGCTCTCACTCTCCTCATCGGAGAGGTCCTGCTGGTCGAGCGCGAATGCGGTGTGCAGCGCCCGCACCGCCCGCTCGACATCGTCGCGCTTGACCAGGCAGGTGATGCGGATCTCCGCGGTCGAGATCATCTCGATGTTCACGTTGGCGGCGGACAGGGTCCGGAACATACGGGCGGCGATGCCCGGGGTGCCGACCATGCCGGTGCCGACGATCGAGACCTTGGCGGCGCCGCCGGCGCAGATCACCTGGCGGGCGCCGATCTCGGCGGCCGCCCGCTGCACGAGCGGAGTCACCGTCTTGAGCTCACTGTCCGAGCAGGTCAGGGTGAGGTCGGTCTCACCGTCGCTCGAGACGTTCTGGATGATCACGTCGACCGAGAGGCCGGCGTCGGAGAGCGGCTCGAAGATGGCGGCGGCGATGCCCGGCCGGTCGGGCACGCCGAGCACGGTCACCTTGGCCACGCCGAACTCGTGGGCCACCCCGCGCACGCGGTTTCTCTCTTCCATCGGTACCTCTGCGTCAGCAACGATCATGGTGCCCTCCCGGCGATGAAACGAGCTCCGGACGTGGATCGGGATCCCGTAGAGCTCGCCCAGTTCGACCGCTCGGGGGTGCATCACCTTGGCTCCCGCCGAGGCCAGCTCGAGACACTCCTCATAAGAGATGTAGCGGAGCAGGCGGGCCTCGGGGACGACGCGGGGATCGGCGGTGAGGATCCCCTCCACGTCGGTGTAGATCTCACAGATACGCGCATCGAGCGCCGCCGCCAGCGCCACCGCCGAGGTGTCCGAGGCTCCCCTTCCCAGGGTCGTGATCTCAAACTCGTCGGTCACCCCCTGGAAGCCGGCGACGACCGGCACCTTGCCCTGGTTGAGGGCGGAGCGGATCCGGGAGGGGTCGATGTGACGGATTCGGGCCTTGGAGTGGGCGGGACTCGTGCGGACGCCCGCCTGGAGCCCGTTCAGGGATAGGGCGGGGACGCCGAGCGACTGCAGCCGCATCGCGACCAGCGGCGCCGTGATCGTCTCGCCGTTGGCGACGAGCATGTCGAGCTCGCGAGCGGGAGGGTCCTCGTGCAGCTTGAGGGCGAGGGCGATGAGATGGTCGGTGGTGTCACCCATCGCCGATACAACGGCCACGACCTGCTCCCCGCTCGCCACGGTCTCGGCGATGCGGCGGGCCACCTGCTTGATCCGGGCGGCAGTGCCGACCGAGGTCCCCCCGTACTTCTGAACGATCACGGCACAGTCATACCGGATTCAGGGGTTCCGTTGACGGCGGGTAGGCGGAAACGATTCGAAGCTGGCAGCCGGTCACGGTCGGTCACCGCCTAACGGAATGACGGCCACCCCGTGACGATCGCGTCCGCGTCCCCCAGCACGCGACGTGGCGACTCAGCGACCTGAGCTTGCCGTCCGCGTACCGGGAGAGAGAGGCACTCCCTCCACCTGCCCGACAGTCGTCGTTATAGCGGGGGGACTCACCACCGCCGGCGCCAGCCCAAGGTCAAGTTGCTGGCTGTGCGGGCCATACGAGTCCTGCCAATACTCGGTCACGGTGATCGTGAAGACCTCGCTCACCGTTACCTGGTAGGGCTTGCCCGGGGCGCTGATGGCCGTGTACTGGTGGGCTGCCGTTGCATCATGTCCGTCGCACTCCAACGGCACTGCCGTCTGCGAGCCGTCGCCATCCCCGAAGGACCAGTTGACCGCCGCGCGGCCTGCGGCGACGATGAACTGATACTGGACCTGCTGCCCGCCCGGCCCGGGTTGTCCCGCCAGCTTGAGCGTCATGGCGAGGTCGGGATCCGAAGCGCCGTCGAGCCAGTAGCACTGTGGGAGGTTGACCAGCGCTCGGTCGGGATCGGGAGCG
This sequence comes from Candidatus Dormiibacterota bacterium, assembly GCA_036272915.1. Lineage (GTDB taxonomy): Bacteria > Chloroflexota > Dormibacteria > Dormibacterales > Dormibacteraceae > DATAXV01. Next base: position 9,833 of record DATAXV010000072.1, read on the forward strand.
GTGCCGATGGTGCCAGCGTGGAGCTGCATCTGTTTCTCGACCTGGTTGATGAGCTGCTGCAGTTGCTGGCGCCAATTGGCTGGTGGAGCAGAGTTCTGGGCTGTCACCGCGTTCTGCGGCGCGAAGTAGCACTCAGGTACTCCCGCCTGCCCTCCGTGCGTGTAGCCCGAGCTGTTCGGAGTCGTGCACTGGATATTTCGAGTTAGTTGATCGGGCGGTTGTGCACCTAGCCCGTCGCCAGCGGACCCGGACGATGTTGGGTGAGCACCACCACTGCCCGAGTTGTCGTGGGCGTTGGCGTTGATCGTGTCCGAGCTTGGATTTGCCTGTTGCTGGGAAACGCTGGGGGAACCGAAGGCGCCACCATCAGCCTCCACATCCATCGGACGTATCAGCGCTATGAGGCTGAAGCAGCTGAGGATCAGAAGCAGGCTAAGAGAGCGTGGCACATTCACTGGCGATTGCCGGCGACCCGGCGCCGCACTCGATGAAGCCCTCCTGATACCAGATCAGGCCCAGCTGAGGATCACGCTTGAAGTAGCCCCACGTGATCCCTTCGTTGGTGAATCTGGGGCCCACACTCCCAAGGGTTTGTACATGGCCGTCGGGCAGCACTACCTTCTCGTAGGCAGGCCCTTTCGAGTACGTGATGAAGCCCCACGGTTCCCATTGGGTGCCAAGGGCGGCCGCCGTAGGCTTGAGCGCCGACGGAGTCGCTACAAAGGCAACAGTGGTCATGGTGAGCGGCTTGAGTTCAAGCCGTCCCCCTGCCTGCTGCGCGCTGGCGATTTGCTGGAGTTCGACTCGGAAAAGATCGACCTGAGAAACGTGGGTGGGAGCGATCGCGCCGGAGAGTAGGAATTCTGCCTTGCCGTTCCTGTATGCCCAAAGGTAGTAGGCGTTGGACCTAAGGAATGCCTGCTCCCATTGCAGGACGGAGGGGTGAGGGACCTGTCCCCCGACCTCGTTCTGGAATGGGACGTTGGGATCAAAGCTGATCGGTACCGGAGGGCACTGGTCGACGTAGCGTCCGGCGAGCTCGTGGCAGAGCTCGGCACGGGACACCGTCGGGGTCGGTCGAGGAGTGGCCCTTGCCTTGGGGGTGGTGGCACAACCGTTCAGCACGAGCAGAACCCCTGCCAGCAGCGCCATACCCGCACGAACCGCCTCTTTCCGCATCCCCGCAGGGCGGGCTAGCTGTGCTTGCAGCTTCGATCCCCCAGCCACGACCCTATCCTAATAACGATTGGGCGGACACGTCACGGACGTTGTTAGCGAGCTGCAGTGCCGTTTTGAACTCCTCCCGCCTTGGGCCTGCTCGATCAGCTCGCCTGATCGCCAGGTCAGCTGGCACCCGGGCGGAGAAGCCCTGTCTCGTAGGCGTAGATCACGGCGTGCACGCGATCGCGGAGCCCAAGCTTGCCTAGCAGATTGCTGACGTGGGCTTTGACTGTGCCCTCAGCGACGAAGAGGCGTTCAGCGATCTCGGCGTTGGACAGCCCGCGGGCGAGTAGCCGCAGCACCTCCTGCTCGCGGGCGGTGAGCTGCTCGCCACCAACGGGACGGGGCGGCGCCGACGCGGCGGGCAACACGTATTGCCGAACCATGCGCCCAGTCACCCCAGGCGAAAGCAACGTGTCCCCCGCAGCCACAGTTCGAACGGCGCGGACGATGTCGTCGCGCTCCGTGTCCTTGACGATGAAGCCGCTGGCACCGGCGCGGAGCGCGGCTACCGCGTACTCGTCCAGGTCGAAGGTCGTGAGGATGAGGATTCGGGTCGGCGGGTCGATCCGGCGCGTCGCCTCGATGCCGTCCATGCCCTCCATCCGGACGTCCATCAGCACCACGTGAGGAGTTAGGCGCCGGGCCATCGCCACGGCCTCAGCGCCATCGCCTGCCTCACCAACCACTTTAATGTCAGGCTGAGCCTCAAGGATCACGCGCAGGCCGGACCGCACCAGCGGCTGGTCGTCGGCGAGAAGTACTCGGATCGTCATCGAGGCCCCAGAGGAAGACGGGCGCGGACGGTGAAGCCCCCCTCCTGGCCTGGTCCCGCCTCGAGCTCACCGCCGTGGGCGCCGACTCGCTCTCTCATGCCGATCAGCCCGTGCCCGTCCGGCGACGAGCTCGCCGCCCGTCCCCGCCCGGTGTCCGTCACCTCCAGCTCGAGTACGTCACCACGAACCGCGACCCGCACCCTGGCACGTGCCGGACCGGCATGGCGGAGGACGTTGGTCAGCGCCTCCTGAACGATGCGATGCGCGGTGCGGGCGACGTCGGCGGGAACCGTCCGAAGATCGCCCTCCTCGATCAGCGCAACCGGCAGCCCGGTGCCTCTCACCCGCTCCACCAGGGCGTGCAGATCGCTGGGGTCGGCGGTCGGTGAGGCGGTCTCGGACGTATCCAGCGCACGCATGCCGGTCACCATCCGACGCATCTCCCGAAGCGCCTCCCGGCTGCTCGCCTCGATGGCGCTGACCGGTGCGCGGACGGGGTCATCCCGCCGCCCGTCGGTGAGGGTGAGCGCGGCGCCCGCCTGTAGCGAGATCACGCTGAGATGATGCCCGACCATGTCGTGCAGCTCCCGCGAGATCCGCTCCCGCTCCTCGAGGGCCGCCCGGTGGCGCGCCCCCAGTTCCTGGGCCTCGCGAAGGCGCATGCGGTTCCCGGCCAGTGCGGCGACCAAGCTGAACGTCGCCGTCTCCAGATCGAGGTTTCCGCCGTGACCGATCGACGTGGCGAGGGAGCAAGCGGCCATGGCGATGATGGCGGCGCCGACCCAGGGGGCGGCGACCCGGAAGTCCTTGCGGCGGGCCACCTCATAGACGACGGCCACGGCGGGGATCGGATCGATCGTCTGCAGTGACGGTGTCACCCCGAGCAGCACCTTGACGCAGCCGGCGGCGACGACCACGGCCATGACCGGAATCGGCCATCGGCGGCGCACGGCCAGGGGCAGGGTCAGGGCGCCGGTCAGAAGCAACACCGGCGGCTTGGCCACCATTTCATGGCCGCCACCGACGGAGACGGAGACGGCGAAGAGGACGAGGGCGACGAGAACGTCGATCAGAGCCCACGCCCAGCCGGGCAGCGAGATCACGCGGGCGGGCATCTGGCCGTCAGGGCCCCGCGGGGCCAGTGAGGACCAAGCCCGGCGGACGATCATGACCACGGCCTCACCTTAGCCGCGGCCGGACCGAAGCGCATCCGACCTCGGAACTATGCCGGAAGCTTAGGCGGGGGCCGCAAAACACACCCTGCGGCGGATGTGCCCGAACCCCTTCCGGATCGAGCATGAGGACATCAACCGTTCGATCCCCGGACCCGAGCCACAGAGGCCCGACCGGAACTCTCGAAGGAGATAATCGACATGCTGGCTCTGCTCGGAATCCGCCTGAACCCCTTCCTCATGGGGGCCATCGCCGTCGTCGCCATCGCACTCGGCGTCCTGCTCCACCGCTACGCCCTCGACATCGTCGGTGGCATCGTCCTCATCCTCGCCCTCGGCCGCCTCGTCCTCCAGTTCCAGGACGGCAGGTCCGGCCGCGGTGGGGTGGTCCGGTGAACGCGGTGCAGGGGCCCACAGCCCCTGCCCCCGGGCAGGACATCATCGCTCTCGTCTCCCGCTTCCGCGGCATCATCCCCAGCCTCGTCATCAACGGTGCCATCCCCCTCATCGTCTACGCCGTCCTTCAGCAGCGCCTCCACGATGAGGCTCTCGTCCTCGTCATCGGCGGCCTCATCCCCACCGTCTTCACCCTCTTCGAGCTCGTTCGCAGCCGCCGCCTCGACGCCATCGGCGCCATCTCCATCGCCGGCTTCGCCTTCACCCTCCTGATCACCGTCGTCTCCCACGGCAACCCCCTCTTGATCAAGCTCCAGCCCGTCTTCTTCTCCGGCCCACTCGGACTCATCTGCCTCGGCTCGGTCGTCGTCGGCAGGCCCCTCCACCTCGTCCTCATGCAGGCCCTGGCCGGCAAGAACGCCACCGCGTCGAGGATCATGGCCAACCCCGACCGCAGGCGGAACTCGACCATCGCCACGCTGCTGATCGCCGCCATGTTCTGCGCCCACGCCGCCTCCATCGCCGTCCTCGCCCTGACCCTCCCCACCGCCGCCTTCCTCGCCATTTCCCAGCCGGTCGGCTATGCCACCTTCGGCGCCGGCGTCCTCGGCCTCTTCCTCCTCGGCACCCGCCTCCGCCGTCAGACCGCCTCCCGGACCGCCGACGAAGCCCGGGAGCAGTGATGAGCCGAAAGGGCTCCAACATCGAGACCAGATCGGGCGGGAGGACCTCCCGCCCGATTTGTTTGCGCGGGCACCACGCGATCCCGGCCAACCCCCGGTTCGTGATCCGCACCCCTGGCGAGCCGGCGAATACGAGCGGCGAGGGCTTGTCGTAGCGTCGGCGACGACGAGGTGGGCGTGAGCCGCCGCGACGTCGTCGGCAGCAGGGATCAGCCAGGAGGGACGTATGAGCGTACGAGTGAGCTTCACGCTCCCGAACCGCGGTGTGCTCTTCGGCGTGACCACGGTGGACGAGATGCTGGAGCTGTCGGAGGAGGCTGACCGGTCGGGGCTCTTCGACGCGATCTGGGTCGGGGACAGTCTGCTCGGCAAGCCTCGCCTGGAGTCGATCTCACTGCTTGCCGCCGTCGCCGCCCGCACCAGGACCGTGCAGCTCGGCCCAGCATGCATGGCCAGCTATCCGCTGCGCGATCCGGTGCTTCTCGCCTACCAGTGGGCGAGCCTCGATCTGATCTCAGGTGGTCGCACCATCCTCATCGGCTGCACCGGCCTGGTCGAGCAGCATGGAGCCCGCATCGAGGGCGAGCTCTATGGTCTGGCCGCCAGAGACCGCGTTCGCCGGCTGATCGAGTGGACGCAGATCCTGCGCCGGCTGTGGACGGAGGACGACGTCACCTTCTCCGGCGAGCAGTACCGGTTCGAGCACGTCAGCATCGAGCCCAAGCCGGCGGCGCGCCCACATCCGCCCATCTGGTTCGCGAACAACGCGTACGGGGAAAGAGAGAGGGTCGTCCGCACGCTGCGCCGAGCCGCGATCCACGCCGACGGCTGGCAGACGTCCGTCTTCGAGCTGGACGAACTGGGCTGGCGGATTCCGGAGATGAAGCGGCTCGTCGCCGAGGCGGGCAAGGACCCGGCACGGTTCCCGCTGTCGATCTACCACAACGTCAACATCAACGAGGATCGGGAAGACGCCATCGAGGAGTCCCGCCGATTCCTGGACACCTACTACCAGCCGACGACGTACTCCCGTGAGGAGGTCGAGGGCTGGGTCGCGCACGGTTCTCCAGATGTGGTCGTCGAGCACCTGCGACGCATCGCTGAGCTGGGGGCGACTCAGATCACGCTTCGGATCACCAGCTTCGACCAGCGAGGACAGTTCAAGCGGCTGACCGAGGAGGTCCTGCCCCGCTTCTACGACGCCGTACCGGGCCAAACCTGAGTGGCAGCAGGCCGCGTAGCGCGCCGACGCGACGGCGGCGGCTTCGCCGGCTCTGGCCCAGGGTGTCGGCGTCAGCGTTCGACGCGCATTCCCCCGGCGGCGATCTCGGTGACCATCGCCCGGCCTCGATCTGGCGCCGTCGTGGCCATGGCCCTCGCCACCCCTGGCCCAGCACCTCGAGGACACAACGCGACCACGCTGGGGCCGGCCCCGCTGATCGATGCCCCGTAGGCCCCGGCGCACCGTGCGGCGTCGATGACCGCCGCCGTCCAGGGATACAGCGGGCGCCGCTGCGGCTGGTGCAGCCGGTCGTCCATCGCATCCCCAAGAAGTCGGTAATCGCGGTCATGGAGGGCGTGGACGAAAAGCGCCGTCCGCCCGGCGTTGAAGACGGCGTCCGCGAGCGGGACCTTCGGGGGGAGCAGGGCGCGGGCGGCATCGGTGGAGGCGGGGTCGGCCGCCACCAGCAGCGCCACCTCGACATCCGGCGTGGGAAGGCTCAGCTCCCCAGCCGAGAGCAGCCGCACGCCACCGTGAGCGGCGGCGGCGACGTTGTCGGGGTGACCTTCCTCGGTCGTGGCCCAGGCCAGCGCCGCCTCGACGTCCATCCCCCGCAGGGCGCCCAGGGCGAGGCGGGCGGCGGCGCTGGAGCCGAGGCCGACCCCGAGCGGGATCCCGTTGAGGACCCGGCCGCGCATCGGCGCCGCGGAGAAGATGTTGGGCTCGGCGGCGAGGATCTCGGCGCCCTCGCCCTCGAAGGTCCAGTCCGGCGCCTCCGCGGGCTCCGCCTCGACCTCGAGCCAGAGATCGACGGCGAGGGCGAGCACATCGAAGCCGCTGCCCAGGTTGGCGACCGAGGCGGGGACCCTGACCCTCACAGCTTGAGGGCTTTGGCGATGGCCCTGGCGTCGCCGTCGAGCTCGACCGGCGGCTCGACGTTGCCGAGCGCGGCGGCGGGATCCTTGAGCCCGCTTCCGGTCAGGACGACGACGCTGGTCGAGTCCGGCTGCAGGCGCCCGCTCTGGACCAGCCGCACCAGCAGCGCCAGCGGGGCGCAGGAGGCGGGCTCGGCGAAGAGCCCCTCCTTCGAGGCGAGCTCGACCTGGGCGCGAAGGATCTCGGTGTCGCTGACGGCCTCGATCAGGCCGCCCGATTCGTCCCTGGCCGTGGTCGCCCCCTCCCAGCTGGCGGGGTTGCCGATCTCGATCGCGCTGGCCACGGTGCGGGGCTTCTCCACCACCTGGCCCTGCACGATCGGCGAGGCGCCCTCGGCCTGGGCGCCGACCATCCGCGGCAGGGTGCGGATCCGGCCCGCCTCGAACTCCTCGCGGAACCCACGCCAGTAGGCGGTGATGTTGCCCGCGTTGCCGACCGGGAGGACCAGGTAGTCGGGCGCCTCGCCGAGCACGTCGACGATCTCGAAGGCGGCCGTCTTCTGGCCCTCCAGGCGGTAGGGGTTGATCGAGTTGACCACCGCCACCGGGTAGTCGTGCGCCAGCTCGCGGACGGTCTGGAGGGCGGCGTCGAAGTTCCCGCGCAGCGCGACCACCTTGGCCCCGTACATCAGCGCCTGGGAGAGCTTGTTCATGGCAATCTTGCCGGCGGGGATGACCACGATCGCGCGCAGCCCCTGGCTGGCGGCGTAGGCGGCGGCCGAGGCCGAGGTGTTGCCGGTCGATGCGCAGACCAGCACCTTCGCGCCCTCCTCCATCGCCTTGGCCACGGCCACCACCATCCCCCGGTCCTTGAAGGAGCCGGTCGGGTTGAGCCCCTCGTACTTGAAGTAGAGGCGCTTCAGACCGAGGCTGGGGCCGATGTTGCGGCTGGGCACCAGCGGCGTCGAGCCCTCGCAGAGGTCCACCTCGGGCGTCCGGTCGGTGACCGGCAGGCGATCCCGGTAGCGCGCGATGACCCCCATCAGCCGGCGCTCAGCACTCGCAGGAAGGAGGAGACGCGGTGCACCGAGTCGAGGCCACCGATGCGGTCGCAGGTCCGGCGCAGGGCGGCGTCGGGGGCGCGGTGCGTTGTGACCACGAACTCGGCCGCCCCGTCGCCGACGAAGACCTCCTTCTGGATGGCGCTGGAGATGCTCACGCCCTCCTCGCCGAAGACGGAGAAGATGCCGGCCAGCACGCCGGGCCGGTCGCTCACCGTGCAGCGCACGTAGGCGCGGGTGGTGACGCTGGTCATGGGCAGGATCGGCGCCCGCTGCCACTGGTAGCGGGGGCGGGCATGGCCGCCCGCCCGGATCGCCCGACCGACCTCGATGATGTCGCCGAGGACGGCGCTGGCGGTGGGGCCGGAGCCGGCTCCCTGACCCCGCAGGAGGACCTCGCCGACGAGATCGCCGCGGATGAGGACGGCGTTGGTGGCGCCGTCGATGTGGGCCAGCGGATGGGTGAGCGGGACCATGCAGGGGTGGGTCCTGACCTCGATACCCTCGGGCCGGCGCTCGGCGTAGGCGATCAGCTTGATCGTGTAGCCGAGCTCGCGGGCGTAGCGGAAGTCGACCGCCTGCACCCCGCCGATGCCCTCCCGGTAGACCTGGTCGGGATGGACCTGGGCGCCGAAGGCGATCGAGGCCATGATCGCCAGCTTGCTGGCGGCGTCGAAGGCCTCGATGTCCTCGGTCGGGTCGGCCTCGGCGTAGCCGCTGGCCTGAGCCGCCCGCAGCGCCGCCTCGAAATCGACCCCCTCGGCGGCCATCTGGGTCAGCATCGAGTTGGTGGTCCCGTTGATGATCGCCACTAGCAGGTCGAGGCGGTTCGCCGCCAGCTCGTTGGTGAGCGTGCCGATCACGGGGATGCCACCGCCGACGGCCGCCTCGAAGGCGATCTCGACGTCCATGCGCCGGGCCAGCTCGAGGAGCTCGGCGCCGTGCCGCGCCATCACCACCTTGTTGGCGGTGACCACGTGCTTGCCGTTGGCGAGGGCGCGGTCCAGGTAGGTCCGGGCCGGCTCCTCACCGCCCGCCAGCTCGACCACGATCGACACCCCGGGATCGGAGAGCACGGCCTCGACGTCGGTGGTGAGCAGGTCGGCCGGGATGCCGGGCCGGAGCCGGGCGCCGTCACGGACGGCGACGCGCCTGAGGCGGATCGGGCAGCCGACGCGCTGCTCGAGCTCCTCGGCGCCACTGTATAGACGTCGGGCCACCTCGCCACCGACGGTGCCGGCGCCAATGAGGCCCACCTCGAGGGCGGACATGCCGACTATTCTGACAACCGAGCCCGTGGCCAGGTCAGGGAGCGAGCAGGCGTTCCCTGATGATCTCCGCCGCCGGTCCCGGTGGGGCCATGGCGACGAACATGATCGCCGCCAGCAGCAGGAGCGCCAGGGCCGCCACGCCGGCGCCGGAGAACACCATGATCGGGTGGCGCCAGGAATGGTCGGCGCGCCGCATCAGGTCGTGCAGGTCCGGCCCGCTGCGCGACCGCCAGCCGCGAATCTCGGTGCGCAGGGCCGGGCCGACGATCCGCTCGTCGTCTTCAACAGATCGGGACACCTCAGACATTGGAACGCATCGGAACGCCGCCCTGTTCGTCGGCAGGGTGAGAAAGATGTCCCAGAGGCCGCCGGGCGATCAGGCCCGGGCCTCCGGATCCGGTCCCATCCGCTTCCGCATCTGAGCCATGGCCTTGGCGATCCGGGAGGCGACGGTGCCGCTGGGAATGCCCAGGATCTGGGCGATCTCCTCCCTCGAGCAGTCGTGGAAGTACTGCAGGACGACCGCCGCGCGCAGCTTCGGGCTGAGCTCGGCGAGCGCCTCCTCGACCGCGCCCCTGGCCTCCGCCTGCACCAGCCTGCGATCGTCGGATCCGAGCTCGGTCTTGATCGGCAGGAAGCGGGCAAGCTTGCGCCGGCGGAGGTGGGAGATGGCGGTGTTGACCGCGATCCGATGCAGCCACGCGCTCGGCGGCGCCGTCGGCTGGTACTTCTCTCGCGCGCGGTAGGCTCGCGCGAAGCAATCCTGGGTCAGGTCCTCGGCCTCCTGGGCATCGAGCACGATCGCCCGCACCGTCCGGTAGACGCTCTGGTACTCCTGCTCGTAGAGCAGTGGGAACTGCGTCGCCGGATCGAGCCAGCCTTCTCTGCTCTTGTCCTTGGCCAGGGACGCCTGCTCGTCCCTCACGGTCATCACACAGCTTGCCATGTGATGCCTCCTGACGGCAGGGTCGCTCTCACTTCACCGACGCAGGCGCTTCGTCCGCGACGGAGATTGCTCATGCAGACATCGTCGTCTGTGCCGGCGGACCGGAAGCGGACAGTCGGCGCGATCAGAAGAGGGTCATGTCCTGGCGGCCGATCTGCGCAAGCAACCCGGGCACGTGACCGAGGCCGGCCAGCGCCGTGATCCCCTGCCAGAAGACACCGCCGGCCGGGGTCACCCAGAGAAGGATGAAGAGGCCCATCAGCAGCATCCCGCCCCAGCGCGCCATCCCGGCGGCGACGTCGCGGCGGAGGAACAGCGCGGAGATGACGCCGAAGCCGTCGAGGGGCGGGATCGGGATCAGGTTGAGGACGACGGCCCCGATCTCGAGCACGACCAGGAAGGCCAGCGCCGCCCAGAGGCCGAAGCCGCCGATCAGGGGGAGCCCCAGCGTGCCGGCGAGGATGAAGGGAAGCGCGAAGAGGACGGCGCAGCAGAGGCTGGCCACCGGTCCGGCGATGGAGACGGCGGCCCCCCACCCCCGGGAGCGCAGGGCGTTGCGGTCGATGTAGACGGCGCCGCCGGGGAGGCCGATGCCGCCGATGACGACGAAGAGCAGGGGGATGAGGATGCTGAAGAGCGGGTCCACGTAGCTCAGAGGATCGAGGCGCAGGTAGCCCGGGCGGGCCACCATCCGGTCGCCGCCGAGGTAGGCGACGGCGGCGTGCGCGAACTCGTGGATGCACAGGGAGACGACCCAGCCGCTGGCCACGAAGACGAGCGTCGCCAGCAGGAGCAGTGGTCCCGGCGCCCCCAGAAAGAGACCGGCGCCGCTGGCCATGAAGAGCCCGATCAGGCCGATGAAGACGAGGCTCACCGGGAGCGGGCGCCGGCGCGGCGCCGCCCGTCGGGCCACCGTCCTCTCCAGATCCGGGCGCTGGAGGGCGGAGCGGACGTCGAACAGGGTCAGCCCGTTGGCCCGGATCCCGGCCGACGCCTCGACGTCGGTGTAGAGCATGCCCAGAAGGAGATGGACCGGCTCGACCCGGCGGTGGCCGATGAGCGCGGCCTCGCGGGCGGCGGAGGCCTCGATCCGGGCGAGGTCGCCGCCGGCCTCGGCGGGGACCTGCGAGAGCAGGACGGCGGGGTCCCGGTCGAGGTGGCGGAGCAGGGGCACGACGCCCTCGTCAGTGAGCAGCGCCCGGAGCAGCTCCACCGGGTTCCCGGCCCGGGAGCAGAGCGCCGCCGCCCTGCGGCCCATCGGGATCACGCGCGTTTGGTCGAGCACCGGCGTGCAACAGCTTGACACAGGGGGCCCGCGTTCACCGAAGTGAGCGTGGACGCGCGCTGTGACACAATCGGAGCCTCGTAACAGGCTGCATGGCTCTGGGTGAATGTGGAGAGTGTCGTGACACTACGGCGATGGCGATATGGCGTTCTCACGGTCCTCCTGACGCTCCTGATCACGGTTCCGAGGATGGCGTCCGCGGACACAGTGCCGGCGGGCTGGCAGACGGTGGGGCTTGACGGCGTCAGCGTGTCCGTACCCGGCGAGTGGCCGGTGCGCGATCTGAGGAATGACCCCACTGTCTGCGCGGTGATGGACCAGCACGCCGTCTATCTGGGAAGCCAGGGGCCGGCCGCGAACTGTCCGGTGCAGGCGCTGGGCAGGCAGACCGGGGTCCAGATCCAGCCGGTCGACGGCCAGGACCAGGCCGAGGTCGCCCTGGCCGCGGGCAGGACCACCGTCAACGGCGTCTCCGTCGACGTCAACGACGACCCCGGCGCGGCGGGGATGCAGATCGCGGTGGTGCCCTTGGAGAGCGTCGTCGTCACCATCCCCTACGGTGGCGACGCGGCGCTGGCCGAGCAGATCTTCTCGACCCTGACCTCCAGCGGGGGCTCGGCGCAGGGATCGGCCACGGCGTCGGCGGCCGACCCCGTCCCCGGCACGGCGGTGCCGGCCACGACCACGGCATCCGTCTACACCGGCGGCGGCTTCGACACCTGCTCGGCCCCCTCCCAGGGGAACATGCAGAGCTGGCTCGGATCCCCGTATCACGCGGTCGGCGTCTACATCGGCGGGACCAACGCGGCCTGCCTGGGCGGCAACCTCAACGCCTCCTGGGTCAGCGCCGTCGGCGGCATGGGCTGGCACATGATCCCGATCTACGTCGGCCTCCAGGCGCCCTGCGCCAACCAGACCGGCATGACCTCGATCAACGCCTCGCTGGCCGCCACCCAGGGCACCCAGAACGCGGACGACGCCGTCGGCGACGCCGGCGCCCTCGGCATCGGGGCGGGCGACCCCATCTTCTTCGACATGGAGGCGTACCAGTCGAGCTGCGCCCCGACCGTGCTCGCCTTCCTCACCGCCTGGACGCAGGAGCTGCACGCCAAGGGCTACCTCTCCGGCGTCTACAGCGGGGTCGACACCGGGGTCACCTTCATGCTCAAGGACGCCTCCTCCTTCCCCGACATCATCTGGTTCGCCCAGTGGGACAACACGGCGACCACGTCGAACTCGGAGATCCCCTCGACCATGTTCGTGAACCACCAGCGCATGAAGCAGTACCAGGGCGGCCACAACGAGACCTACGGCGGGGCGACCATCAACATCGACTCCGACCAGTGCGACGCCACGCTGGCCGGGTGAGGCGGGACCTCAGCCCCTCCCCCGCCCGCGCAGCGCGTCGAGGGACAGCGCACCCGGCCCGATGATCCCGATGGCCACCGCGGCGGTGCCGAGGAGGAGCGCGAACTCGTGGCCGCCCGGTCCGTAGAGGCCCTTCGGCCAGTGGGCCCGGCGCACGGCCACCCACATGTTGAATCCGGCCGCGGCCGCCGCCACCGGGGTGGCCAGCCCGAGCAGGATGCCAAGGCCGCCTCCGAACTCGGCGACACCGGACGCGATCGCCGCCAGCTTCGGCTGGGACGCGTCCATCGATTCCAGGGCCCGGGCGAAAGTCTCGACACCGCCACCCTCGACCGCCGGCCGGAAGCTGGGCCCGTAGACCTGGTGGAGGACGGGATGCGCCCGGCGGCCAGGTCCCCGAAGAGCTTGGTGTACCCGTGGGCGATCAGGATCGTCCCGGTCGCCGCCCCGCAGCAGAAGGAGACCGACGTCTCTGATTCGGATCAGAACCTCCCCATCAGGCCGGGAGTCGGGACATCTCGACTCTGCGCGCCCACCGCCGCCGCCATGGCACGGGATCGCGATCGCTGGCATCATCCCAAGTGCGGGCATGGGCGGATTCGGCGCCGCCGACGGTGAGTGGACGAGAGCAGCCGCCGGTTCGGGCCGGCGCGACGAGGGAGGTGCCGCGGTGACGACGAGCGCGACGGGGAGCCTGGAGACGCTGGAGCGATCGCTCGACGAGGAGCGCCGGCGGTTCGATATCGCGGGGATGGCGGTCGCCGTGATTCGCGACGGAACCATGGAGATGGCCAGGGGCTTCGGCCGGCGCGACGAGGAGGGCGGGCTGCCCGCCACCGAGCGAACGCTCTTCGCGATCGGCTCGGCGACCAAGGCCTTCACCGCCGGCCTGGTCGCGGCGCTGGTCGGGGACGGTCTCCTGAGCTGGGGGCGGCCGGTGCGCGAGTACCTGCCCCGATTCGCCCTGCTGGACCCGGTCGCGACCGCCCTGATGACCCCCCGCGACCTTCTCTGCCACCGCTCGGGCCTGCCCCGCCACGACCTCGTCTGGTACGCCAACCCGGACCTCAGCCGTCGCGAGGTGGTCGAGGAGCGTCTCCGCCACCTGGAGCCCAACAGGACCTTCCGCGAGGTCTGGCAGTACAACAACCTGATGTACATGACCGCCGGGCACCTCGCCGGCGAGGTCATGGGCACGAGCTGGGAGGAGGGGGTCAGGCGCCGGCTGCTCGAGCCGCTGGGGATGGACGGCACCCGCTTCTCGCCGGCCGAGGCCAGGGCCACCGACGACTGGAGCCGCGGCTACCGGGACCGCGACGGCCGGCGGGAGGAGATGGCGGCCAAGGACTTCCCCGTCTGCGGGCCGGCCGGCAGCATCTACTCCTCGGTCGCCGACCTGGCCCGCTGGCTCGAGGTCAACCTGAACCAGGGCCGGCGCGGCGAGGAGGAGCTGATCGCGGCCTCCGCCCTGCTCGAGCTCCAGAAGCCGGCGATGGTGATCGCCGAGGAGGCCACGCTCTGGCCCGAGAAGTTCGGCATCGGGTACGGCCTGGGCTGGTTCCTGGAGAGCTATCGCGGCCACCGGATCATCCACCACGGCGGCAACATCGACGGCTTCAGCGCGATGGTGATGATGGTCCCCGAGGCCCGCGCCGGTGCCGCCGTCCTGACCAACGGCAACGGCACCATGCTCCCCGGCGCCGCCGCCTACCGCGTCATCGACGAGCTGCTCGGTCTCGACCCGCTGCCCTGGGGCGAGCGCTTCCGCGGCTTCGAGCAGGCGCTCCGGCAGGGCGGGAAGGAGGCGGCAGCGCGCCGCGACGCCGCCGCCAAGAGCGCGCCGGCCGCCCACGGCGTCGAGGCCTATGCCGGCGAGTACCACGATCCCGGCTACGGCTCGGTGCACATCACGCTGGAGAGCGGATCCCTGCGGGCTCGCTACGGGGTGTTCGAGCCGGAGGCGGCGCACCGCCACTTCGAGACCTGGGACCTGCGCCTCCCCAGCCTGATGGACACGCCGATCCCGCTCACCTTCGCCACCGACGCCGAGGGCGAGGTGACCTCGCTGTCGGTGCCCTTCGAGGCCTCCGTCGCCCCGATCGTGTTCCGGCGCCTGCCCGCCGCCGATCTCGCCCGGCCCGAGCGCCTCGCCGCCTTCGCCGGCGACTACGTGATGGGGCCGGTACGGGCCAGGGCCAGGGTCGGCGCCTCCGGCCTCACCGTGGAGCTGGTCGGGATGCAGACCTTCAGCCTCGAGCCGGTCGCCGGGACCACCTTCTCGGTGAAGGGCCAGCCGGCGCTGAGGGTCGAGTTCGCGATGTCCGGCGACTCCGTTCGGGAGATGGTGGTCCAGCCCGGGGTGGGTGTATTCACCCCGGCACCGCCGGAGGCGGAAGGGGGCCTCTCGCCGAGCTGAGGGGCGCGCGCCGCGGATTGGTGCGCCACGGGACGCTCATGCCTGCCATGATCGCCGGTGCCGATGCTGGAGGCTTTGGAGGTGGCGGTCGGGATCGTCGTCGTGGTCGGCGTGCTCGGCGACGTGTTCCAGGCGGTGGTCACGCCGCGCCCGGCGGCGGGCAGGCTGCGGCTGAGCCGGTACCTGCAGCGGATCCTCTGGGCCGGCTGCCGCTGGCTGGCCCTGCGCCGCCTGCTGATCAGCCGCCGCGACGGGATCCTGGGCGGTTTCGGGCCGGCCCTGGTGCTGATCAACCTCACCGCCTGGATCCTGATCATGGTCGTGGGCTTCGGCCTGATCCTCCTCGGGATGCGGTACGAGATCACGCCGCGCCCGGACAATCTGCTCACCACGTCCTACCTGGCGGCCAGCTCGCTGCTGACGATCGGCTTCGGCGACTACGTGGCGACGACCGCGGTCTCCCGGGCGGTGACCCTCGCCGCCGGCGCCAGCGGGCTCGCCGTCTTCGCCCTCGTCATCACCTTCCTCTTCAGCCTCTACGGCGCCTTCCAGAGGCGGGAGTCGGCGGTGGTGACGCTGCAGGCCGCCGCCGGAGCACCGGCCTCGGGCGTGACCCTGCTCGAGAGCTACGCCAAGGCCGGGATCATCGACGACCTGCCCGACATGTTCCGGCGCTGGCAGGTGTGGGCCGCGGAGGTGCTCGACACCCACCTCGCCTACCCGATCCTGGCCTGCTTCCGCTCCAGCCACGACAACGACTCATGGGTCGGATCGCTGGGGGCGGTCATGGACGCGGCGACGCTGCTCCTCACCACCGTCGACAGCTCCAGCGACAAGGCGGTGCGTTCGGCCAAGGGCTGGGCCAAGCTGGGCAGCGCCGTCGGCCTCCACTGCATCGGGGACCTCTCCCGCTACTACGAGCTGGAGGCCGAGCCGATGGTCGGCGTCGAGAGGGACGAGTACCTCGCCGCGCACCGTCGCCTGGAGCTGGCCGGTTACCAGCTGCTGCCCGCCGACGAGGGTTGGGAGAAGTTCCGCGAGCTCCGCGCCCAGTACGCCGCCCAGATCGACGCCCTCGCCCGCTACCTGGCCGTGCCCCCGGCCCAGTGGATCGGAGACCGCTCGCCGCTGCGCTTCCCCCGCCGTCACCTCGAGGCGTTCCTCAGGAGGTAGGGCGCGCCCGGCCGGATGCGCGACGCGCCCCTCGGGCGTTCAGTCCTCCATCCAGGCTCCGACGCCGCCGAGCCGATCCGGCGTGATGCGGATGAGGTGGCCGGCGGGCGGGTTCGGCCCGAGCGAGAAGTTGTTGTCCGGTCCGAGGTAGACGGCCGCGAGCTCGGTCAGAACCTGCGCGGCACCGCCGTCGACGATGGCCGCGGTTCCGTAGACGACCAGGTACTCCTGCAGGCCGTGCTCGTTGAAGTGGTCGGTGTGGACGGAGATGGCCAGGTGCGGGTCGCGCTCCAGATTGTGCACGTACCGCTTCTTGCGAGTCATCGAGGTGAGGACCACCTCGTCACCCTCGGCCCTCACCCAGACGCAGGTGACGTGCGGGGTGCCGTCCGGATTGATGGTGGCGAGGTGGGCCAGCCGGCCGCTGTCCAGCACCACGCGGGCGCTCTCGGGGATCGTTGCCATGGCAGGACCTACTCGCCAGCCCTCGCGGACATTCCCGGGGTCGTGGCGGAGGGCCGTCCCACTGTCTGTGAGATGTCCGTCCACCTGTCCTAACCTGGCGATCGATGGAATTCAGGATTCGCATGCCGGCCGGCGTCGGCGAGCCCGGACCGGCTCGTCCCACGAGCCCACCGGAACCCCAACGCGAGCCGGGGCGGTACGCGCCGGGTGCCCGACCGGCGCCCGGCCGCCCCTCGCCGAGCAGTCCGCCCGGCCGCCCAGCTGAGCCGACCCTCCCCAACCCCCCACCGCCGGGCCCGAGACCCGGATACCGCCTGGAGCCGAGGCCGCTTGATTCCGAGGGATCCAGGAGGCGCGATCGCCGTCCGGTGCCGCCGACGGCGACGACCCGGCCCGGCGATCTCCGGGGCCAGCCCGAGTCGCGGCGACGAGCAGAAGGCGGGGCGCTCCAACCGGTCCTGCGTGTCCCGCGCCCCCGGCCCGAGCCGGGGAAAGGCCCCGGGCGGCCTGCTCCGACCCTGCCCAGGCCAAGGCCCATACCTGAACCTCGAAAGCCCCGGAACGGATCAGGAGTCCCGGTGCGCGGGCTGGAGCCACGGCAGACGCTCGACGTCGCCGACCTGGATTCGGGCGGGCTGGAGCTCTGATCTCCTGGTCGAGGAATTCCTTGCCGAGAGTCCGTCGCTCTGGAGGTGACGGGCGGTGGCTTCGCCCGCGGCCGCGTCGCGACTGCCGATCACCCCCGTGCATGCCAAGCCGGCGAGCTGGGAGACGGTTTCTCGACCCAGACCGCGGTTCGCGCCGGATACGAGCGCGACTCCTTCGAGGTGCTGGCCATGGCGGACGATGGCCTCCGCGGAGACCCGGGCCTTCAGGGGCCGTGACCACGCTCAGACCTTGCGTGAGATTCGAGCTGGCGAGCGCACCCGCCCGGCCCGGTGGTGGGAGCAAGTGCGAGTGTGGTGGGCGGCCCGGGACTCGAACCCGGATGGATCACTCCACACGCCCCTCAAACGTGCGCGTCTACCTGTTCCGCCAGCCGCCCGGCTGACCCACCACCGCATCCGGCTGATGATGGCAATCTGCCCGCTAAGGGACTCGAACCCCTAACCTCGTGGTCCGAAGCCACGCGCTCTATCCATTGAGCTAAGCGGGCGTGAGGGCTTTCATTTTTACCAGACCTCGGGTCTCAGGCGGCGCCGCCGCAGCGAACCCGCCCCAGACTTTACCTTATCCGGTGGCCCCAGGGCCGCCAACCCAGCAATGCCACACATCGTCGTCGTCGGCAGCCTGAACCAGGACCTCTTCGCGTACGTGGAGCACCTTCCTCGGCGCGGAGAGACGCTGCACGCGCGCCACTCCGCCCGGCAGCTCGGAGGCAAGGGCTTCAACCAGGCGGTCGGGATCAGGCGGCTCGGCGTCGACGTCGACCTGGTCGGCGCCGTCGGTGACGACGCCGCCGGCGAGACCTTCGTCAGGACCCTCGACGGATTCGGCATCGGGCGCACCGGCCTGCGCCGCCTCGAGGGGTCGACCGGCCTGGCGCTGATCACGGTCGACGAGGGCGGCGAGAACACGATCGTGCTCGACCCCGGCGTCAACCACAGCCTGACCCCGGAGATGCTGGACGACTCCATCGCCGGCGCCGACGCGGTCCTCGTCCAGGGCGAGCTGCGCCCGGAGACGACGATCCGGGTGATGGACATGGCCAAGGGTCTGAAGGTCGTCAACCCGGCCCCGGCCGGCCTCGAGCTGAGTCCCGCGATCGCCAGGGCCGACGTCGTCGTCGTCAACGAGGGCGAGGCGTCCGACCTGGGCGGCACCGACCGTCTCCGGGCGCTGGGGGCGGCGACGGTGGTGGTCACCCTGGGCCAGCGCGGGTCCCAGATCGACAACACCGTGATCCCGGCCCCGCGCGTGGTCGCGGTCGACAGCACCGGCGCCGGCGACGCCTTCTGCGCGGCGCTGACCGTGGCGCTGGTCGAGGGCCGGCCGATCGACGATTCGATCGCCTGGGCCAATCGGGCGGGCGCCGCCGCCTGCCTGCGGCACGGCTCCTCCGAGGCCCTGCCCACCCGCGACGAGGTCGACCGGCTGCGCTTCTGAGCGAAGCGCCAGCCATCGCGATGCCCTCCAGCGCGGGCCGCCGGCCGACCCTGCCCGATGGCTTCCTGAGCCGCATGCGCGAGCTGCTCGCCGGCGAGGTGGAGGACCTGGTCGCGTCGCTCGATCTGCCCCGTTCGAGGGGGCTCCGGATCAACCCGGCCAAGACCACGGCCGCCGAGCTCGCCGCGCTGCTGCCGGTGGAGCTGGCGCCGAGCCCGGCCTCGCCGGTGGGCCTCGTCGTCTCCGGGGGATCCGGGCTGGGCGCCCATCCCGCCCACCGGGCCGGCCTCTTCTACCTCCAGGACCCCTCGGCCATGGTCCCGGTCGAGGTCATGGCACCCGCCGCCGGCTGGCGGGTGGCGGACGTCGCCGCGGCCCCCGGAGGCAAGACCACCCACCTGCTCGGCCGGGTCGGCGAGGAGGGCATGGTCGTCGCCAACGACGTCTCGGCCAGCCGTCTGCGGGCGCTCCACGAGAACCTCGACCGCTGGGGATCGGCCTCGGTCGCCACCTGCACCCTACCCCTGGACCGCCTCGGCGGCTGGGCGCCGGGCGCCTTCGACGCGGCCCTGCTCGACGCGCCCTGCAGCGGCGAGGGGCTCTTCCGCCGCGAGCCGGAGGCCATCCTGCAGTGGAGCGATGCCCTGATCGCCGGCTGCGCGCGGCGCCAGTCCCGGCTGCTCGACCAGACCGCCGACCTGGTCCGCCCGGGCGGAAGCCTCGTCTACAGCACCTGCACCTTCGAGGTCGAGGAGAACGAGGCTCAGATCGCGGGCTTCCTGGAGCGCCACGCCGACTGGGCGCTGGAGCCCACCGGACCGGTGACCGGCGCCAGGCCGGGCCTCGCCGCCCCCGGGGTCGAGGCCGGGGCGACGCTCCGGATCTATCCCCAGGACGGGCTCGGCGATGGACAGTTCGTGGCCCTGCTCCGGCGCGTGGATGGGCCGCCGCCGGAGCCTGAGCCACCGGCTCGCCGCGGTCGCGGTCGGGGCGGCGCCGAGCGCGAGTCCGTCGCCCGGTGGGAGCGCTTTCGCCGCGAGAGCTGCCCCGGCCTGACACTGGACCCCGGGCGTGTTGTCGCCCGCGGAACGGCGGTCTGGTACGCCTGCGACCTGGGAAGCGGCCTGGAGCGGATGGCCCGGCCCGGGATGCCCCTCGGCGTGGCCCGGCCGGGACGCTTCCAGCCCTCGCAGGCGCTGGCCTGCCATCTGCGTCCGGAGGACGCCGCGCTCCGCCACGACCTGGCGCCGGAGGACCCACGGCTCGACCGCTTCCTCCACGGCGAGGAGCTAGAGTCGGCCGGGCCGGACGGATGGGTGCTGGTCTGCTACGGCCGCTGGGGCCTGGGCTGGGGACGGAGGAGCCAGGGAACGCTGAAAAACCACCTCCCCCGCGAGCTCCGCAGTTGACGCCGCGCCGTCAGGAGGACTCGGCGACCCTCTTCTGGTGCCGGTAGTCGATGCCCCACGCCGCGTATCGCATCAGGCCCTTGGCGTCGTAACGGATCCGGTCGGCCCGGGTCTGGCGTTGGAGGATGGCGCCGCGAAGGGCGGCGGCGCCCCGGCCGGGGAACCTGGTGTGGGCCCATCCGATGGCGTCCAGGATGTGGGCGTCGGAGTTGCCCAGCTCGGCCAGCCATGTCTCTTCGCAGAGGCGGTGCGCCATCTGGTTGAAGAGGTAGAGGCCGGGGGTGGCGTTCTCGACCTCGATCCCGTCGAAGTCGACCGCGCCCGCCTTCCAGCCGACGCCCTGGACCTTGCTCCCGGGCTGGCCCTCGGTGCGCCAGAAGGGGTGGGCGGCGATCGCGAGCCCTCCCTGCTGGTGGACGGCCTCGACCGTGGCCGCGGCCGACATCCCCGGGCGGATCCGCTTCTGCAGGAAGAGGCCCAGGATGTGCCCGTCGCGACTCGAGACCTCCTCGGCGACGATCACCTCCGGCGATCCCTCCCTGCCGGCCGCGTAGTCGGCCGCGCGCAGGGCACCCTCGATGGTGTCGTGATCGGCGATCGCGATGAGGTCGAGCTGGCCCTGAGCCCGGACGTGCTCGACGACCGCCGGCGGCCGGGGCCAGCCATCGCTGTAACAGGTGTGAATATGCAAATCGGCCCGGCTCGTGGTCATCGTCCTCCCTCCATCGTAGCCACCGTCACCGAGCCCCGACGGCCCCGGCCTCCCCATACAACCATGGCGTCTATACTTAGCGCCCGGCTCCAGGATGCGGCGGTGGCGGAACGGCAGACGCGCTAGATTCAGGATCTAGTGGGGGATAACCCCGTGGAGGTTCAAATCCTCTCCGCCGCACCATCTTCATCTTCCTCCTCCCAGTCGATCCCCGACCAGCGGAGGCACACCTGGCTGCAGAGTGACCCCGCCCGGGCCGCGGGCAGGAGCAGCCGGAGATCGGGGGTCATCCGCAGCGCGGCATACCGGCTCGCCTGCGGGTCCGCCGCCGCGAGCGATGGCGTCCCCGCTGTGATCTCCGCGGTATAGGCGCGGAGGCGGACGGGGGCAGCGCCGCCGGTCGCCTCCCCCATCTCCTCCCTCAATCGAACTTCAAGTCCAAGCTTGTCCCTCGCCGCCCGTAGCGCGGCGACCTCGGCCGTCTCCCCCGGTCGGAGGCTGGCCGCGGGCAGGCCCCAGACCCCGGGCAGGGTCGTGTCGTCATCGGAACGACGCACGGCCAGGAAGCGACCGTCGCCGTCGGTGATGAGGAGCGCTACCGACTCCTTCACCCGCCCTCGCGTCTCGCCTTTATCTTCTCCGCGCGCACGGCGCGCGCCTTGGCCAGTGCCGCCCGCCTTCTCTCCAGAGCGGCGGGATCGGTGATGCGGCGCCTCGGCCGCGACTGTGGCTCGGCCCCGTTCTCCATCGCGTCGGGGTTGGCCTGGAAGGACGCCACCCACTCAAGGAAGTGTCGCCTCGCCTGACTCCTCTCCAGGAAGTAGCGACGCACGACGGGGAGGGTATCCTCCCACTTCTTGCTCTCGGTCATGGGGTCCGTATACAGCACATGAGCGAGGTTTAGTTCGTTGAGATCAACGCGAATAGTCGGTGGTGGTGGATTCAAGCGAGTCAGCAATTCATCAGTCTGAGCCTCCCCCAAGACGTCGCGCAGGACATCTACCCGTATCATCTTCCGGTGTGGCACTCTCCGCCTCCTTTGCCTGGCCGCCGCTGGCACGTGCGGACGTCGGTGCCATTCACTCTAGATCATTCTCTGCCGACTGGAAAGAGGGCTGACAGTGTTGACTCTGACCGTGGCCACAGCGTTCCGGACTCACGGTAGAGATCGGGCGTAGAGAACAGCAGCGCAGCGGCAGGCGACCCCGCAGAAAGGACAGACGTAACCATTGGCGAGACCGTCGGCCAGATAGAAGTCCGGTACCTCCCGGACGCGGCGAAAGCCGGCGCGGGTCAGAAGTCCCGAGGCGGGGCAGCCCTCTGGCGTGTGCCAGGCGAAGCTGTAGGCCAGGCCCGCGTCCACCTGTCGCAGCCAGCCCAGGCGCGCGTCGAGCAGCGCCGCGCCGAGGCCCCGGCCGCGCCAGTCGCGGCCGACGACCACGTTCTGGAGCAGACCGAACCGCGGGCAGCCGGCGCCCAGGCCGAGGATCTCCTCCTGCACCCAGCGAAAGCCGAGCACCCCGCAGTCGAGCAGAGAGGCGCGGGGGATGCGGAGGGCGTCGGCGGCACCGACCACCTCTCCGGACGGGGAGGTGGCGACGAAGAAGGCGACGTCGCTGACACCGCGGAGCTCGGTGTCGATCCCCTCCGAAGACGCGTACCCCTCGCCCAGGCCCTCGCAGTAGAGGTCGGCGATGGCGGCGGCGTCGCTCGGGTGGGCGCGCCGCACGCTCACTTGAGAGGTGGCCGTTGGCCCCACCTGGCGAGTGTACCCAGCCGGCCCCGAATCGATTGGACCGATGCGAACGGCCCCTCCGGGCGTTCACCCTCACGAATGCCGGATCACACACGTCGGCGCGCGCCCGTCGTACGGCGCCGGAGGCAGAACCACAGGAGGCGTTCGTGAGCATGACGATCGAGGCGGTCCTGTTCGACCTCGATGGAGTCCTGATCGATTCCGAGCCGGTGTGGGAGGAGGTCCGCCGCGAGGTGGTCGCCGACCACGGCGGCCAGTGGCAGCCGGACAGCCAGCGGCGGCTGATGGGTATGAGCACCCAGGAATGGTCCCGCTACCTGGCGCAGGACCTCGGCGTCGACATGCCGCCGCAGGACGTGGCCGAGCTGGTGATCGGAAGGATGGAGGAGAGGTACGACGACCACCTGCCGCTCATCCGCGGAGCGGTCGAGGCGGTGGAGCGCTGCGCCGACCGCTGGCCGCTGGGCCTCGCCAGCTCCTCCCCCGAGCGCCTGATCCGGGTGGCGCTGGAGCAGGCCGGGATCCACAAGCTCTTCACGCATACCCTCTCCTCCGAGCAGGTGGCGAGGGGCAAGCCGGCTCCCGACGTGTACCTGGAGGTCGCCGACCGCCTGGGCGTCGCGCCCGCCAGCTGCGCCGTGATCGAGGATTCCACCAACGGCATGCGGGCGGCCAAGGCGGCCGGGATGTGGCTGGTCGCCATCCCCCGCCCCCGCTACCCGCCGGAGGCGGACGCGCTCGCCGCCGCCGACATCGTCCTCTTCGGCCTCCGCCAACTCACCGCCGAGGCGATCGAGAGCCTGGGCTGAGCCGGCGCCGGCGGGGCGGCTCCGCCCGGACCCATGTTCACTGCGTGTTCATGTTGGCTCGGTAGCGTGGCCACCGGGGCTGTGAAAGACTGGATCCCACCGATGACGCTTCGATGGCGGCTGCCCGTGCTCGCCGTGCTCGGGATCGCCGCCCTGATGACCGCCGGATGCGGTCTCTATGCACGGCTGCCGGTGGTCGGCGAGGTGGGGGTCAGCTCCGGCAGCGGGTCCGGCGACGCCACTCCCCAGCCGGCGGCGACGATCGACTCGCTGGCCAGCCTGCAGGACGCCTACGTCCGCGCGGTCGACCGGGTGGGGCCGTCCGTGGTCGAGATCGAGACCTCGAGCGCCCTCGGCTCGGGTGTCGTCCTGGACACCAGAGGTGACATCGTCACCAATGCGCATGTGGTGGGCAAGGCGCACAGCTTTCTGATCACCGACGCCAGTGGCAAGCAGTACCACGCGACACTGGTGGGCACTGACCCGAGCCAGGATCTGGCAGTCGTCCGGGTCAGTTCCGGACATCTCCGACCGGCCACCATGGCCGACTCTGAGCAGGTCCAGGTGGGTGAGCTGGTTCTGGCCATCGGCTGCCCGCTCGGACTGCAGAGTTCGGTGACGTCGGGGATCGTCAGTGCTGTCAACCGGTCCGCCACCGAGAGCGGCCCCGGTTCCGAGCAGGGCGTGAAGCTCAGGGGGATGGTGCAGACCAGCGCCCCCATCAACCATGGCAACAGTGGCGGCGCTCTCATCGATCTCAACGGTGACGTGATCGGAATCCCCACACTGGGTGAGGAGGATCCAGAGAGCGGTGACGACGCCGCCGGCATCGGCCTCGCCATTCCCAGCAACCAGGTCAAAACCGTCGCCCAGAAGCTGATCGGCTGACGGCGGCGCACACTACGGAGAGGGCACGGGCGAGGTCACCCATGTATACCATTTGAGGGGCCTTGTGACTCGATATGGCAAAAGTTCTCATCGTTGACGACGACCCGCACATCCGCACAGCGCTGCGCCGCACGCTGGCCTTCGAGGGCTATGTCGTCCGCGAGGCTGAGGACGGCCGGTCGGCGCTGGCGGCCACGCTTGACGAGCTCCCCGATCTCGTCATACTCGATATCATGTTGCCGGGCATCGACGGCATCGAGGTCTGTCGACGCCTGCGAGAGGTCAATGACACCTCCATCCTCATGCTCACGGCCAAGGATGAGATGACCGACCAGGTCGCCGGGCTGGACGCCGGGGCCGACGACTATCTGGTCAAGCCCTTCGTCAAGGAGGAGCTGCTGGCCCGCATCCGGGCGGTCCTGCGCCGGCGAGCGCCCAACGAGGAGCCCCGCGTCTACCAGGTTCAGGACCTGGTCCTCGACGACCGAGCCCACACCGTGCGCCGGGGCGATCGGGAGGTCGAGCTGACCCCGCGCGAATACGAGCTGCTCCGCTTCCTGATGAAGCACGCCGGCGAGGTCGTCCATCACAGCCGCCTGCTGGCCGCCATCTGGGGTTATCAGCAGAGCCGCGTCCTCGACGTGTACATCGGCTACCTGCGCGGAAAGCTGGAGGTCGACGGCGAGCCCCGCCTGATCCAGACCGTCCGCGGCGTCGGGTACGTCCTCCGGCCGGAGTAGGACCCGGTGGCCAGCCGCATCCGCGCCACGGCCACTCGCCTCTGGGCCTTCTACAGCCTGCAGCTGACGCTGCGCATGCGGGTCGCGCTGCTGTCGTCCCTGGCCGTCTTCGTGGTCGTCGGCCTGCTCGGCGTCGGCGTCTTCTTCGAGGTGTCGGCGCAGCTCTACGACCAGGTCAACGACGACCTCATCCAGTACCAGACGACGGTGCTGCGCAGCCTGCACCGCCCCGACCGCTTCAACGTCCTCCCCCAGGGGACCAACTCCAACTCCTTCGCCATCCTCTTCGCCGACGACGACGAGGCGGTCCGGGCCAGCGTCAACGGCAATGATCTGAAGCTGGACCACGTGCCCCGGGCGGCCTGGGAAGGAACTCTGAATCACGGCACCCCGGCCTCGCTCGAGATCCGGACCAGCGAGGGCACCGCCCTGATCCGGATGACGCGCGCCTACTCCAGCGACCACGCCGGCCCCGAGGTGCTGGTCGTCGGACAATGGCTGGGGACGCTGCAGAACACCCTGAACATCCTCCGCCTGACCCTGATCACCGGCTGCGGCCTGGCCCTGCTCGCCGCCGGCGGGCTCAGCTGGCTGATCGCCGACCGGTCCCTGCAGCCGATCAGCTCGCTGACCCAGGCGACCGAGCTGATCGGCGCCTCCGATGACCTCAGCCGCCGCCTGCCCCCGCCCAACACGAGGGACGAGCTGGCCCGCCTCACGGTCAGCTTCAACGACTCCCTCGACCGCCTCGAGGACGCCTACAAGGCGCTGGAGGACTCGCTGTCGAGGCAGCGACGCTTCGTCGCCGACGCCTCCCACGAGCTGCGGAGCCCGCTGACCGTGATCCTCAACGACGCCGAGAACCTGCTCGACCATCCCGAGGTGTCGGAGGCGGAGCGGCGCGAGGTGCTGAGCGAGCTGGTCTACGAGACCAAGCGGATGGCCGAGCTGTCGACCAGCCTGCTGCAGCTGGCCAGGGGCGACGCCGGGGCGCCGATGGAGGTGGCGGCGATCGACTGGCAGGACTTCTACGACCTGCTTCGCCACGACGCCGAGCGGCTCTGCGCGCCGCGCCCGGTCACGGCCGAGCCGGCCGGGCGCCTGGGCTCGGGCAGCGGCGATCTGACCTCGCTGCGCGCCGCCTTCCGCGTCTTCCTGGACAACATCGAGCGCCACACGCCGCGCTCGACCAGGGTTCTGCTCGAGGCCAGCGCCTCCGGCACCGAGGTCCGCTTCCTGGTCGCCGACAACGGGCCCGGCGTCTCCTCGAACAGCATGCCCCGGATCTTCGACCGCTTCTACCGGGCCGACCGCTCCCGGCTGGGCAAGGGGTCGGGGCTGGGCCTGGCCATCGCCAGGAGCATGATCGAGCGCCACGGCGGCAGCGTCACCGCCGTGCGCCGGCAGCCCCGCGGGCTGGGCATCGAGGTCACGCTGCCCAGGCGGCAGGAGGCGGTGGTGGCGGTCGGAGCCGAATCGGGCGTCCCAGATCGGGCCGGGGGGAAGGATCTTGCTTGATTCTTACAGGGCTCTACTGCACTTGTCGCCCCGGTTCTGTTGACCTAGTACCTGGCATGTCGTACTGCACCGCTCAGCTCCGCAGCAACAACCAGATGGCGCGGCTTCTCGTTGGGCGCGCCGGCTCCCAGACGTCCCGACCCGCGTACGCGGTCGCCGAGGACGATCGGATCATCCGCTACGGCGACATCTTCTCCGCCGCCCAGCGCTGGGAGGAGTCCCTCGCCGCTCATCGCGTCGCGCCCGGCCATCGGGTCGCCCTTCTCGCCGACGATCCCCTGACCTTCATCGCCTCCTACATCTCGCTGCTCTCCGCCGGCGTGACCGTCCTGCCCCTCAACCCGCAGGCGGCTCCGGCCCAGCTGGAGAGCCACATCGAGATGCTCGGCGCCGATCTGCTCGCCACCGAGCGGCCCGGCTCCCTGGACGTCCGCATCCCCGAGTGGGTGGCGGCCACGGAGGGCGCCGTCCCCGCGCAGGCCCCGATCGCGTCGCCGCGGGTGGCCGGCGCGGGCAGCTCCCCGGCCGTGCTCCTGACCAGCTCGGGCACGACCGGTGCGCCCAAGGTGGTGCCGCTCGACCTGGGGCAGATGTTCCACGTCGCCGGCCAGGTGGTGCGCCACCACCGGCTGAGCGCAAGGGACCGCGCCTACTCGCCGCTCCCGCTCTTCCACGTCAACGCCCAGGTGATGGGCGTGATCGGGACCATGGTCGCCGGCTCGACGCTGGTCGTCGACCGCAGGTTCCACCGCACCGCCTTCTGGCAGCGGATGGACGACTGGCGCATCACCTGGTGCAACACCGTGCCCGCCATCGTCGCCATCCTCGCCCGCGAGGACGCGCCGCCCGAGCACGTCAGCGCCCGGCTGCGCTTCGCCCGCTCCGCCTCGGCCCCGCTCCCGGTGCCCGTCCTGCGGCGCTTCGAGGAGCGCACCGGCATCTCCGTGCTGGAGACCTACGGCATGTCCGAGGCGGCCGGTCAGATCACCGCCAACCCGCTCGACCCGACGCTGCGGCGCCCCGGCTCGGTCGGCCTTCCGGTCGGCACCCACCTCCGGGTGGTCGACGCCGACGGCCAGCTCTGCCAGGCGGGCGAGGTCGGCTCGGTCGAGATCTCCGGGCCTGCCGTGATCGACCGCTACCTGGTCCCCGGCACCGTCGAGGGCTCCCGCCCGGCGTGCACCGACGGGGAGTGGCTGGTGACCGGCGACGTCGGCTACCGCGACGACGCCGGCTTCGTCTTCCTCACCGCCCGAGCCGACGACGTCATCAACCGCAGCGGCGAGAAGGTGTACCCGCGGGAGGTGGAGGAGGTGCTCCTCGCCCACACCGGGGTCACCGACGCCGCCGTCGTCGGCCAGGATGACCCCGTCTTCGGCCAGTGCCCGGTGGCCTACGTGGTCGCCGGTCCCGGCGTCGAGCCGGCGCTGCTGGCCGAGCAGCTCCAGGAGTACTGCCTGGCGCGCCTCGAGCGCTCCAAGCGACCCGCCCGGCTGCTGGTGGTGGACGACCTGCCCAAGGGCCCGACGGGCAAGGTCAGCAAGCG
Source organism: Candidatus Dormiibacterota bacterium (assembly GCA_036272915.1). Lineage (GTDB taxonomy): Bacteria > Chloroflexota > Dormibacteria > Dormibacterales > Dormibacteraceae > DATAXV01. Next base: position 37,647 of record DATAXV010000072.1, read on the forward strand.
GATCCTGATGACAGAGGGGCCGGGCGCGGTCCGGACGCTGGCGGGCGCCCGCGCCTCGTGAGCGAGGGCGGCGCGCAGCCGGGGCGCCGACGGGTTCACCTGTGGCAGGTGGACCTGCTTCGCATCGTCCCCATGATGGGCGTGGTCATCGTCCACGTCCTCATCTTCAGCGCCCCGCCCGACGACAAGGTCGCCAACGGGCTGATCTTCTTCTTCCACATCAACCGCGAACTCTTCTTCTTCATCACCGCCTTCGTCCTCTTCTACTCGACCGGAGCCTGGGAGCACGGTGTCCCGGTGCTGAAGATGTGGCGGCGGCGCTATCCCCTGATCGTCCTCCCCTACCTGGTCTGGACGCTCATCTACTGGCCGCTGAGCGAGGGGATCCCACCCTCGCCGGCGGGGCTCGGGATCAACCTGGTGACGGGCTGGTTCCACCTCTACTTCCTGCTCGTCACGATGCAGTTCTACCTGTTCTTCCCGCTGCTGGCCTGGGCGCTGCGGCGGACCCGGCGCTGGCACTGGCTGCTGCTCCTGGGCAGCACCGCCCTCCAGGTCCTCTGGACCGCCTACATGCAGTACGGCTACTGGGACATCCCCTCATGGCTGCATCCGCTCACCGACAACGCGCAGGTGTTCTGCATCAGTTACCAGTTCTACTTCGTCGCCGGCGGCCTGGCCGCGACCTACCTGGACCAGATCGTCGCCTGGACCAGGGAGCACCGGGGCCTGGTCTGGCTGGGGGTGGCGGCGGGATTTGCCGTCTCCATGGCCTGGTACGGGCTCAACCTCCTCTTCGAGGCCCCGCACAACGCCTCCGGCGTCTTCCAGCCGGCGGTGATCCTGCTTCTCGCCGTGGTCGTCAGCGGCCTCTGGATGATCGCCGATCACTGGCTGGCGACGCATCCGGTCGACGGGAGGCTCTGGCGCCTGATCCACTCCTCGGCGGAGGCGTCGTTCGGCATCTACCTCTCCCACATGGTCTTCCTGCTCGCCCTCACGCAGCCGCCGATCCTGGACTGGTTCCACACCGACGAGCTGCCCTGGGGCCTGAGCTTCATCGTCCGCTTCCTCATCGTCGTCGCCGGGGCGCTGACCACGGTCGCCATCTGCCGCCGGACCCCGCTCAGCAAGGCGCTCACCGGCAGGCCCCGAATCCCCTTCCGCAGCGGGCCGCTCGCCCCCGCCCATGAGGGCGCCGCCTGGAGCCCCCCCGCCGGCCACCTGCGCGGCAGCGACCGCTGACCTGACCGCCGGCCGGCCGCGCCGGACCAGGACTCTTCTGGGACACCGTTCTCCTCCGCAACGCCTGTGTCCCGTTGCATACTGGCGCCGCGGCACAAGTGATGCGGATCGGCAAGGCACGGTTGCTCAGGCGCACGACGGTGGCGATGGCGGCGGCGCTTCTGCTCGCCGGCTGCGGGGGCCAACCCGCAGCCCACGTCCAGCACCGGCCGTCGCCGACGCCCACGCCCGACCCGGCTCGGGTCGTGACGCAGCAGGCCGACCAGTTCATGCAACTCTTCGAGCACGGCGACTACGAGGAGCAGTGGTCGGATCTCTCCGACGCCGCGCGCGCCGAGTGGCCGTCGGAGACCGCCCGGACCGCGATGCTGACGGCCAAGTTCCAGGGCATGCAGGCGACCTACTCCCTGGGCACCCCGGTCGGCGGCGCGGCCTGGGCCAGCGGCGAGGACCTGGACAGCGTCTCCGGCCTCTGGCGGGTGCCGGTGACGGTCTCGCTACAGGGCGGAGCGCCCCAGGTGGCCGACACCGGCAGCGCATATCAGAACCTCGACCTGTATCTCACGCCGCCGACCGGGACCGGCGCCGACGAGGTCTTCCCCCAGGTCGTGGGTGAGGGTCCCGCGTCGCTCGACGCACCCGTCCTCGCCGTCTCCGGCACGCCCCGAACGGTCCAGGTCCCGATCCTCATGTACCACGACGTCAACACCTATCCGAACCGGGCCGCCTTCCCCTCGGAGTATGCCTACCAGCTGCAGTACGGCCTCACCTGCGGCATCCAGGAGTTCCAGCAGCAGATGGGCTGGCTCCACTCCAACGGCTTCCACGCGATCTCGCTGGTCCGCCTTGCCGATGCCATCGACTACGGTCTGCCACTCCCCGACAAGCCGTTGATCATCACCTTCGACGACGGCTACTACGGGCCCTACGTCAACGCCACGCCGGTCCTGCGGCAGGACCGCTTCGCCGCGACCTTCTTCCTGCCCTCGGGATACGTCAACTGGATCAACGCGACTCAGCACTACATGAGCTGGCCCGAGCTCCAGCAGCTCGAGCAGCAGGGCTTCTGGGTCGAGGACCACACCCGCAACCACGTCGCCGTCTTCGGCCTCGGCGCCAAGCAGCTGCGGACCCAGATCGTCGACTCCAAGGAGCAGATCGAATCGCGGCTGGACACCCCCGTGCAGTTCTTCGCCTACCCGGGAGGGTGGCCCTTCCCCTCCGCGAACGAGGCGGGGCCCCAGGAGCAGGCGGTCTTCTCCGTTCTCCACGGCGCCGGCTACCAGTTCGCGGTGACCGACCAGTCAGATCCCTCGGATGCCCAGTCCGGGGGCCGCCCCTACCAGCTGCCCCGGATCAGGGTGGCGGCCAACGAGTCGATCCAGGAGTACGCGTCGAGCCTGTCCGCGGCCTGATCAGGTCAGCGGCGAGAGGAAGTCCCAGATCAGGGTCGCCGACGAGGGCGTCGAGGCGCCGTCCCCCTCCGGCCAGACGTGCTGGGTGCCGGCGTACGTGGCCAGCTCGACCTCGGTCCCCTGGCTGCACGTGTTCCAGTGCTCGACCTTGGTGGTGCCCGCCATCTCGCTGCTGCTGATGTCCTGGCAGTGGTCGCGGTCCCGCCATCTGGCCACCTCCGTCTGCACGTCGGAGTAGGCCACCTCGGGGTCGCCGGTGGTGGCGATCTCGAGGGCCGGGACCGGCTTGCCGGAACCGACCGCGAAGTCGCCCTCGTTCACGGCGGCGACCACGACCACGGCGTCGATCAGCTGCGGATCCTCGATCTCCATCTTGTAGACCATGCGGCCGCCGTTGCTGAAGCCGATCAGCGAGATCCGGTTGTCGTCGACGCCCTGCATGGCGCGGACCTGCTGGACCACGTCGGTGAGGAAGCCGACGTCGTTGACCCCGGCGGCCGCGGCCGGCCCACAGCAGTCGCCCGCGTTCCAGGACTCGTCGTACCCGACCGGGTAGACCAGGATCGCCTGGCCGGTGGCGGCCAGCGGGACCAGCTCGTCACGCTGCTCCTCGCCGGCGACCGAGGCGCTGATGCCGTGGAGAACGATGAGCACGGGCAGGGTGCTGGCGCTGGGATGGACCGGGGTGATGACCTGGTAGGTCCGGGTGATGCCGCTCACGTCGACCGTTCGGTTGGCCTCGGTGGTGCCGGTGGGGGCGTCGGTGGGCCCGGTCGGCGCCGCCTGCGGGGTGGCGGTATGGATGGGCGTGGGGATGATCGGGTCGGAGCCGCCGTTGGTGCCGACCCCCTCGGCGAAGACGTGGGTCATGATCAGCATGCTGGCCAGGCTGGCGACGCCGATCGAGCCCATCGCGTCGAGCACCGGCCGCCGCTGCCGCCGCCAGGCGGAGCTGCGAGCCCGCCGGACGCGCCTCGGCCTGAGCTTGGGCCGCTCCCTGCCGGTGAGGGCGACGCTGAGCGGGCTCCGCTGGATGAGCCCGACCATCAGCCAGGTGATGGCCACCGTCAGCGGCACCAGCACGAAGAGGCCCACCGAGAGCGTGACCCCGGCCGGGGCCACCGCCAGGTAGGCGAAGTACCCGACCACCGTCAGCAGCCCGATCAGGCCCTGGAGCACGAGCGGGTGGAGGAGGTAGATGCCGAAGCTGGCGTGGGAGGCGCGGGTCACCCAGCGGGAGAGCAGCCCGTCCCGCCGGTGATCCTGCCAGACGACGCCGATCGCGAGCAGCCCGATCGAGAAGGCGATCGTCTCCAGGACCACGGCCGGCTGGAAGACCTGGCTGGCGACCACCGGCTGCAGGTTCTGGACGTAGACGCCGATCGCGTACCAGCCCAGGCCGATGGCGACCGCCGCGGCGGTGAGGCCCGCGACCATCAGACGGTGGCGCCGCGTCCATTCCATGATCTCGTCGATGTGGACGGCGGCCACGGCCCCGACCAGCACGAAGAACTGGTAGCTGGGCAGCACCGCGTCGGGGTTCTTGATCCAGTCCCCGAGCAGGCCGGGGAGCGGCAGCTGCGCCTGCACCGCGCCCTCGAAGAGGATCTGGACGAGGAGGCTGATCCCGCAGACCATCAGATGGTGTCCCTTTGTGACACGAACGAGCCACCTCACCAATGGGAACACCAGGTAGAACTGCATGGTCACCAGCAGGAAGTACAGGTGATACCGCGCCGCCCCTGTCAGAATATCGACACCAAGGGTGTGCAGTGCGCTTGACAGTGGCAGCAGACTGTCGCCGTCGGCGATGAAGTAGGCGACGCTACAGACGAGGTAGGGCGTCGCGACCAGGTAGTACCGGCGCTTCCAGAACCGTCCGAGCGCCATCCGTCCGGAGCCATACGTGTACGTCAGCACCAGCGCCGTGACCAGGAAGAAGATCTCCCGGTTGACGTGCAGAAGCATGCTGACCGCCCCGGCGGCGACGCTCGTCTCCCGATTCGTGAACGAGACGACGTGAACGGCGACCACCCCGACGATGGTCACGATCCGCATCAGATCGACGGCGTCGAGGTGACGGGGACGTTGTGAGGCCGCCTTCACGCACCACTACTGGGACAAGGAGCTCGCATCCGCTACAGCTAACCATGCTCGACCACCGAGGGTGGTAAGGCGAATGCAAGAAGTGCCCATCACCCGCTGCGCTTGAGCAGCCCCAGCCGCTTCGCCCGGTGCTCGGCGCGACCGAAGATCCAGAGGCCGATGGGGACCAGCAGCACCCCCATCACGATCAGCACGGCGACGTCGGGGAGCACCCGGCCGAGCGGGGCGCCGTAGACGATCGCCGCCCTGGTGCCGTCGAGGGTGTAGGTCAGGGGCATGATCCGGCCCAGCACCTGCAGGGGCAGGGGCAGGACCGAGATCGGGTAGTAGACGCCGGACACGAGCAGGATCGCCCCCTCCAGGACCATCGTCATCTGCTGCCCCTTCTCGGGTGAGACCAGGGGCAGCACCGAGGCGATCACGCCCATCCCGACCAGGGGGATGATCGAGGCCAGCATCACCACCGCCGCCGAGAGCGGGTTGGCCGAGGCGAGGTCGAGGTGGAACATGAAGATCGCGATCAGGAAGACCAGGAGCGAGCGCAGGAAGCCGTAGACGATCGAGAAGAGGCAGATCCCGCTCAGGTGCGTGATCCGCCGCATCGGAGCCATGAACGTGTACTCGATGGTCCCCTCCCACCGCTCGGTGTCGATCGCGTAGGCGATCTCGACGAAGACCATCCCCAGGTAGCCCCAGAGCAGCGATCCGACCAGCAGGTAGAGCTGGGTGCGGTGGAGGACGGCCAACGAGACATGGCTGTCGATCCGGCCCAGGCCGTCGCCGAGGAAGCCGACGCTGAGGACGTTGACCACGTTGTAGAGCAGCCAGACGAACTCCCACGCCCAGTAGCGGCGGACCAGGTTCTTCTGCCTCTCGATGAAGCCGAGCAGCGCGCGGGCCTCGCCCCCGAGGGCGAGGTTCAGCATGCCGCCCGGACCTCCTCCGCCTCCTTCGCCTTCTCCCCGTCGAAGTCGGCGTCCTCCATGGCCCGGCCGGCGCGCTCGAAGAAGAGCTTCTCCAGGGAGCCGAGCTCGCTGGGGGTGCCGTCGGCGAGGACGCGGCCCCGGTCCATCAGGAGCACCCGCTCGCAGAGCGACTCCGCCTCGGCCATGTCGTGCGTGCAGACGACGATGGTCACCTCGCGCTCCGAGCGCATGATGTCGATCATCTCCTGCACCTCCCGCTTGGAGCGGGGGTCGAGGCCGGTCGTGGGCTCGTCCATCAGCAGCAGCGAGGGCGCCGTCAGCAGGCTGCGCGCGATCGCCACCTTCTGCTGCTGGCCGCGGGACAGCTGGCGGAGCGGCCGGTCGATGAAGGAGCGGCGCAGTCCGAACCGCCCGAGCAGCTCCTCCACCCGGGCGCGGAGGCCGGGGACGGGCGTGTTGTAGAGGCGGGCCGCGTAGAGCAGGTTCTCCCAGGCGCTGAGCTCCTTGAAGAAGGCCGCCTCCACCGAGACGCGATTGACGTGGCGGCGCACCACCCTGGCCTCGTCGACCACGTCGTGCCCGAAGACCCTGGCCCACCCCGAATCGGGAAGGAGCAGGGTCGAGATGATCCTGACCAGCGTCGACTTGCCGCTGCCGTTGGGCCCGATGACCCCGATCGTGGTCCCCGCCGCCAGTTCGAGATCGATCGGATGCAGCGCGACCTCATGGCGGCGGGGCCGCCAGGGCCAGCCGCCCGTGCGGCGTGGGAAGCGCTTGGTCACGCCGTGAACCTCCACCGCGAGCTCCCTGCTCAAACCTGGTGCACCTCCTGTGCGTGGAGACAAAAAAAGACCGTGCGCAGCACGCCGCACGGTCCCGGGCTTTCTTCTGATGCGTGTGGAGTCAGTCGAAGCCGGGCAGGGTGCGACCTCCGCCGGGGCGAAGACCGCCATCTGGCGCGGACACGAGTCGAACAAGACCCCTACCCCCCACAACCTGAGACTAGCACAGGATTTGGAGTACGTCACAATTGCCCGAGCGGGCCGCCCGAAGGCGCCACTCGAGCTAGCGCCGGGCCGGCGAGGGGCCCGGCGTCAGGCTCAGCTGAGGAGGAGGAGTGCCTCCTCCGGTCGGATCAGCGGCCGGTTCCTGCGAGCTCCGGTTCCGGCATCGGGGCGACGGCGACCTGCTCGGCGACGAAGTAGTAGCTCCACCCCTGACCGGCGAGCCCGCGGCGAAGCCGGTGAAGGCCGGTCCACTCACCCCAGCCGGTGAGCCCACGTACGCGCTCGACCTCGAGGACCCCGGCCGTCACGTGGTCCCAGTCCTGGACGGCGCCGACAACGTAGAAGTAGCCCCCGGGCAGGGGCTGGACCTGCATACACCGCATCTCGAGAAATTCCTCACTGGCGAGGCACGATTGACGCCGGCCGCAGGCCGCCGTCGCCTCTGCTGGCGCACATCTAACAGTCCGCGGTGGTTCCGGGTCAAGTCTCCGCAGAGAATCGCCGGGCTCGGGTCAGGCGAGGCCCCCGAGGTCGGCATGCCGAAAGCAGTCGACGAGGTGGTCGTTGACCATGCCCACGGCCTGCATGAAGGAGTAGCAGACGGTCGGACCGACGAAGCGGAAGCCCCGCCGTCGCAGCTCCTTGCTGAGGCGGCCGGAGAGCTCGGTCTCCGCGGGTACCGGGTCGCCGGCCTGCCGTCGGTTCTGGAGCGGCGCGCCGTCGACGAAGCCCCAGATCCAGGCATCCAGCGAGCCCGCCTCCTCGATCAGCCCGGCCACCGCGCGGGCGTTGCCGATCGCGGACTGGATCTTGGCCCGGTTGCGGACGATGCCGCCATCGCCCATCAGGCGCTCGACATCGGCCTCGCCGAAGGTGGCGACCGCCTCGGGATCGAAGCCGCCGAAGGCCCGGCGGTAGCCCTCCCGCTTGCGCAGGATCGTGGCCCAGGAGAGACCCGCCTGCGCCCCCTCCAAGATCAGCATCTCGAAGAGGTGGCGGCCGTCGTGGCTGGGCACGCCCCACTCCTCGTCGTGGTAGGCGAGGTAGAGCGGGTCGTCGAGGCTCGCCCAGGAGCAGCGCGCCCGGCCGTCGGTCACCGGCGGCTCCCGGGCGCTCGGCGGCTCACCAGATCCGCTCCGTGTGGATGTCGGCGACCGACGCCTGCTCGCTGAGGTCCAGCGTGCGAAGGACGTGGTCGAAGGCGGTGGTCACGACGTGGCGAGCCTCGCCCGGGTTCTCGGCGGCGCAGTTGAGCGCGTAGACCTGCCCCTCGCCGTTGGAGCCGGAGCCGATCGCCCCCAGCTCCGGGTGCTGGCGGTTGAGCTCGCGCAGGATGCCGATGGCGGTGGCGAAGGACAGCTCCTCCGGGGCGATCGTGACCCACACCCGGTAGCGAGAGCTATCAGCGGCATCGGACACCGGCGCTTCCCACCGCTCAGCGGCCAAGGCCGGCTCTGACTCGCGAGGTCGCATAGTTCATGCCCCGGCTCACCTGGCCGCCGATGCCGCGGCCGGCGGCGGCCATCTGCCGCCCGGTCGTGTACAGGTCCTGGCCCGTCTGGTACAGCACGGGCCGGCTGTGCTGCCACCAGTCGGTCCAGCGCTGCCGCCGCACCTGTCCCTGCTGCGGGTCCAGGAAGTACATGGTCGCCATCCCGGCGATGAATGCTAGCGCGAGCCTGCTCATCTTCCTCTGCACCTCCAGGTGGAGTTACAACAACAATGCACCATACCTGTCATACACGTGTCCGGGTATGACAATCCGGCCTTCATCGGTGCGATCCACTACGCTGTTCCGGCCATGACCGGGGTTCTGCTTCACCGCCGGGGAATCATCCTGACCGCGATCCTGGTCATCCTTGTCGCCGCCGCCGTCAACTATCTGCGGCCCCTTCCCGCCGTGGCCGCCCAGTTCACCGAGAACGGCTCCCGCAGCGGGAGCGCCGCCCACATCACCTGGCCCGCCCAGGCCCAGAGTGCCGTCGGGGTGGTCGGCGGCGGCGTCCTCGCCGCGTCCCCCGGCCAGCACACCCGACCCATAGCCAGCGTCACCAAGGTTATGACGGCCCTGGTCGTGCTCGCGGCCAAACCGATGCAGGCGAACGGCGACGGGGCGACCCTGCCGCCGGTGACGGAGGCCCAGTACAAGTCCTACCAGCAGGAGCAGGCGCAGGGCCAGTCGGTGGTGGCGATCCAGGTCGGGGAGCAGCTCACCGAGCTCCAGGCCCTCCAGGGCATGCTCATCCCCTCGGGGAACGACATCGCCGAGCTGCTCGCCGACTGGGCCTACGGCTCGGTCGGGGCGACCGTCACCAAGATGAACGAGAAGGCCGCCCGGCTGGGGATGAGCGACAGCAACTTCGCCGACGTCAGTGGGATCAGCTCCGAGACGGTGAGCACGCCCCAGGACCTCGTCCTCCTCGGCGAGGCGGCGATGAGCAACCAGGTCATCGCCGGCGTCGTCTCCATGCCCAACGTCGACCTTCCCGTGGCGGGGATGGTCTACTCGGTCAACTACATCCTCGGCGAGGACGGCATCATCGGGATCAAGACCGGCAGCGACCCGCAGGCCGGCGCCTGCTACCTGGTCGCGGTGGGGACCGACGTGGACGGCGAGGACGAGACCATCGTCGGCGCCACCATGGGGCTGCCCACGATCCAGGAGGCGCTCCAGGACGGCGAGGATCTCATGGACGCGGTGCGGCCCCTGCTGACCATCCGGCAGATCGTCCACAAGGGCCAGCTGCTGGGCCTCTACCACGCACCCTGGGGGGCGACCACGCAGATCGTCGCCCTGTCCGACCTCTCCGCGCCC
>DATAXV010000073.1:0-26164 GCA_036272915.1 Candidatus Dormiibacterota bacterium
CCGGACCTACTCCCCCGTGCTCCGCCAGGCCGACCTGCCCGCCGCCATCACCGTCCCTTGGTGGGCCGGACGCCGCTTGCGCTACGAGTACGCCTGACCACCCGATGAGGGGGCGATTCGCTTTGTGAAAATCCGCGCTAAAGGCGGAGGGAAGGGTCGGGGAGCCCGGCGCGCCGGTGGCGCGCCGGGACCCGACACGGGGAGGGAGGGATACGAATTCAGTCGAGCTTGTCGAGGGCCTCGTCGATCTGGACCTCGCCGCGCGCCAGCTGCTCGAGCAGCTCGATCCGGCTGACGGCCGGGGCCGGGCGCTCGGTCTTGATGCCCAGCTTCTGCAGCAGAGCGTCGAACCGGGCCCTCGCGGTCGGGTAGCTGACGCCGAGGTGGCGCTCCAGCTCCTTCATGTTCCCTCGGGAGACCAGGAACACCCTGAGCGTCTCCCGGTCCTCGGCGGACAGCGAGCAGAACTCGCAGGACTCGAACTCGCCGGACAGCTCGGTGCCGCAGGCGCGGCAGCTGAGCCGGGTCAGGGAGAGGCGCTCGCCGCACACCGGGCAGTCGCGCGGGGCCGTCTTCGCCGTCATCTAGCGGACCTCCACGCGGACCGAGCCCATGGTCGCGTCGATCTCGAGGGTGGCGGCGCCGTCGCCCACGGTCAGCTCGCGGGAGCCGCCGCCGAAGATGAACGAGTCCTGAGGCTCGTCGTTGCCGAGGATGATCCGGCCCATGGTCGACCGGGCCCTGACCTTCACGCTGGAGCCTCGCTCCAGGATCAGGTGGACGCTGCCCGCCTCGCTCCGGATCCGTGACTCGCCGCGGTTGAGGACGCCCCTTCCCCTGAGGCTGCCGGCCTGCAGGCTGAGGTCGAGGGTGTCCTTGAAGTCCTCGATCGTGCAGCTCCCGGCCTGGACCTCACCTGTGATGGGGCCGTTCATGCCCTCCACCTTTATGCTGCCCGCCTGCGAGACCGCCTCCAGGGCGAGCGCGGGGTTGCAGCGGAGGTTCAGGGTCCAGAAGGGCTGCTGGGCGTTGAAGAAGGCGTCCCAGCCCATGCGGTTGCGGTGACCGCGATGCTCCTCGGAGAGACGCCGCCAGAAACTGCCAGGGAAGTCGAACGTGAAGCCCGTGGAGCCCTCGCCGTCACCGGCCTTGAACTGGAGCATGTCACCCATCCGCTCGGCGACGTGCGGTCCCTCGGCCACGGCCTCGCGAACCTCGGGGTCACCGGTCACGACGATGGAGCCGAAGCCGCGGACCACGCGGATCCGCCGCAGGTCGCCGGCCCCCGGCGCCTCCGCCAGCTGGGTGGTTGTGGTCGTCGTCTGCTGTCCGCCCGACTCGGACTGCTCCCGCTCGAGCTCGTCGAGCAGGGTGGCACCCTCCTCGGGGCTGAGCTCGCCGCGGGCGATCCGGGTCAGGATCTCCCGTCTCGCATCTTCCATGTTGAGAATTAGAAACCAGCCCTTCCCAAAATGTCAAGTGAATCATCAATACTTGTTATCGGCGACAATGGGCGCATGGCTCGGATCGGCGTCATCGCGGACACCCACTGCCCGGAGTTCCTGGACGATCTCCCGGCCGGCATCTTCGAGCGCCTGCGCGGGGTCGACCTCATCCTGCACGGAGGAGACGTGGGTGGCGCGGGCGGTGAGGAGACGCTCCGGCGGCTGGCCGAGATCGCGCCGGTGGAGGCCGTCCACGGCGACCACGACCAGGGTCTGGAGGGCCTTCCCGGACGGCGCGAGCTGACCGTGGAGGGCCGGCGCATCGGGATCATCCACGGCAACCGGAGCCACCTGGTCGAGGAGCCGCTGACCCTCCTCAGCACCTTGAGCCTGGGCGAGGTCAGGGTCCAGCCCGGCCACCGTCGCTGGCTGCGGAGCCAGTTTCCCGATTGCGAGATCATCGTGCACGGGCACACCCACATCGCCTCGGCGGTCGAGGACGGGGGTGTTCTCTTCCTCAATCCGGGCGCGGTATATCAGGTGCGGCGGCCGGAGATGCTGCGGCGCCTGGCCCGAGGCCCGAGCTGGTTCGAGTGGACATGGCTCCAGGTGACCCGCTATCGCCGCGACCAGCCCTACTCGACGGTCGGTATCCTCGAACTCGGAAGGGGGACGACCCGAGTCACGATCCATGAGATCGGTCCAGGATTGGGCCCTGGCCGAAGTTGGTAAGAACGAGGCGTCAATGCCGCAGACGAAGGACTTTTACGAATCCCTGGGCGTGGATCGGAACGCCAGCCAGAAGGACATCCAGAGCGCCTTTCGGCGCCTCGCTCGCAAGTATCACCCGGACGTCAACCCGGGCGACAAGAGCGCGGAGCAGCGCTTCAAGGAGATCTCCGAGGCGCACGACGTCCTCTCCGACCCGGAGAAGCGGAAGCGCTACGACCTGTTGGGGGCCCAGTGGGACGGCGCCGGCGCCGGCGGAGGGCCGGGACCGCAGGCGCGGTACCAGACCGTCGAATTCGACCCCGAGGAGCTCCGCAACGTCTTCAAGAACTTCGGCTTCGGCGGGGGCACGGCCAGCCAGGCGCCGCCCGAGGGCGGGGGTTCCTTCTCGGATCTCTTCGGCTCCGTCTTCGGCCGCAACCGCGCCCGGCCCGACGGCGGGACGGCGGAGGTCCCCTCGATGGAACAGGAGCTGACGGTCAGCCTCAGGGAGGCCTACCTCGGCACCCATCGCCGGATCGAGCTGCCCGACGGACGGAAGATCGAGGTGGCGGTCAAGCCCGGGGTCTTGGACGGTACCGTGCTGCGCCTCCCCGGTGCGCTGGCCAGGGTCAGGGTCGCTCCCGACCGCGAGTTCGAGCGCGACGGAAAGAACCTGAGGGTGGTGGTCCAGGTCCCGCTGCGCACGGCGCTCCTGGGCGGCGAGGTGCAGGTGCCCACGCTGAAAGGCCCGAAGGTGTCGCTCACCGTCCCCGCCGAGACCCAGAACGGAGCGCGGCTCCGGCTGCGCGGGCTGGGCATGCCCGACGCCAAGGGCGGCGACCCGGGCGACCTTCTCGCCGAGGTCCGGGTGCGGCTGCCGCTGCCTCTGGACGAGCAGGGACACACCTGGGCGGACCAGGCGCCCGCCTGACGACTGTCCGTCCCGGGTCCGCCGGATCCGATCAGGGTAGGGGCTGCGATGAGCTCCACAACCCTGGATCGGATCAAGCTGGTGGCCCTGGTCTTCCTGGTCCTGGGCGCCCTGGTCACCCTGGCCGGCTGTGATCCGGCGGCGGACGCGGCCGAGATACAGAACGCGGGCTCGGGACCATCAGCGGGATCGTCGCCGGGCGGCGGCGACACGCTCGGGCTCGGCGGCCAGCCGGTGGGCAGGTACCAAACCACGGCGGTGACGGGATCCGTCGGCTGGTGCACCTACGGCGCCGAGCTCTGGTTCTTCACCTACAGCAGCCATGACGCGGCGGCCGCGGCGGCGGTGACCGGCAACGGCAACCAGGTGGCGAAGGACTACGCCTCCTACTACCATTCGTCGACCAGCAGCACCCCGACGCCGGGGGCGATCGTCTCCTGGCCCTGCGTGGGCAGCTGCGCGGAGGGCCACGTCGGTTTCGTCGCCTCGGTCCAGACCAGCGGCGGGACGGTCGTCAGCTACACGGTCTGGGAGATGAACTACACCGGCCCGGTCACCACCGGTGACGGCGTCGTCGACAGCCGCACGGTGAAATGGCCGGACCCCGACAACCCCGATTTCTTCCCCTCGCCCACGCCCGTCGACCCGCCGTCCGAGGCGAGCCAGTTCGGAACCTGGCCGAGCGGCACGAAGGTGGTCTGAGATGCGTCCAACAGCGTTCATCGGGGCGGCGGTCGCCGCCCTCAGCCTGCTCCTCCTGGCCGGCTGCGCGCCGTCGCTGACACAGCAGCAGGGCGGTCAGAACCAGGAGATTCAGGCGCTGGTCTGGAACCTCCGCAAGGGCCAGACGATCACCATCAACGCGCAGCAGCAGGCCGTCTTCATGGGTCCCACCCAGTCGTCGTCGGAGGAGCAGCAGACCTCGCAGGTGACGGCGACGCTGACCCTGACCGTGATCTCCGTCGACAAGGCCGGCAACGCCACCGCCAAGGTGGCCGTGTCGAACCTGAACGGCAGCGATTCTTCCGGGGATCAGTACTCGGGCATGGCGGTCACTCCGTATCTGGTCGTGATCGCGCCCGACGGCCAGGTCCTCAAGGGTGAGATCTGGCCCACGCTCGGGACGACGGGGACGCTGCCGGCGATGGACGCCTTCACCGCCCTGCGACAGGGGATGACGCTGCCCGCCAACGTCAACTCCTGGGCGGTGAAGGGCGATCGAGCCTACGACGGCGGCAAGGGCGCGATGTCGGGCAAGGGCAAGTCGGTGGTCAACGGCCGCAGTGGCGGCAACACCAACGTGACCACCACGCTCTCCTACCCGCTGCAGTACCAGTCGCTCGACGGCAACGTCGAGTACAAGGGGAGCGACACGCAGGTCATCCAGACCGCGTTCGACACCAACGACTACGGTCCCGAGACCACCCAGGTCTACTCCTCGTGCTCGGTCGTCTACACCGAGAAGGGCTCACCCACCACCTACAAGGAACAGGCGACAGCGACCACCATCCTCACCCTCGCCTCCTAGGGGAAAAGGAGAAGCGGCCGGGGCACCGACCCCGGCCGCTTTCCATCCGTTTCCGGATTGCCTGTGCTCGCAGAGCCTCCCGTCTCCGACTCCAGGAGTCCAAGATAGGAATGTCGAGAGAGCTTAGAGGATGTCCTCCAGGACTCCCGGCAGGCAAACGAGGCGGTTGGCTCCACGACTAGGTTTGTCCAACTCGGCCTCACCTCCTTTGCCCCGGTCGGGCGGTGAACTAGCGCCGCCAGGACCCTCCCGGAGGGTCACCGCGACACGCCGTACCGTCAGTATAGACTGCCTGCCAGCGATGCCGAAGCGTGACGACGGCGCCAGGGGGACCGGGTTCGAGTCGGCGCCCCACCGCCGTCGCAACGCACTGACCGGGGACTGGGTCCTGGTCTCGCCGCAGCGCGCGACCCGACCCTGGCTCGGCCAGGAGGAGGATGGTGGGAGCCCGGGCGCTGACAGCTACGACCCGTCCTGCTATCTCTGTCCGGGCAACGAGCGTGCCGGCGGTGCCCGCAACCCCGACTACCCCGGCACCTTCTGCTTCGACAACGACTTCGCGGCCCTGACACCGGACGGGCGAGGGGAGGGCCTGGACCGCTGCGGGCTGCTCGTCGCCGAACCGGCCCGAGGCATCTGCCGGGTCATCTGCTTCTCTCCGCGCCACGACCTCCACCTGGGGCAGCTGGACCCCGCCCGGACGTTGCAGGTGGTCGAGGCCTGGGCCACGCAGTCCGAGGAGCTGGCCGGCATCCCCTGGGTGCGACACCTCCAGCTCTTCGAGAACCGTGGCGCCATGATGGGCGCCAGCAACCCCCACCCGCACTGCCAGATCTGGGCCGACGACCGGGTGCCGGTGGAGCCGCAGAAGGAGCTCGACCAGCAGCGTGCCCACGGCCCCTGTCTGCTCTGCGACTACCTCCAGCTCGAGCTCCGCGAGGGGACCCGGGTGGTGCACCGCAACGAGCACTTCGTCGCCCTGGTGCCGTACTGGGCGGTCTGGCCCTTCGAGCTGCTGCTCCTGCCCCGCCGCCACCGGGGCGCGCTTCCCGACCTGGAGCCGGAGGAGCGTGAGGCGCTGGCCGCGATCCTGGCCGGCATCGTGCGCGGCTATGACCGGCTGTTCTCGACGCCCTTCCCCTACAGCATGGGCTTCCACCAGAGCCCGCCCTCGGAACCGCATCCGGAGTGGCATCTGCACGCCCACTACTACCCACCCCTGCTACGTTCGGCATCGGTGAGGAAATTCATGGTCGGCTACGAGATGCTGGCTCAGCCGCAGCGCGACCTGACCCCGGAGACGGCGGCCGAGCGGCTTCGGGCGGCGGCGGAGGAGGCGTGATGACCGAGGGCGAGTGGCGAGGATGGGCACCGGGCCGCGTGAACCTGATCGGCGAGCACGTCGACTACCTCGGTGGCCCCGTGCTTCCGGCGGCGGTCGACCGGCTGACACGCGTCAGCGGCGTGCCTGCCGCGGCCTGGTCGGTGCGGAGCGACACCCCCGGCGGCGAGCCCTACCTGCGGGCGATGGCCGAGGAGCTGGGGGTCGGCCCGCAGGCGGCCGAGGTCGCCTCCGAGGTGCCGCCGGCCGCCGGGATCAGCTCCTCCGCGGCGCTCCTGGTGGCGATCGCGGCGGGCCTCCGTCCCGACCTCGACGGCAGCCAGGCGGCCCTCGCCTGCCAGCGTGCCGAGCAGCGGGCCACGGGCGTCCAGGTCGGCATCATGGACCAGTTCGCCTCGGCCATGGGCCAGCGGGGGAGGGCCCTGCTCCTGGACTGCGCCACCCTCGAATACCGCGCCGTCCCCTTCCCCGAGGACCTGCTCATCGCCGTCATCGACTCCGGCGTCCGGCGGCGCCTCCAGGACACGCCCTACAACCAGCGGCGCCATGAGGCGGAGAGCGGGATGCCCAGCCGCCGCCGGCACGTCGACTCCGAGATCGTGCGGGTCCACGAGTTCGCGGCCGCACTGGAGGCCGGTGACCGCCCCCGGCTGGGCGAGCTGCTCAAGGCCTCGCACCGCAGCCTTCGCGACGACTTCGAGGTCTCGACCCCGGCCGTGGACGCCCTGGTCGAGCGCGCCTGGGCGGTCCCCGGCTGCGTCGGTGCCCGGATCATGGGGGCCGGCTTCGGCGGAAGCATCCTGGCCCTGGTCGAGCCGGAGGCCGAGCTCGAGCTTCGCCGCCGGATGGCGCCGCGGCAGGTGCTCGTCTGCCGGACCGCCGACGGGCCCTACGCGGGAGCGGGAGCCCGAGCTTGAACGAGGACTGCCTGAGCCTGCCGCTGAGCCAGGGCTCGGCAGGGGGTCGCCCCCTGAGCAGCTGGGAGGCGATGTGGGTGCCCCTCGGGGAGGGTGAGGCGGAGGGCCTGTCCCAGGGTCGGGGGGAGGGCTGGGAGCCGATCTCGGTCCCCGCCCAGCAGTGGGCGCGCCAGGGCCGCGCCGCGGTCTGGTACCGGACGCGGTTCAGCCGGCCCGACCACGACGGCCGCATCATCCTCCGCGTCGGCGGCGCCTTTCTCGCCACCAACGTCTGGCTGAACGGGCGCTTCCTCGGCTCGCACTACGGGTATTTCGCCGCCTTCGGCTTCGACCTGACCCCGTTCCTTCGAGAGGAGAACCTGCTCGTCATCTGTTGCGAGTCGCCGATCGAGACCGAGCTCGAGCGGAAGCACCACGTGATGGGGATCTTCAACGACGGCGACGAGCGGCCCTATCCGAGCTCGGCCTGGTTCAGCCTGCCGCCGGTCTACCGATGGGAGGTCCCGCTCGGCCTGTGGCGCCCGGTCGAGCTGCTCTACACCGGCCCGGTGATCATCGACTGGGTCCGGCTCCGGCCGCGCGTGGAGGCGGGGGACGTGGGCCGGCTCGAGGTCGAGGCCCGGCTCCGCAACCTGGACGGCCGGGAGATGACCGGCGAGGTCTCGGTCGAGGTCTCGGGACCGAACCAGGCCCAACCCCTCCGCCTCCGCCGGGGCTTCACATTGGTCGGATCGAGTGAGCGCTCGGTCTCCATGACCCTGACCCTGCCCGAGGTCAGGCGCTGGTGGCCCTGGCGCCTCGGCCCGCAGCACCTCTACCAGGCGACGACCACGGTTCGGGTCAGGGATCGGGAATCGGTCCGCGCCGAGGACGAGTTCGCTTTCCGGGAGATCGTGGTCAACGCCGCGCCCGAGCAGTGGACGGTGCTCTGCAACGGCCAGCCGACGTTCCTTCGCGGAGCCGGCTACGTCCCCGGGCTCCAGCTCGATGCGCTCACCCGGGAGTCGTTCCAGCGCGACATCGACCTGGCCAAGGGCACCAACCTCGACGTCCTTCGCGTCCATGGTCACGTCCTGCCCGACGAGTTCTACCGGCAGGCCGACCGTTCCGGGATGCTGGTCATCGCCGACCTTCCCCTGCTCCGCTCCTACGCCTACCACGCCGGTCCCGAGGAGACGCGCTTCTTCGAGATGGCGGTGCGCAGCCAGGTGCCGGAGATGGTCGAGCAGCTGCGCAACCGGGCGTCGGTGATGCTCTGGGTGGGCCACGACGACCCGCCCTGGATTCCCGCCAACGCCGCCCTCGGCGACGTCCACGCCGCCCGTCAGAACTACACCATCGACCAGGAGGTGAAGGCGGCGATCGAGGCGCTGGATCCGAGCCGGACCGTGCTCGCCGCCTCCGGGGAGCTCGACCGCCACCTCTGGTCGGGATGGAAGCACGGGCAGTGGCAGGACTTCGCTGACGCCCTCCACGGGTTTGTCTCCGCATTCGGGGCCCAGGCCCTGCCCGACATCGACTCGGCGGCCTGGCAGGAGCTGGGCAGGCGATGGCCGGTGCAGGCGGACGACCCGCGCTGGCTCTACGCCGGGTTCCAGCTCCCGGCCTGGGCCGAGCGGGGCATCGGGCTGCCCGCCGAGTATTCCAAGCTGGAGGACTACATCGACGAGAGCCAGGAGTACCAGGCCTGGCTCCTCACCTACGCCATCGACCAGCTCCGGAAGCGGAAGTTCGAGCCCTGCTGGGGGGCCGTGGTCGACACCCTGGTCGACCCCTTCGCCGGCATCGGCTTCGGCCTGGTCGACGCCGAGCGCCGACCCAAGCTCGGGTTGGAGGCGGTGCGCGAGGCCTTCGCACCCCTGCGGGTGATCGTCGACCCGGTGGGCTTCATCCCCCTGCGCCCCTACGGCGTCGGCTGGCGTCCGGGCGACGACGTGCAGATGCGGCTCATCATCGTCAACGACGACCCCCAGCTGGAGGGCTCCGCCGAGCTGCGCTGGGCGGTCAGCCGTGAGCGGCCGCTGGAGCGGGCGGGGGTGGGCAGGCTGTTCGACGCCGTGCGCCGCAAGTCCTGGGCGGGCTCGGCGGCGGTCTCCCTGCCCACCTGCACGGATCCGGCGCTGCAGGTCAACACGCTGAACTTCCCGATGGTCGCCGAGGGCGACTACCGCTTCGAGGCGGAGCTGCGGATCGGCGGCCGCGAGCCGATCCGCTCAGCCCTCTTCTTCCGGGTCGCCGACGTGCTCCCCACGGAGCGCCGCCGGCCGATGCTTCCCGCCTACCTGGCCGAGCGCATTGCCGTCGCCGAGAGCCTGGGCGTGCTCAACGAGGGTCTCCGGTTCGTCCTCCGCAACCGCACCCGGCCGGCGGTCCTGACCCGCCTGACCGAGTTCCGCCTCGACGGCAGGCGCCTGGACGCGCCCCGGGTCCTGGTCGAGACCGAGGCCGGCACCGTGCCCATGCCCCGCCGCCTCGACCTTCCGCTGGAGCGCGAGGTGGCGCTGCAGGTCGAGCTCGACCGGGTGCTGGAATCGGGCGACCACGAGTTGGAAATGGACCTGACCCTTCCCGGTGTGGCCAGCGGCCGGATCCGGGTGAGGGGGAGGCTGGACGGGGAGCAGTCAGAATGAGCTGGCACCAGAAGGCTGCGGTCGCGGTGCTCCTGCTCGTCGCCGTCGTCTCACTCGTCCTCTTCGTCCGCGACTGGCGGCGTGCCGGCCGCCGGAAGCTGGACGATTCGATCGAACGGAGGATGGTCCGGGTCTCCCGGCCGGGCGGCGACCAGGGGACGGATCGCGGGGACGATACGTGATTTCCGCTGTCACATTCGCGTCATCCACGGTGCATCATTTACCGGAGGCACTCGTAGATGAAGTTCATGGCTGTAGCGTTACTGACTGTCGCCCTAGTGGTGTTCGCCCTTTGGGCGGCGCTGCTCACCTACACGCAGACTCCCTGGCCTGGCTGAGGGGATCAGTCAGCGGGATAGGCGCGGACGAGCAGCTCCGCCAGGTGCAGCACCGGGACTGAGTCCAGACCCCTGGCCCTCAGCCCGGACTGGAGCTGCATCTGGCAGCCGGGGTTGGCGGTGACGATGATCTGGGGGCTCCGGCCGACCAGGTCGTCCAGCTTCTCCTCCAGGATCTGACCGGACATCTCCGGCTCCAGGGTGGAGTAGAGGCCTGCCGCCCCGCAGCAGATCTCGGGGTGGGTGGCCTCGACCAGCTCGACCCCGGGGATGGCCCGGAGCAGCTGCCGTGGCGGCGCCTGCACGCGCTGGCCATGCAGGAGATGGCACGCGTCCTGGTAGACGACCCGGGCTCGGACCTCGACCTTCGGCTCGGGCAGCCCGACCTCGGCCAGAAACTCGCTCAGGTCGCGGACCCGCGGGCCCAGGTTCTCGTAGAAGTCCTTGAGGTGGGCGCCACACCCGGCCGAGTTCACGACCAGGGCGTCGAAGTCCTCCATGCCGAACGCCTCGGCGTTGACCCGCTCGAGCCGGCGCGCTCCCTCCAGGTCGCCGTTGTGGGCGAGGAGGGCGCCGCAGCAACGCTGCCGCGGCGGGAACCAGACCTCGCAGCCGGCGAGCTGGAGGAGGCGGACCGACGCCTCGTGCGCCTCGGGGAAGAACTCCGGCATCACGCACCCGGTGAGGAAGGCGACGCGATGGCGGCGGGGGCCGATGGCGGGAGCGACGTTGCCCCGCGGCGCTCGGTAGCCGCCGTGGAGGCGGGGCAGCTGCCGACCCGCGGCGACGACCCCGGTCAGACCCAGCAGCTGCGCGATGCGGGTGATCCCGGCGGCCAGCCGGAGCCGGCCCGGGTGGCCGAGCAGCTGGCGAAGCGCCTGCCGCACGACCAGGCGTGACGGCGACGCCGGACGCTTCCGGTCCAGCTCGGCCCTCGCCCCCTCGATGATCCGGCCGTAGGGAACGCCCGAAGGACACACCCCCTCGCAGGCCCGGCAGCCGAGGCAGAGGTCGAGGTGCCGGGCCATCTCCGGGTGGTAGGGGAGCTCGCCCCTGGTCCAGCCGGTGATCAGGGCGATGCGGCCCCGAGGCGACTCCGTCTCCAGGCCGGTGATCCGGTAGGTGGGGCAGTAGTTCAGGCACAGCCCGCAGTGGACGCACTGCGCGAGGTCGTCGTCGGCGGGCGCGTCGGGGCCGTTGAACACGGGCGGCACCAGGCTCTGCGGATCGCGGATGTCGGCGCGCATGTCAGACCAGGAACCGCCCCGGCGAGATCGTCCGCCTGGGGTCGAAGGCGTCGCGCAGCTTGCGCATCCATTCCAGCGTAGGCGGTGCCGAACCGAAGGCGCCGACCGCGGCCCGCAGCTCGGTCGGGGCTTCGATCAGGACCAGCGAGCCGCCGGCCGCCTCGGCCGCCTCGCGGACCTCCGCCACGACGGCGGCGCCGGGCGCGCCACTCCAGTGGGCGATGCCGATGCCGGGCCAGGCCCACCAGCGCGAACCCTCCGGCAGCCCGCTGAGGAGAGTGCGCAGGTGGCGGGCCGGAACCGCGATGCGGGCCAGCACCGGCTCGCCCTCGGTGGCACCGGCCCAGCCCGCCGGCTCGACCTCCTCCCAGCCCAGCTCGCGGCTGAGGCGGGCGACGCTGCCGCCGCTCCCGCCGAGCCGGGCCCGGACCGATCCTCCGGAGTCGATCTCCAGCGCCTGCGGGCGCTCGGCGAGGGTCAGCGCCCTGTCCACCTCGGCCCAGGGATCGGGCGCGGTGGTGAGGAGCTCCAGCTCCTGGTGAGGGCGCGGGAAGACCTTGAACGAGGCGGCGACGATCACGCCCAGGCTGCCCAGCGCTCCGAGGTGGAGCTTCTGCAGGTCGTAGCCGCTGACGTTCTTGACGACGCGGCCGCCGCTCGCAACCAGCCTGCCGTCGGGCAGGGCCACGCGCAGCCCGATCAGGAAGTCGCGGGGGCCGCCGTAGCGCTGCCGCAGCGGACCGTAGAGGCCGCTCGCTAGGACGCCGCCGATGGTGTGCCCAGGCCCGCCCTGCGGGTCCACGGGCAGGTGCTGGCCCAGCGGGCGCAGGGCCTCGTCGACCTGCTCCAGCGTCGCCCCCGCCTCCACGGTGAGGGTCATGTCGGCGCCGCTCGCCTCGATCACGCGGTCGAGGCCGGCGCTGGAGAGGGCGACGTCCCACCGCCGCAGTGGCTCGCCCAAGCCCAGCGCCCTGCCCCCGCCGACCGGCACCACCGCGTGGCCGGCGGCGTCGGCCTCGGCCAGCAGCCGGGCCAGGTCCTCGGCGTTGGCGGGCCGCTCGGTCCGGGTCGGGCTCAGCCCGTCGATCACCACCAGCGCGCCTCGGCGCAGATGCCGGCACGGCCGGCCAGGTGCGGCTCGGCGTCGGGATCGGGGAAGATCTTGCCCGGGTTGAGGTAGCCGCTCGGGTCGAGCGTCCTCTTGACCCGCTGCATCGCCTCCAGGTCCTCGGGTGCGTAGATCCATGGCATGAAGGCGTTCTTCTCGATGCCGATGCCGTGTTCGCCGGAGAGCGTTCCGCCGGCCTCGACCACGGCCCGCAGCATCTCCTCGCCGGCGGCCGCCACGGTCTCCATCGCCCCCTTCTCCCGGACGTCGAAGAGGATGCAGGGGTGGAGGTTGCCGTCGCCGGCGTGGAACATGTTGGCCACCTGCAGACGGTGGTCCTGCGCGGTGCGCTCGACCTCTCGCAGCACCTGCGGCAGCCGGGTGCGGGGGACGACGCCGTCGTGCAGGTAGTAGTTGGGCTGGATCCTTCCCAGCGCTCCCATGGCGCCCTTGCGGCCGGCCCAGAGCAGGTCCCTCTCGGCGGCGTCACGGGCGACCCGGACCAGCGTCGCCTCGTTCGCGGTCAGCACCCCCGAGGCCAGTTCGGACAGCTCGGCGGTCGCCTCGCGCAGGCCGTCGACCTCGACCAGCAGCACCGCGCCCGAGTCCAGCGGGTAGCCAGCGTGGTAGGTCGCCTCGACGGCGCGGACGCAGGGCTGGTCCATCATCTCCATCGCCGCCGGCACCAGGCCCCTGGCGATGATCGCGGAGACCGCCTCGCCCGCCCTGTCCATCGTCGGGAAGGCGGCCATCAGGGTCACCACCGACTCCGGCACCGGGAGCAGGCGGACCAGGATCCGGGTGATCACGCAGAGCGTCCCCTCCGAACCGACGAGCACGCCGAGCAGATCCAGTCCTGGGTGGTCGGCCTCGCCGCCGACCCAGGTCAGGGTCCCGTCGGAGAGGACGACCTGCATGGCCATGACGTGGTTGGTGGTGACGCCGTAGGAGAGGCAGTGGGGCCCGCCCGAGTTCTCGGCGGCGTTGCCGCCGATGGTGCAGCCCTTCTGCGAGGAGGGATCGGGCGCGTAGAAGAGGCCGTGCCGCCCGGCCGCCTGCTGCAGGTCGTAGTTGACTACCCCGGGCTCGACCAGAGCGGTGCGGGCGACGGGGTCGACCTCGAGGCCGCGCATGCGGCTGGTCTGCAGGGCGATGCCGCCGCGGACGGTGACGGCGCCCCCGGAGAGCCCGGTCCCGGCCCCTCGCGCGACCAGGGGGACACCGGCGGCGGCGGCCAGCCGGACGATCTGAGCCACCTCCTCGGCCGTCCTCGGCAGCACCACCGCGTCGGGGGGCGCTCCCGCAACCGAGCCGTCGCGGGCGAAGATGAGCAGATCCTGCGGGTCGGTGATGACGTGCGATGGGCCGGCGACCCGCTCCAACGCCACCTTCAGCGATCGGGGGAGGGCCATCTTCTGATGATGGCAGGCGCAACGCCGGGCTGCTGACGACGGCCCGCCGGGGCCGGGTGGACGCGGGCCGGCCCGACCGGCCGAACCGGATCAGCTTGACCCCCGGAGCCCAACAGCCCTATTCTTGCTACCGAAAACGTCATCGCACTACGTCATAGCAACGCTTCATGAGAGACGCAAAGGCATATACGGCAGCAACGCCGCTATCCGCTGCCCGCGAGGGTGTGGATCGACGGCGTAGGGGTGGCAGCCGGTGAAGGGTGGAAGACGCCTGTTGGCGCTTGCCCTGGTTCCGGCGCTGGCTCTGGCAGGCGTGTTCGCGCATCCGCCGCGCCCGGCGGCGGCGTGCGACACGGGCCTGACGGCATGCCAGCAGATGGAACAGGCGCAGGGACAGATCGACGCCGCTCAGCGGCAGCTCGATCAGATCGACGGGCAGCAGCAGGACGAGCAGTCCAAGGCCGACGCGATCAGCAACCTGATCTCCGGCCTCCAGCAGCAGATCGCGTCCGAGCAGGCCGCGATCCAGCAGACGGTGGGCGAGATCACCGCCACCCAGCGGCAGATCCGGTTCACCCAGGCCGGGATGATCCGGGCCCAGGCCGAGCTCGGTGCCCGCCAGGAGCTGCTCGACGAGCGCGTCGGGGTGATGGCGAGCCAGGGGCAGGGCGACTACCTGGAGGTGGTCGCCACCGCCACCAGCTTCAACCAGTTCATCGACCGGCTGAGCCTGATCCGCGATGTCATCCACTCCGACCAGCAGCTGGTCGACCGGGTCAAGGACACGCGGGCGCAGCTCGACTCCGAGACCAGCCAGCTCAACGCCCAGCAGGCGCAGGAGCAGAGGCTCCTGACCAGCCAGCGCAATCAGGAGAATCAGCTCAACAACAGCCTGGCGACCCAGCAGCAGGGCCTGCAGGAGGAGCAGGGGCTCATCGCCCAGCTCAGCGCCCAGGGCGGCCAGGTCCAGTCGCAGATCGCGGGGCTCCAGAGCCGGGTCCAGGAGCTCGACTACCAGTATCAGCAGCAGCTCGGGGCACAGCTCGACGCGAGTGGCGGCGGCAGCGACTACGGGCCCAGCTCATCGGGCAACCCGCTGGCACCGCTCTTCAACTGGGTGCCGCGCGGCGGCTACCCCGACTACTTCCCCTTCGGCCAGTGCACGTTCTGGGCCGCCTACAACCACATGGTCACCTGGTCGGGAAACGCAACCGACTGGTACGGCAACGCGATCGCCCAGGGCGCGGACGTCTCGCAGTCGCCGAGCGTGGGCTCGATCGTGGTCTGGGGCTCCGGGGGCGGCTACAGCATCTACGGCCACGTGGCCATCGTCATCGCCGTCTACGGCAGCGGGGCCTTCGTCGTCTCCGAGATGAACTACGAGGGCGAAGGCATCATCGATACGCGGACGGTCGGCACGCGGTACGACATCGAGGGCTTCATCGACTGACGCCGGTCCGCGCCAGGATCACGGCGAGGCGGTCGTGGTGGACCAGCCTCCAGCCGGGCGTCCGGGCCAGGGCGCCGGCGAGCCGCGAGGTCCGAGGCAGGACCGCGTAGTCGATGCCGGTCCGGTCGAGGTCCTCCCGCCAGCCGGGTCGCATCGAGACGATGTCCTCGTATCGCCAGAGCGACGCGTCGCCCATGACCGTCGCCTCGCTGAAGATGTAGACGCGCCGGTTCCGCCGCGGGTAGAAGCGGTAGGCGAGATACCCGCCCCAGTCGTAGGCGTTGAACATCCGGGTCCCGTCCGAGGGGTGGGCGGCCAGCCAGTCGGCGGCGGCCACGGGGAAGAGCGCGCGGACGGAAGCCCGCTCGGCGCCCAGTTGACGGCTGACGGCCGTGACGGCGATCCCGGCCACGGCGATGAGCACCACCGCCGAGAGGGCGGCGCCGCGCGCCGCCGGAAGCGGGCGCTCACGCCAGCGCACCCGGGCGGCGAGAAGGCCGATCACCCGGGTCAAGCCCATGGCCACGACCGGCACTCCGGCCGCCACCAGGAGGGGGATGTCGCGGGCCGAGATCAGCGCCAGCGCGATCGTGGCCAGCGCGGTCAGCCCGCGGAACGCCCCGACACGCCCGATCGCGATCCCGAGCAGCACCAGCGCGATGAAGGCGACCAGCGGCCAGAGATGCGGGTCGGCCAGGTTCGGTGGCTGCCACTCCTCGATCAACCGGTGCTGGGCCGGGCTGATCAGCGGAGCGATCGAGGCCGGGTACTCCTCGGCGCCGAGCGGGTTCAGGAGCACCGCCGCCGCCGACGCCGCGCCGGCCAGCGCCAGGTCTCGCAGGCGAACGAGCGCCGGGCGCCTGGTGCCGGGGACGAGGAGGGCGGGTGCGGTCGCGGCCATGGCCAGGCCGACCAGGCCGAGAAGGGCGAGCCACCCGGGATGGAGGTTCGCCCAGAGCGCCGCCAGCGGCGGCAGCCAGAGCAGGGCCCGGCGTCGCCCGTCCAGATGGCGGTGCAGCAGGAGCAGCGTCACGCAGGTCAGGACGAAGCTGACCGCCTGCACCCTCGGGCCCCAGACGGGGGCGCCGGCGAGGACGCCCGCGACCACCGCCACGGAGAGGGCGACGTAGTGGGGCCTGGTCATGCGGGCCAGCTGGATGAGGACAGCCAGGCCGGCGCAGAGGAGGAGGCCGTAGGCGACGCTGATCGCGACCAGGCCGCCGTGATCGAAGAGCCACCACATGATGACCTCGGGTAGGGCCTCGTAGTCGTGCCAGGGATGGCCGCTCACGGTGTACGTGTAGAGGTCGTGCGACGGCAGCGAGCGGTGGGCGGCGATCCACTCGCCGGTCCTCACCTGCCACCAGAAGTCGGGGTCGGTGACGGGGCGGAAGAAGGAGGCCATCGCCATCAGCACGGTGCCGCCGACGAGAGCGCGCGGGGCGGAGAGCCCCGGCCGGCGCCACCGGATGCCGGCGGTGGCGCCCCCCGGCCGTGTCGCGAGACGGCAGTCAGCTGAGTCGGACGAGCCCGTTCTCATCCCGCGGCAGTGCCGACAGGAGCTCCCCGCGCGCCCCCGCCGGAGGCTCCAGGCGCAGCTCGTCGCCGGCGCCGACCAGCCTGCCTCCGATCTCGGCCAGCAGGAACGCCGCCACTCGCGGATCGGGGAGGATCAGCGAGTCGAAGGCCATCGGCGCGGTCACGCCGAGCACGGCGCAGGCCTGCGGCAGCACCTCGTGCCAGACGCTCGGAGGCACCGCCGCGGCGGGATCGCCGAGGCCCCGGCCGAGCAGGCCGGCGAGCGCGTAGACCCTCGTCGCGTGGGGCTCCGGCGCCCGCACCAGCGCGCGCTCGTGGACGAGACCGCGGAGCACGTCCCTGGCCCGGTCCACCCCGTTCTGCGGCGGCATGCAGATCCAGGTGCGGTCGGCGCTCGCCCTGGCCCGGAAGAGCCCCGCCGTGACGACCCCCCCGGAGCGGGCTCTGGCCGTAGCCTCGAGGCCGGCGAGGTGGGACGGGAGCCGGCTGCCGAAGGGCGCACCGCCGTCCTGATCCCAGGCCTCGGTGGACCGCACCACGACGCCGCCCTCGACGCAGGCCAGGGGCAGGGTCAGCCGGATCGATCCAAGCCCGACACAGGCGCCCTGCGAGTTCGGCCCGGTCGGGCCCGGCGGCAGCGCTGCCGCTCCCAGGGCGTCGGCCACCATCTGCACGTAGCCCCATCCCCACCGCGGCCGCTGGCTCTGCTGGCGGTGGGTCTCGACATGGACCCCCTGCGGATTCATCGAGGGCCACTCGACGAAGAAGCTGGGGCCGGGCGACACGCGCAGCACCACTCGTTGCGCGCCCTCATGGTTGTTGGCGTTGACGGCGAACTGGACCATGGCCAATGCCAGCGCCGCCGGGGCCGGCACCTCGATGCGAGGAGGGGGGAGGGCGACGACGCGGACACCCTGGGTGCGGGCGGTGATCCCGGCGTGGGCGAGCTGGAAGACCTGGTCGGCGCCGCCTCGGTCGGAGTCGAGGACCGGCCGGCCGGCGACCAGCCGCAGCCCGGCGGCGAGCAGGGCGACGCGGAGCCCGTCCGCGCCCGGCTGGCGCGCGGCCACGGCGAGCTCGTCGAGCAGGCGCCGCATGAGCACATCGAGCTGATGCGAGGCGGCGTCGACCGCGACCAGCAGCTGGGCGTAGCCGGTGTGGAACGAGACCGTGCCCGGGGCCGGCCCTTCCCACTCGCGGCTGGCGGTGACCTCGCGCCCATCCCCGTCGACCAGAGCCACGGGAATCGGCAGCTGGCCGACCTCGCCGCTGTCAAGCCTCATCGCCGATCAAACCCCGGACGACTGTCCGCCCCCCGTCCGCGCACCTTTTCTAGCCTGTTGCCATGGTCGAGCGGGCGGAGCCGGAATCCCACCGAAGGGGCGGCGCTCCTCCGAGCGATTGAGACGGAACAAGGAAACGGAGGAACTGACCGATGATTCTTCACCTCATGGTGTTCATGGCCGCATGTACCGACCTCAACTGTGTGCAGGGCGATCTCACAACCAGCCTTCTCACGCCGCTCGTCAACATCCTGCAGCTCTGTGTGCCCGCCGCCGTCGGCCTGTACATCCTCTACAAGGTCGTGAGCGGTCACACCGAGCACGCCAAGATGCTGATCGCCGAGGGCGTCGTCGCCGCCGGTGTCCTCGAAGGCCTGTTCGCTCTCGTCAAGGCGATGAACGGCTAGACGCCGGAACGTGTCATCTCTCATCCGAATCCCTTGTCCGTCGCAGGGGCCCTGGGGATCGACCCCCGGGGCCTCGACGGACATTTTCGCGTGCCGAGGACCTGTCCGCGGCATCGGCAAGCCCTCTCCTCCTTTCTGAGTTGATCGCGCGGGATCAATCCCCGCCCTCGACCCCCAGCTGGTAGAAGCGGTTCCCAAGGGGACGCACGCGGACCTGCGAACCGACCTCCTCCAGCCACCGCTGAAAGCGACGGGCCGCCCTGGCGTCGCTCTCGTTGAGATATTGTGTGCGGTTGGCCCGGCTGGCCGTCACCAGAGAGACCGCGACCCGATGGCTGTGGGCGTCACCGCTCGGCAGGTGCACCACCATCCCGCCCCTCACCGCGACGTCGCCGACACGCGCCGTGAGCAGCGAGTCCATTCGCTTCAGCAGCTCCTCCAGCCCGTGACGCTTGGACTGGAACAGCGCGTGCGCGTGCGACCGGTAGACCGTGGCCTGCTGGTCGATCGTCTCCACCGCTCCCGAGTAGACGAGGGGGATGCAGTTGACGTGGTCGTTCTGCAGGCGCCGGAGTACGTCGGCCACGCTCTGGCGGCACTCCTCGGCAGGCGCCTGCGACATGTCCAGGTCGATGACGGCCAGGATCGGCCGGAAGTGGGTCAGCCGAGAGATCGCCTGCTGCGGGCTCCGTGCCGACAGCGGCTCCAGCCCGGTCTCGCGAATCGCATCGACCACGACCTTCAGCTGCTCCGGATCGTCCTCCAGGACCAGCACCTCGGGTGGTGCGTACACGGTCTACCTCTCACTCTCGACGCGCAGCGTGCCGTCGGCCTCGACCAGGGTCAGGGGCAACCGCCGACGTCGTAGCGCCCCCCGCATGCGGCGGACCTCCGCGGCCTCGGGAGCGGGAACGCCGGCCGGACCGGCCCCGATGAGCGTCTCCAGCCAGCCGAGCCCCTGCACGAATCCCCGCCGGTACTCGACCCCGCACCCCGGGGCGAGCCTCACGTCGCCGACGGAGGACCGGAGCGCGTCCTTGACAAGGGCCGTCAATGCCGACCAATTCTGGCATGAACGGGCGCCGGGCGGACCCGAGCTCCCGATCCACCAGATCAATGGCGTGCTCGAGACCAGGGCGTGAACCACGTCCCCCTCGCCGGCGACGGCCCAGGGTGTGGGGAAGGCGGCGTCGATCTGGTCGAGCCGCTGCCAGGCCACCCTCAGCAGCCCGCCGTCGAGCTGATCCCGGAGGCTGGCCCATGGGTGCGGTCGCGCCGAAAGGAGCAGCAGTGTTCGAGTCGGATCGCCGACCATGGGGATGGATTGTTCCACTGTCCGCCTCCGGTCCGTCGGCCACGCCTACCTTTGCGGCATGAGCCACGACGAGCTGATGGCGACCCTGTACCTCTGCTGGAGCTGGATTCCCGGTTGTTCGGCTGTGAACGCGGTGACGGGGACCATCAACGACCTGGTCCACATGGTCAGCTCGGTGATAAACGTCTTCTCGGAGATCATCGAGTTCTTCGTGAACCCGACGGGCGCGATCCTCTACATGTTCTTCGGCATCAAGTCGACGCCCTCGACATCGCCCCTGGCCCTCCTCCTCCCCATCATCGGCTGCCACATCGACGGTGCCTGCAACGGCAACATCTTCAACGCCGGACCGTCGGCCCTGGCCGGGAAGCTCGCCCAGTCGACGCAGGTGCTGGCCGTCGCCATCGCCGGCGTCTGCGCCGCTGCACGAGCCCTGAAGCTGGTCGTGACCAAGGAGGGCCCGGGGTGGGTCAGCGTGGTCCTGGTCGACGTGCTCGGCCGGCTCTGCGTCGTCATCGGCCTGATCTACGTCGGCTACGACGTCCTGATCATCCTGTACAACGCCTCCGCCGACCTGGGCTCGGCGATCATGTACGGCTTCTTCAACACGGGCACCAATGATTCGCTGCCGGGCGTGCTGACGCAGCTTTTCAACAATCTCCTGGGCGGCTGGCTGATGACGCTGCTCGCCGATCTGATGTCGATCTACGTCTTCGCCGTCCTCGTCGCGGCGAGGATCCTCTTCCTCTTCGGCGCCACGATGGCTCCTCTGGTGATCGCCATCACTGCCTACAGCGAGAAGACCCAGGTGGTCAGCTGGTACGGGCGGCTGATGATGGGAACTCTCCTCACCCCCCTCGTCGCCGGCACTTCGGTCGGAGTCGTCGGAGCGTTCGCCGCGGCGGCCGACTCGAACCTGCCGGTCATCGGCAACTTCATGGTCGCGATGATCTTCATCGCCGGCTTCTGGTTCATCGGCAAGTGCCTTCGTGAGCTCTGCACCAGCGCCTTCGATCTCGCCGCCTTCGGCGTCGCCGTGGCGACGTCGGTGGTGGCGATCGCCGCCACCATCGGTGCCGCGGTCGCGACCGGCGGGGTCAGCCTGGCCGGCGCCGGGGCGGCCGGGGGTGGTGGCATGCCGCTGATCGGCGACGGCGCCAACCCGATGGACCCGACCGGCGGCGGCGGCGGCGGCGCGCCCGGCAGGGAGCTCGCGTCCTTCAGCGGGGTGCAGATGCCGAGCGCCGGCGGCGGGCAGCCCCATATGCCCGGCGCCACGCCCGAGTTCGAGGACTTCGTCCGGTCCGCGGGCCGTGGGGGAGGCGCCAGGGCGGCCGCGATGGGCTCCAGCGCCGAGGAGTTCTCCGAGACCCAGTCGGTCACTCAGACCGGCGGCGGCGGCGCCCCCGGGGGCGGTGGAGGGGGCGGCTTCGTCGGCGGCCTCGGCGGCGCCGCCCTACGAGCTCTTTCCCAGAGCAATCCTCTGAGCCACATCGACAACGCCTTCTGGGGTCACCAGCACGGTGCCAGCCACGTCGTCAACCAGGCCGCTGGCACCGCCGGCTACGGCGGCGGCTACGGTGGCGGTGGCGGTGGCGCGGTGGGCGGCGGCGGTGGCGGTGTCGTCCAGGGAGGTCAGACCACCGTGGAGCACACGGTCACAGCCCGACGCAAGGTCGACTGGGCGGCTTTCATGGCCACCAACCCGGACGACTTTAGCAGCACCAACTGATAGGAGGGGCACGTCATGCGCATGGTCCGCGTCCCCATGGCAGTGGACGCCAAGCTCAAGATCCCGGTGGGGCCGGTCAACCTTCCGATCCGGTCCGTGCTCTGCCTGGTCATCGCGGCTCCGCTCGCGTACTTCGGCGTCGAGTACCTGCCCGGGATGTACCGCTACGTGGTCCCGATCGTCGGCCTGATCCTGGCGGCGATGCTCGGGATGCCCGAGCAGGAGTCGGTGTGGATCCTCACCTTCGCCATCTACAGGCTATTCGAGCCGCTCCTTCCCCGGATCATTCGGAGCGGCGTCCCGGGCAGGGTCAACGTCAAGCGCGTGGGCGGCGGCCTGAGCGTGGGCCGGCCGCACCGCCAGCTGGCCGGGATCGGTTCGTACTCGCGCTGGGTCAAGCAGCCCCGCATCGCCGACGCCGACACCGGACTCCTGCTCCGCAACCCCGGCGGGTGGTGCGGCGTCATCCGCGTCACCGGCCCCGATGCGGCGCCGCACACCGACGCCTATGCAGACTGGTGCAAGGGCATGACCGACTGGCTGCTCAACATCGAGGTCCCGGTCCAGGTCCTGGCCCGCACCGTCCACTACGACCGCTCCGACGTGGAGGCCAAGTACGAGCGGCACTGCACGCTGCTCCAGACCCGCCTCGGCGACTACGAGCGGCGGCTCTCGGGCGACATCGCCTCCCGGACCATGGTCGTCGAGCATCACGTCGTGCTCCTGCCCCACCTGGCCGGCAAGGACGGCATGCCCATGGCCAACAGCCTCTTCCGCCTGAGCCAGGCGGTCGTCTGCCCCCGCGGCGACGCGGAGCGGGCGGTTCAGACGGCGCTGCGGCTGGCATCCACCTTCAGCGTCGAGGCCAGGGCCTGCTCCGCCGATGAGATCCAGGCGCTCGCCTCCGAGACCGTCCTCGGCACTCGCGAGGCGGTGAACTGCGGCGGCCTCACCTTCGCCAACGGCTCGTACCACGCCTACATGGCCGTGAACTCCCTTCCGCCCAAGCTGACCACGGGCAGCATCGTCTCGGCGATGATGCGAGCCCGCATCCAGGGCTCGACCAGCCTGCACCTGCTCCCGGTGGACGTGGTGACGGCCCGGACCCATCTCAACCGGCAGCGACAGGCGTACCGCTACGCCAGCCAGCACTCGAGCGACATCGACGTGCAGATGATGGCCGCGGACACCGAGGCCCTGATCGCGGCCCTGGCCGGACGCCAGGTGCAGGCGGTCCGCGCCGGGCTCGTCTTCAGCGTCGAGTCGACGTCGATGGAGGGGTGTGAGGAGTCTCTGGAGAGGCTGCACGCCGCCCTCGCCGGTGAGGGCCTCCGCGGCGTCCAGGTCACGACCCCCGGCTTCATCGCCGCCAACGCCACCTCGCTGGGCGGCACCCCCCTGCAGCGCAACCTGCTGATGACCACCGACGTCGTCATCGGGTGCCTGCTTCCGGCGGTGGGCACCCCCTTCGGAGACCCGGGCCAGCCGCTGGTCGGCATCAACGCCTCCACCGGCTCCCCCGTCTACCTGGACGTGTTCCGCCGCGCCAACCACAACGCCGTCATCGTCGGGACCTCCGGCGCCGGCAAGAGCGTGACCTGCAAGAGCATGCTGCTGCGCCACGCGGCACAGGGAGCCCGCACGATCGTGATCGACCCCGACTCCGAGTACGGGCTGATCATGAGCGCCATCGGCGGGACCTACGTCGAGCTCGGCGAGGCCAGCATCAACGTACTCGCCGTGGACTCCAGGACCTCCGCCGACGAGGCCGCGGGCCTGGTCATCCCCGTGCTCTCGGTGATGGGAGGCGAGGAGGTCGGCTACAAGGACGGACGGCCGATCCGCCGCCTCCGCGACGCCGACAAGGCCTGGCTCCATCAGGAGATCGTCGCCTTCTTCCTGGCCTGGCGCGAGATGCGGGGCGAGGCGGAGCCGGTGCTCACCGACCTCTGCAACTACCTCGAGGAGTACTCGGTGGCAAGCTGCACCACGGACGCGCTCAGGGAGCGGTGCCGCGACATCTCCCTCCGGCTGCGCGGATACACGCAGGGCAGCCGCGCCCGCATCTTCAACCGGCCGAGCAGCTTCAGCCTGGACCAGACGCACATGGCCATCGGCCTCCGCGAGCTGTCCCTGCAGTTCCGCGCCGACATCACCCCGGCCATGGCCATCACCCTGACCCGGATCCTCGATCAGCTCCGCCGCCGCGAGGGGAAGCTGGTGATTCTGGTCGACGAGGCACACCGCGTCACCTCCGACCCGGATGCCGGTTCGGTGCTCGACCAGCTGGTCCGACAGGCCCGCAAGTACGGTGCCGGAGTCTGGATGGCCAGCCAGAGCGTCGACGACTTCGTCCGTACCGAGCTGGGACGGATCCTGGCCGCGACCGCGGCCACCAAGTTCGTCCTCGGCATCGAGCAGACTGTCGCCGAGGACGCGCAGCAGGTCTTCGGCCTTGCCGACCACGAGATGGCGGCGCTCAGCCCGCGTTTCGTCCCCGGACGCGGGGTCCTGATCTCCGGTCACGAGCGGGCCGTGGTCCAGGTCTGGCCTGGCGACCATCTCATGCCGCTGGTCAGCACCAGCCTGCTTCCCGAGAGCGTGTCGGGCGCCGCGTAGAGGGGTAGTGGGGCGCGGCCGGGAGCCACGGATGGGTGGCTCCCGGCCTGCCCCTTTCTCACGTTCTCGTCGGACTCGTCGCGGCCTGCGTAGCCTTGCCAGCGAGTGATGGCAAGGCGAGTACCCGAAGCGTCCCAGGACGCCGGAGGAGGACCGCATGAGCACGATCTATGTCGCGGTGGACGGCGGGTTGATCCTCGTCCGCGATGGCGAGGGGGCCGAGGTCCTGACCGAGCCGCCGGCTCCGATCTCGCTGGCCGCCGACCCCGAGCACCCCGAGCGCGTGTGGTGCGGCACCGACGGCACCGGAGTCTGGCGTAGTCAGGACGCGGGCAGGTCCTGGCGCTCTCTCGAGGGCCCGCTGGCGGAGGCGCGGGTGAGCGCCGTCGCGGTCCGCCCCGGCGGAGGCGCCATCTACGCCGGCACCGACCCCAGCGCGCTCTGGCGGTCCGACGACGGCGGCCGGAGCTGGTCGAGGCTGGACGCCTTGAACCGGCTGCCCTCGGCCCCGACCTGGAGCTTCCCGCCCCGCCCGGAGTCGAGCCATGTCCGCTGGATCACCATCGACCTGGCGGACCCGGACCGTCTCTACGTGTGCATCGAGGCCGGGGCCCTGATCCGAAGCATCGACGCCGGCGAGACCTGGAGCGACCGGGTCGCCGACGGCCCGTGGGACACCCACACGCTGCTGATGCATACCGACGCGCCCGGCCGCCTCTATTCCGCCGCCGGCGACGGGTTCAGCAGCCCCGGGCGCGGCTACAACCAGAGCGACGACCGCGGTGACAGCTGGACGCGTCCCGACGACGGCATCGACCGGCACTACCTCTACGGGATGGCCGTCGACCCCGGCGACCCCGACACCGTGGTGGTCTCCGCGGCCCACTCGCCAAGGGCGGCGCACGATGCCGGGACGGCTGACGCGACCATCTTCCGGCGCACCGGTGCCGGCCCCTGGCGGGAGGTGCGGCAGGGCCTTCCCGATCCGAGGGGGACGAACCGCGCGCTGCTCGCCACCTGCGCCGGCGAGCCCGGGACCTTCTACGCGGCCAGCAACCGTGGCCTATTCCGCTCTGGCGACGGTGGATCCGGCTGGGAGCCCGTTCTGGCGCCGCTGCCCGCCCCGGTGGGGGGGAGATCCACGGCCGCCGCCATCGCGACGCCCTGACCGGATCGGCGGCCGCGACCGGGGAAACCCGCCCTGAGGTCTCGGCCGCCGAAACGTTATGGGCAGATGAACTGTCCGTCCCCCGTCCGCCTCGGCGCGGGACCATGGAGGGCGACGATGGACAAGTTCACGGGCAGCCGCGTCGGGCTGCGACCGGTTGCAGGAGTGAGGATATGAAGACAGACTCTGGGGGTCCCAGTTTCACTGTCGCGGAGCTGCTGTTCTGCATCGGACTGCTCGTTCTCTGGTTCGGTGGCGGCGGCGTCCTGTGGCTGGCGGCGACCGTCGCCGGCGGCCATCCGACCGGGTTCCTGGGCTGGCCGGTGGTCGCCGTCCAGACCTTCTTCGGCGCCGACCACCACCGGTTCCTGGCCTGGCACTGGGTGGGCGCGCCATCCGTCACGACCCCGTCCATCTTCTGGGGCCTGACCGGCGCCAGCGTCGCCCTGCTCGCCATCCCCGCCGTCCTCGCCTTCGGCATGTGGCGGGGCACGATCCCGGTGCCGGCGCTCCGTCCCCGCCTGCCCCAGCACGCGACCTGGGGCAACCTCTACCACCTCGCCAACCTCGTCGTCCGGAGCCCCGGCCAGCTCGGCCGCCTCACCCTGGGGTGGCGCGGTCCGGCGCTGCTGGCCACCGAGCCGGGCGCCTCGACCCTGGTCTTCGGACCCACCCAGAGCGGTAAGACCACCGGCCTCTGCATCCCCGCCATCCTCGAGTGGGAGGGCCCGGTCATCGCCATCTCCATCAAGCGCGACCTGATCGACAACACGGGCGGCTTCCGCCAGCGCAAGGGCCGCGTCCTCGTCTACGACCCGGTCGGGGCGACGGACATCCCGTCGATGCGCTGGACGCCGACCACCGGCTGCGGCGACTTCGAGATCGCCTGGCAGATGTGCGGATGGATCGCGTCCTCCATCGACAAGGGCAAGTCCCGCGGTGACTCCGACTGGGGCCACTGGCGCGACGCCGCCCAGCGCCTGCTCGCCGCCGCCTTCTACGCCGGCGACAGCCTCGAGGCGCCGACGTCAGAGGTCCGCTC
>DATAXV010000074.1:0-7734 GCA_036272915.1 Candidatus Dormiibacterota bacterium
CTACTACACGCTGAAGGACGCGATCGCCAACCCCAAGCCGATCCAGAAGCCCCACCCGCCGATCTGGATCGGGGCCGGCGGCGATCAGATGATCCGCCTCGTCGCCCGCTACGCCGACGTCTGGAACCCCTCCGGCGCGGCCCGCGAGCACACCGCCGAGTACACCGAGAAGCTGGAGAAGGCATGCGCCGCCATCGGCCGCGACCCGGCGACCATCCGCCGCGCGACCGGCCTCCGCTGGAGCGGGGATCGGGCGAAGCTGCTGGATGAGGCCGGCGCCGCGATCGAGAACGGCTTCACCGAGCACATGATCAACCTCCCAGGTCAGGAAGGCGGCCGTGCCGCGCACGCGGTCGCCGAGGTCCTTGACGACCTCCGCGCGCTGGGAGCGGCCTGAGACCGGATCGGGCCGGAGTGACAGCCGCCGCTCCGGTCCGCGGCCGGTCGCCGTCGACGGGCGGAGGCCGTTCGCCCGTCGACGCTGCTCACTCCTTGGTCGGCATGTGCACGTACATCGACTGGATACCGACCCGACCGGGCCCGGTGAACCGGTTGAAGACGAGCTGGCCGGAACCACCGAGCAGACCGGTGCGCAGGCCGTAGACCTGCACCGTCATGCGGACGCCGGAGTCGCGGTAGATCCAGCCGCCGGGCTCGACGTCGATCTCCTCGCCGGGAGCCAGCACCTTCTCGAAGACGTTGCCGTAGCCGTGGAGCCAGAGCACGCCCTCGTGGTTCTCGGCGCGGAAGCGGTCGATGAAGAACCCAGTTTGGCCGTAGAGCATGCTGCCCAGGCCCCTGACCCGCTCGAAGCCGTACTCGAGGTTGCCGGTGGCGGCGAGGAACTGGTGCTCCCGGCACAGGATCTCCTCCCCCGGATTGAGGTGGAGCGGGAACACGTGGCCGCTGGCGTCGCGGGAGAAGGCGACCTCGCCCGGCCCCCTGGCCTCGGTCATGAACACCTGCATCCCCGCGATCATCCGCCGGAAGGCGCCCTTCACCGCCTTGACGCCGATGTTCAGCCCGGGGTCCTTCCAGAGGACGACATGGTGCTCGAAGTAGACGGGGACGCTCCCTTCCAGCCAGACGTGCAGCACGGGCACCAGCTCGCCCTGGATGCGGTAGGCGAGTCCGGGCGCGCGGCCCTCGGCCAGCTGGGTGGGCAGGATCTGAGGTGGCGTGGCCATGGTCAGCGGATCATAGGCCAGGTCGTCCGGACGCGGTTCAGGCGGGATCCCAGACCGAGGGGATCCGGCCCGCCCTCCGCTCCTCGGCCCAGCCAGGCGCCTCACGGCCCTGGACGTCGCCCTCGAGCATGGGGTCGCGGGTGGCCAGGCGCCACTCCTCGAGCCGGCGTGCCAGCGTCCGGTGCCGTTCGCGGTAGGCCTCGTCGCCGATCAGGTTCCGCTCCTGGAGGGGATCCTGCGCCAGGTCGTAGAGCTCCTCGGGGCCCGATCGCGGCTGGTAGAAGGTCTCGCGGACTTCCTGGCCGGCGGGCGACTCGTGGATGTCGATGGGCAGGTAGGTGGTGGGCCCGGGCCGCAGGTGGCGGATGTAGGCCATGCCCTCGGTCCGGATGCCTCGGACCGGCTGGTAGGCGTCGTGCCAGGTGACCTCGGCGAAGATCTCCTCGCGCACGCTCGCGCCGCCTTCCAGGACGGGCACCAGGCTGCGCCCATCGATGCCGGCGGGGGCATCGGCGCCGGCCAGCTCACAGAGGGTCGGCAGCAGATCGACGTTGGAGACGAGGGCGTCGGTGCTCCCGCCGGCGGTCAGGCGGGCCGGCCAGCGGGCGATCAGGGCGATCTCCAGGCCGGGGTCGTGCAGCGTCCCCTTGGCGCCGGGGAAGGCGATGCCGTGGTCGGTGGTGTAGATGAGGAGCGTGTCCCTGGCCCGAGGCAGCGCCGCGACCGCGGCGGCGATGGCGCCGACGGCGCTGTCCAGCTCGCGCAGCGAGGCCTGGAACCCGGCCAGGTCGTGGCGGACCCCGGGCCGGTCGGGCAGGTAGGGCGGCACCTCGACCTCCTCCCCCGCCGCGGGCTCGGGGAACGGGCGGTGCGTCTGGAAGAATCCCGCGCAGAGGTAGAAGGGCTCTCCGGCGCCCAGGCGCGGCAGGGCCGTGAGCACGGTCTCCGCGACCTCCCCGGCGTCGCCACCAGCGGGGCCCATGACCTCCTGGTAGCCGTGGTGATCGGGGGCCCGGCGGGACCCTTCGTGCTCGGTTCCGCAGAGCACGGTCCGGTACCCGGCCCCGGCGAGCAGCGCGGGCAGGGTGGCCAGGCTCGGGTCGAGGTCGAAGCCGAGATGGGCCAGCCCCAGCATCCCGGTCCGGTGCGGGACCATGCCCGTGATCAGGCCGGCCCGGCTCGGGCTGCACTGGGGAGCGGTGGTGAAGGCGCGGTCGAAGCGGAGGCCCTGGGCGGCGACGGCGTCGAGGTTGGGCGTCGCCACCCCGCGGCCATAGCAGCCCAGCCGGCGCCCGGTGTCGTGCGAGATCAGTAAGACGATGTCGGGGCGCGTGTCACTCATGCCGCCAATCCTCGGCCAGGACCTCGGTCAGGATCACGTCGACCCAGCGCCCGCCGCAGAAGACGTGCTCCCGGCGCCGCCCGACCTCCCGGTAGCCGGCACCGAGCTGCGCGCGCCGGCTGGCCTCGTTGCCCTGGAGGTACTTGGAGGTCAGCT
Source organism: Candidatus Dormiibacterota bacterium (assembly GCA_036272915.1). Taxonomy (GTDB): domain Bacteria; phylum Chloroflexota; class Dormibacteria; order Dormibacterales; family Dormibacteraceae; genus DATAXV01. Next base: position 2,686 of record DATAXV010000074.1, read on the forward strand.
TGTTCAGGCCGGCCTCGGCGAAGGCGTAGGCGGTCCTGGCCTTCATCGGTCTCGGCGTGCCGGTGGCGCCAGTTGATGTCGCCGATCTGGGAGGTGCCCACCGCGCTGCCCTCGTGCTCGACGACCCAGGTGATCGTGTCCTGGTCGCGGGCGCGGCCTTCGATCCACTCCCGCTCCTGGTCCACGGAGGGCGGCGCCGTGACCAGCAGCCAGCGGGTCACCTCGACGTCCTCGAACCAGGCGACCATGGTCGCCGCGTCGTCCGTGCGCGGCGGCCGCAGCCGCCACCCCTCCCCCTCGATGATCGGTCCGTTCACGCTCTTCTCACCCCTCCACCTGGGCGGCCAACCGCTGCACCAGCCCGTGTAACTGGACCGCCTCGTCGGCGGTGAGGGCGGCCTGCAGCTGGCGCTGCTTCTCCGCCCAGATTCGCAGAACCGGGTCGCGCAGGCTCCTCCCCCGTTCGGTCAGGAACACGCTCCAGGCGCGGCCGCCCTGCGGCGCCCGCTCTCTCCGGACCAGGCCGGCGGCGATCATCCGGCGGAGCATCTTGCTGACGGTGGGAGGCTCAACGCCCAGGACCTCGATCAGCTCTCCCTGGCCACGGCCGTCCCGCTCCCAGAGGAGCAGCAGGACCTGGTCCTGACCGGGGTAGATGCCGAGTTCGGTGAACTGGCGCACGCTGCGGATCCACAACGTGCGACCCAGCTTCTCCAGCTGGTAGACGAGACTCTCCCTTGGCCCTTGCATGGCGGCGGAGTATAGAGGCCGGGTGCGACCTCGGGGCCGGCCGCAGCGAGATGGCGCCGGTGAGAGTGGCTCGAACTGGGACCGGGAGGCCGGAGAACCTCCCCCGGCGGCGATGGCCGTGGGGTCATCGCCGCCCCTCCGTCGACTACTCCTGCTCGCCGAGCATCGCGTACAGCCGGCGGCGGGTCTCGTTGAGGAGCTCCATCGCCCGCTGCTGCTGCTGCTCGCTGCCCGCCTGGGCGACCTGCATCGCCGCCACGGTGAGCTGCCGGATCGAACTGCCGAGCTGGAATCCGGCGTCTCCCTGACCCTCGGCCAGGTGCTCCCACGGGGCCTGCCCGCCGACCCGCCCGGCCTCCTCCGTACCGGCCTCGGTCAGGGAGAAGGTGCGCTTGCCCTCGACCTCCTGGCTGGCGACCAGGCCCTGGTCCTCGAGCAGCTGCAGGGTCGGGTACACGGAGCCGGGGCTGGGACGCCAGACGCCGTTGGTCCGGCTCTCCAGCTCACCGATCATCTCGTAACCGTGCATCGGCCGCTCCTTGAGCAGGCTGATGATGGCGGCGCGGACGTCGCCCCGCCGGGCCCGGGGCCCGAAGGGCGGGCGGAACTGACCGTGACCCCAGGGCCCGCCAAAGGCGAACCCGCCGCGGCCGCCAGGACCGAACCTTGCCTTCATCCGCGGGTCGCGGCCACCCGGATGCCCGTGGCGGGGATCCGGACCTCCGAAATCATCGAACATTGTGGATACCTCCTGAGCTAACGCGATATATCGTTGGATATCGTAGCACGGGTCTGGCAGGATGGTGCGCGTGAGGACATTGATTGCCACCCTGGTGGTGCTCTGCCTGCTCCTCATCGCCGCGGACCGGATCGGCGAGTGGGAGGCGGGCAAACTCATCGCCAGCCACGTGACCAGCACCTACAACCTCAGCCAGAAGCCCAAGGTCGAGGTCAGGGGTACGCCCTTCCTGACCCAGTGGGCCGAGGGCGACTACCGGGAGGTCGACGTCCAGGCGCCGACGCTGACGGTCGACAAGGTCCCGATCAACGACGTCCGCGTCCAGATCCACGACATCCAGGCCTCCGCCTTCGTCACCACCGCCGCCGGCTTCGAGAGCGCCGGTGCGGGCAGGGTGGCCATGCAGGGGCAGATCCCCTACTCCGGTCTGCCCGCCCCCAGCGGGTTCACCATCACGCCGTCGGACGGCGAGCTCAAGCTGCAGGGCTCGATCGGCATCTACGGCGTCACCATCCCGGTCTCGGCTACGATCGCGGTCGGCGTGCAGAACGGCCGGCTGGTCCTGACCGCGCAGAAGGTGCAGGCCAGCAACGCATACGTCGACTCCATCGCCCAGCAGCTGATCCAGCGGCAGCTCGATCAGGTGCCCCAGCCTCAGGACCTCCCCTTCGGCGCCCACCTGACCGGCGTCCAGGTGACGTCGAACGCTCTCGACATCGAGGCCTCCGGCCGGAACGTGACCCTGGCCGGGACGTAGGCGCGCCCGGAACCGGCGCGTCGAGATAAGTCGCGCCCACCTGTCGATTCGGGCGAGTCCCTGCGTCGTCACTGCGAAATCCGGGAGGCCACCGGGCATCCCCCCAACGCAGGAGGACGACATGAGTCAGGTTGAAGTGACCGGTGCCTGCACCGAGGTCGAGATCGAGGTCGAGGTGCCGGCAGAGCGGATGTGGGGTCTGATCACGGACGTCGGACGAATCGGCGAGTGGAGCCCCGAGGTCAGGGGTGGCGGCTGGCTCGAGGGCGAGGGACCCCGGCCGGGCGCTCGCTTCCTCGGCCGCAACGGGTGGCGCGACGGCGAGGTCACCTGCGTCGTTACCGAGGCCGAACGGCCGGGCGTCTTCGCCTGGGTCGTGCTCGACGCCGCCCGCGACCCGGAGCGGCCGGGCTCGATCTGGCGCTACGAGCTGAGCCCGGGATCGAGGCCGGGGACGACGAGGGTCCGCAACCGCTTCACCCACGGCTCCGGCCACACCGGCCTGGCCCGGATCATCGAACAGGATCCGGAGCGCGGCCAGGACCACCTGCGGAGCCGGCTCGAGCAGTTGAGGAGCAACATGGTCCGCACCATCGAGGCCATGGCCCGGTCCCAGTCCGCCGGGTCGACCACCGCACCGGGAGCCGCCCGGATGGAGACGATCCGATGAAGTACCTGCTGCTGATCTGCTGGGACCCCACCGTCGAGGATCCGGGCGGCCCCGGCATCGAGCCCTGGGTGGAGGAGATGGAGGCCCGCAAGATCCGGCTCGACGGCGAGCGCCTCCGCCCGATCAGCGACGCCACCACCGTGCGCCGCCGCGACGGCGATCTTCTCGTCACCGACGGCCCCTTCGCCGAGACCAAGGAGCAGATCGCCGGCTACGACATCATCGATGCCGTCGACCTGGACGAGGCGATCGAGGTCGCCTCCAAGCATCCGATCACCCGCGTCGGCTCGGTGGAGGTGCGGCCGTTCTGGCCGATGGACTGAACCCGCGGGTCGGAGAGGCCGTCGCCGCCGCCTTCGAGCTGGAGTGGTCGGGGGTGGTGGCGGCGCTGATCCGGATGACCGGGGACTGGGACCTGGCCGAGGAGTCCGCCCAGGACGCCTTCGCCCAGGCCCTCCAGCGCTGGCCCCGGGACGGGGTACCCGGCCGCCCCGGGGCCTGGCTGATGACGGTCGCCCGCAACCGAGCGCTCGACCGTCTGCGACGGCGCCGGACGGAGGCGGCCGGGGTGCACCGGCTCTCCGCCGAGCCGGTGCCGGAGGCCGGGGTCGAAGTGGACGCCGCCCCGGCCGGAGGCGACGACCGCCTCAGCCTGATCTTCACCTGCTGCCACCCCGCCCTCCCCCTGGAGGCGAGGGTCGCCCTGACCCTGCGCGGCGTCGCCGGCCTGGAGACGCCCGAGATCGCCCGCGCCTTCATGGTCTCGGAGGCGACGATGGCCCAGCGCCTGGTCCGGGCCAAGCGCAAGATCCGCAACGCCGCCATCCCCTACCGGGTGCCGCCGGCCCATTTGCTGGCGGAGCGCACGGCCGGCGTGCTGGCGGTGCTCTACCTGCTCTTCAACGAGGGCTACGCCGCCACCGGCGGCGAGGAGCGGGTGCGCCAGAGCCTCTGCGCCGAGGCGATCCGGCTGGCCCGGCTGGTCCAGCGCCTGATGCCGGAGGAGCCGGAGGCCGAGGGCCTACTGGCGCTCATGATCCTGCACCACGCCCGCGCCGCCGGCCGCGTCGACGCCAGGGGGGAGCTGGTGCTGCTCGAGGAGCAGGACCGCTCGCTCTGGGATCAAGGGCAGATCGCCGACGGGCTGCGGCGGCTCGACGAGGCCCTCGCCCGCCGCCGGCCCGGGCCGTACCAGATCCAGGCCGCGATCGCCGCCTGCCACGCCTCGGCCCCGACCGCAGCCGACACCGACTGGCCGCAGATCGCCGGGCTCTACGGCCACCTGGCCGAGCTCACCGGCTCCCCGGTTGTGGAGCTGAACCGCGCGGTGGCGGTGGGGATGGCGGAGGGTCCCGACGCCGGGCTCCGCCTGGTCGATGAGCTGGATGAGTCCGGGGCCCTCGCCGGCTACCATCTGCTGCCCGCCACCCGGGCCGAGCTGCTTCGGCGGCTGGGGCGCCCGGAGGAGGCGGCCCTGGCCTACGCCAGGGCCCTGGAGTCGGCCACCGCCGAGGCCGAGCGCAGGCACCTGGCCAGGCGCCTCGCCGAGTCCCGGCTGGCCGCCCGAGGTGGCACCGAAAGCACCTCCAGCTGATCTCCGCGCTGCCACTCGGTGGCACCCGACCGTAACCCACCGCGGGTGGACGGGTGTTCACATCAGGTGAATGAGTCGGTAAAGTACCGAGCCGAGGGCGCTTGCGGGGGGGAGCGCAACACCAATAAGGAGCGTTCTGTCAGATGGAGCAAGACCAACAACGACTGCTCGCCCTGGTCCTGCAGATGCCGGACGATGAGGCGGAGAAGAAGCTGGACAGCCTTGACCAGGAGCTGGCGGCCCCGCTGCGCGAGGCCCTGCAGCACCTGTCCAGCTTCGTCGACGTCATCCGGACCCGGCTGCAGACCGACGGCGTCCTGACCGCGAAGTAGGGCCGCGCTCCCGCGGCGGCACATCCGGCTCCCGGCATCGACCCCGGCCGCGCGCGGGTCCGGCTCAGTTGGCGGTGTCTCGACACCTCGCCGGCTGGCCCACAATGTGGCGGAGAGATGGCCATACGACCACAGGGATCAAACTCCCCGTCCGGCGGGACCGGCGGCGGCGCGCCAGGCCCGAACCAGCAGCCGCCGCATCCGCTG
>DATAXV010000075.1:0-13630 GCA_036272915.1 Candidatus Dormiibacterota bacterium
CCCCGGCAACGCCGGACAGCGCGTTCTCCTCGGCCTCGGCATCCTCGGCTTCGCGTCGGTCTACCGGGAGGGCTTCGAGGTCGTCCTCTTCCTCCAGAGCTGGCGCCTGGAGGACGGCCTCGCCGCCGTGGTCGCGGGGACGGCGATCGGCCTCTTCCTGACCGGGATCGTCGGCGCCCTCACCTTCGTCGCCCATCACCGGCTGCCCTACAAGCGGATGCTGGTGCTGACCGGGGCGATGCTCGGCCTGGTCCTCCTGGTCATGGTCGGCGAGGAGATCAACGAGATGCAGCTGGCCGGCTGGATGGCGACGACCAACCTGCCCGGCAACCCGGTCTGGCCGGACTGGATGGGCACCTGGTTCTCACTGTTCCCCAACTGGCAGACGCTCATCGCCATGGCCGTCACCGTGATCGGAGTCCTCGGCTCCTACTTCGGCGCCACCTACCTCCGCGTCATCCGTCCGGCGCGGCGCGGGGAGAAGCCCGCGGTGCGGGCGGAGCAGCCGGTGGCGGAGGCGGGCTGATCGCCACCCGCCACGGGATCGCTCAGGGCTGGGGAGGCATCCCCGCCCTGAGCTCGTCCACGGCCCGCTTGGCGGTCCGGAGATCGACCCCGGTCGCCTCGCGGTAGCGCTTGATCGCCTCGATGGTCCGGCCCCGGAGCAGCGACTCCTGGACCGACGCCATGTCCGCCGGGGCCGGGGCCAGCGGTGCGCCGAGCGGCGTGAAGGCGGGAAGCGAGGGGTCGAGCGCGCCGAACTGGCGGAGGGCGTGGTCGAACTTGGCCTCGATGCGCCTGGTTCTGGCCATCAGCTGATTGGTGTTGAGCGCGGCGATCACGGCGAACACGCCGACGACGGCGACCAGGGCGAGGTCGAGGATGCTCAGTGAGCTCACGGCGGGCAGGGTATCATCGCCGGCCCGCGCCCACTGTCCGTGCCTGGTCCGCTTCCGAGATCGATGATCGAGGGGCCATGAAGATCTGGCCGACATTCCGGCGATCCCTGCTCGTCCCGGTCCTGATGGTTCTGCTTGGACTGGGCCTGGCCACGCTCCTCTCCTCGTGCGACCCCGCGGCCGACGCCGCCAGCATCCAGTCCGCCCAGAGCCCGCCGCCGCCCACCCCCACCCCCGGTGGCGGTACCGGATCGACCACTCCGGGTGGTCCGACCGCGGCCTGCGTCAACGCGGCCCCCGACGGCAACTGCTCGCAGCAGGGTTTCGCGGTCGCCATCTTCTCCTACGTCAACGTCCCTGACAACGCCGCCAACGAGTACGCGATGGAGGTGTGGGAGCGGGCCGAGGGGGGCAACTGGAACAACTCCGCCAAGTGCAACCCGATCAACACCACCGAGACCGAGCCGGGCAGCACCTCGATCAACAGCGTCAACGTCCAGTCGTTCATCACCACCGCCGGCCACACCTGCTGGTACTGGGGTGTCAAGGCCAACGGCGACACCCTCAACAACGGCGACTACGGGAGGATCCTGTCCGTCTTCAGGAACCCGTCGTCCTCGACGGCGGCGCAGTGCCAGGCGCTGGCCAACGCCGTGGCGAGCACGCCCTGGGGGACGAGCAATTTCGCGGGTGACTGCTGACGGACGGCCGGACGCTCAGGCCAGGCGCTCGGCGACGAGTTCCAGCACGTGTGCGATCCGCACCGGCAGCCGACGGCGTGACACCGCCCCGGCGATGTGCATCAGGCAGCCGGGGTTGTCGGAGGCAAGGATCGTCGCCTCGGTCTTATCGAGGGCCTCCAGCTTCCACTGCGCGAGCCGGTCGGCGACCTGAGGCCAGTCGAAGCTGAAGCTGCCGCCGAAGCCGCAGCAGAGGGCGATGTCGGGCAGCTCGACCACCTCGTAGCCGGCGAGCTCCAGCACTCGCCGGGGTTCGGCGGTCAGGCCCAGCTGGCGCTTGGTCTGGCAGGAGTCGTGGTAGGCGATGCGGACCGGCTCCCCTTCGACGGGGCGGACCAGCTCGGGCCGCTGGGTCAGAAGCTCGAGGACGAAGCGGGTCGAGTCGCGCAGCCGGGAGCTGACCTGGGCCAGCTCGGGTGAGGCCTCGCCCCATTCCCTGGCATCCTGCGTGATCGCGCCGAAGCAGGATGCGGAGGGGGTGACGATGACGCCCTCGCTCCGCGACAGGATCTCGACCAGGTCCCGGTTCAGCTTGTGGCCGCGCTCGAAGTCGCCGGCGTTGGCGGCGATCAGGCCGCAGCACCACTGCTGCCTCGGGAACTCGATCCGGTGTCCCGCCGCCCGCAGGATGCGCTGCAGGGCGACGCCCGCCTCCGGCGTCATCCGGTCGACGAGGCAGGAGGAGAAGATCGTCACCGGGTCGCCCTCGCCCCCCGGCTCCGCCTGGGCGCGGAAGGGCCGATCGGCGAGCGGCACCGGGGCCACCGGAATGACCCGCCCCGCCACCGCACCCGCCCGCGTCGCCATCCGGGCCAGCGTCGGGTGGCTCCACGTCTGGAGCAGCGCCTGCTTCCTGGGCGTCGTCGCGTGGTGATGGCGGCGGTGCTCCAGGATCTGGCGGGGGAGGGGGATGTCGACCGGGCAGATCTCCTGGCAGGCGTTGCACTGGGCGCAGAGCGACTCCGGCAGCCGGCCGGCGTCGTCGCCGTGGTGGAACGGGGTCAGGACCAGTCCGATCGGACCGGAGTAGATGTGGCCGAACTGATGCCCGCCGACGGCCATGAAGGCGGGGCAGGCATTGGAGCAGGCACCGCAGCGGATGCAGGTCAGGGCGTCGCGGAAGACCGGGTCCTGCCGCATCGCCTCGCGTCCGTTGTCGATGACGACGCAGTGCATCTCCCTCGGGCCGTGGGCGCCGAGCTGGGCGATGCCGCCGATGTCGGAGGAGCGCGACGGCCCGGTCACCCAGTTGACGTAGGTGGTGATGGTCTGGCCGGTGCCGGATCGCGGCAGCATCCGCAGCACCGCGACCGCGTCCTCCAGTGAGGCGACCACCTTGTCGATGCCGAAGAGGGCGACGTGCACCCGGGGCAGCGTCACCGTGAGGTCGGCGTTGCCCTCGTTGGTGACGATCATCACCGTGCCCGTCTCGGCGATCGCGGCGTTGGCGCCGGAGATGCCGACGGTGGCGTTGATGAACTTCTCGCGCAGCTGGGCCCGAGCGTGGGCGAGGACGGCCTCCTTGGTCGGCTCGGTGCCCAGGTTCTTCGCCCACTGCTCCAGGGTCAGGTGGATGGCGGGGGCGACCATGTGGGCCGGCCGCTCGTGCAGCCGCTGGACCATGTACTCGCCGAGGTCGGTCTCGACCACCTCCATGCCCAGGCCCTGCAGGTGCTCGTTGAGGTCGATCTCCTCAGTCGCCATCGACTTCGACTTGGTGACGATGCCGGCCCCCGCCTTCTGGCAGATCTCGCCGATGATCTGCCGCGCCTCCTCGGCGTCGCGGGCGAAGTGGAAGACGCCCTGGGCCCCCTCGAGGCGCTCGCGGAACTGCTGGATCAGCTCGGGCAGCCGATCCAGGTTGGCGCGTCGCCGCCGCTTCAGCTCCTCCCGTCCGGCCTCGAAGTCGAAGCTCTCGAAGGCGCGGTCGCGGCGCCCCCGGATCGCCGGCATGTTCTCGGTCAGGGCCTGCTGCATGCCGGGGTCGGCCAGCGCCGCCTCAACCCGGTGCCGGAAATGCCGCCGCGTTTCAGCCATCCTTCCTCACCAGCGTTTCCACCTCCGAAGGCTCCCGGGTGGGTGCGAAGCAGGTCGTGCCGACGCAGACCACCGCGTCGGGTCGATCGGTGAGCACGACCACTGCGTACGGGTTCGCGGCGAGCGCCGTGCGCGCCAGCGCGGCGTCGCCGGTCTCGACCTTGACCGGCGGCCGGCCAAGGCGGTCCAGGGCCTGGGCGAAGACGGCGGCGAGGGTGCCGTGGCTGCGCGGGAGCGACGCCACGGCCCCCAGGGCTCCCTCCGCCCGTTTGTGAAGGTCCAGCCCGGGGTCTCCGATCAGGGCGTCGAGCTCGAGCAGGCCGATCGCCGCCTCGGCGTTCTCGGCCAGGGGCTTCAGCTCCTCGCTGAGCCGGCCCAGGTGATCGCCGGCGTCGCTGTCGACGTAGCCGCCGGCCTGGTTCCCGTAGCGCCGCTCCATCTGCTCGGCCAGCGCGACGGCCCGGTCCCTCCAAACGTCACCGAGCCCGCGCGCCGCCGCCCACACCGAGGCCCTCAGCGCCCAGACCTGGTCCTGGAGCTGGCCGCCGACACCCTCGGTCCGGTCCATGCCCCGCTCGTCGTCGTAGAGGGAGCCGAAGAGGCTCTTCAAGAGCTGTGCCGCCCGTTCCCTCAGCGCAGGACGGTCGAGACGCAGGTCCGCCTCCAGGTAGGCGACGGCGAGGGCCGCGTTCCAGGCCGCGTAGACGCGCCGGTCGACGTAGGGCGCCTGCCCCGCGCGCCGTCCCTCGGCGTCGAGCGCGTAGTAGGCCTCGTCGGCGTCCTGGCTGCCCCCGTAGAGACCGGTGCCCGGATCGCGCAGGACCGTGTCCAGGTAGCGACCGGCGTCGTCGAGGATCTCGCCCTGCCCGGTGCGGGCCAGCGCCGCGATCAGCCCGGCATGGTCCTCCAGCATCTTCTCGAAGTGGGGGACGCTCCAGTCCTCGGTCGTCGAGTAGCGGAAGAACCCGCCCTCGACGTGGTCGTAGGTGCCGCCCCCTGCCATCCGCTCCAGCGTGTGGCCGGCCATCTCCATCAGCTCCGGCCGGCCTCCGGCGATGGACTGCTCGGCGAGCAGCGACAGGGCGTCGGTCTGCGGGAACTTGGGCGCTGTGCCGAACCCCCCGTTGACCGGGTCGTAGGCGCCCTCGACCGAGCCCAGGATCTCGCCCACAATGCCCCCGTCGAGCGGCCCCGCGCCGGCCGCCCCGGCGGCCGCCGCGGCGCGCCGGCCCTCCTCGACCTTGGCCTCGATGTCGGCCCGGTTCTGATGCCAGTACTCGACCACCCGGGTCGCGCCGTCGCGCATCTGCTCGGGGTTGAGGTAGGTGGCGCCGGTGAGGATGTCGCCGTCGGAGGTGAGGAAGGCGGTGGTCGGCCAGCCGCCCATGTTGTAGCGCTGGTTGATGTCAGGCCGGACGTCGTTGTCGACCCGGATCGGCAGGTACCACTCGTTGACCAGGTCGATGACCTCCTGATCCGAGTAGGTGGTCTCGTCCATCACGTGGCACCAGTGGCACCAGACCGCGGAGATCGAGAGCAGGATCGGTCGCTGCAGATCCCTGGCCTCGGCGAACGCCGCCTCCGACCAGGGACGCCAGGAGATCTCTGCGGCCCGGTTGGGCCGTGGAGAGAAGTGGAACTCGGACCCGCTCTCGGCGGTCATCTGTGCCAGGCTACGCGCCGGTCAGTTCCGGGCCTGCTTGAGAAGGCCCTCGACCGGGTCCGCATCGAAGGGCGTCGGCCACTCCAGGATGACGTGGGTGACGCCGGCTTCGAGCAGGCCCGGGAGCTGGTCGAGATCCCTGGACTGGATCATCACCGTGCGCTCGATCTCCTTGGGGTCGCGGCCGACCTTCTCGCACCACTCGTTCAGGATCCGGTTCTTCCGCGTCCAGACGTCGAGCGGCCCGCCGCCGTTCCACATGTCCGCGTACTGAGCGGTCAGGCGCAGGGTCACCTTCTCGCCGCCGCCTCCGATCAGGATCGGGATCGATCCCACCGGCTGCGGGTCGACCTTGGCGAGGCGGCTCTTGATCAGAGGCAGGGCCCGCCGCAGCTCGCGCAGGCGGCCGGGGGCGTCGCCGAACTCATAGCCGTACTCGTTGTAGTCGCGCTCGCACCATCCGGCGCCGACGCCGAGGACGGCCCGGCCATGGCTGATGTGGTCGATCGTGTTGGTCATGTAGGCGAGGAGCTCGGGGTTGCGGTAGTTGTTCCCCGCGACCAGCGCTCCCAGCTGCGCGTGCTCGGTCACCTGGGCGATGGCGGCGAGGAGTGTGTAGCACTCGAAGCTGACGTCGTCCTGATCGCCATAGAGCGGAAACATGTGGTCCCAGACCCAGATCGAATCGACGCCCATGCGGTCGGCATGCCGAGCCGCCTCAATGAGCTCGTCCGTCGTGGTGTGCTGGGGGTGAAGCTGCGTGCCGACCTTGAATCCCATCGCCCTCGAATGTAGCGGAGCCGGTGCCGCGGCATCGGCTGGATGGCACGGCACCACGACCGCGCCGCCAGAGGAGGCACCGGATCTGATGGCCTCCACTGCGTTTGATTCACAGCCGGGCCTCGGGACAACGCGTTGACCGGGCGTTTCCGAAGGACCGCGGGGGCGGCGATGACCGGGCCGCGCTGGGTCCGGGGGGCCTTGGGCTGCGGTGAGGACGTCAGGTGGCCAGTTGCGCCAAGAGGTGGTGGTGCTCCCGATGGCCCCGGCGTGTTCGGCCCGCTACCCTCCATCCGTGGCGGCTTCGGATGACGCGCCCTGTCCGGGCGATACGGTCGCGTTGATCATTGGCAGTTGGGGCGAGTCCGGAGGCTCGCGCTGCGATGCCCGGACGCTGGGGACCGATGAGTGGGGGACCTGGCTGATCATCGAGGCTGGTGAGGTGAGATTCTTCCTTCCCTCCTCGAGCAAGGGCTCCGGGCCGTTCTTCGCGTTGGGGACACCGATTCTCGTTCTCGCCGGACCCGGCAACTGGTGGGTTGCGAGCTTCTGCGAAGCGCTCTGGAAGGTGGACGTCACCGGTCCCGTGCGGGTAAATCGGCGATCAATCGAGTGGGAGGACCTTCGGCTGGATGTCGAGTGCGTCCCTGGCCAGCCCGCGCGGATCACGGACCAGGACGAGTACGCGGAGCTCGAGCTCGAGGCGGACGTGGACGCGCGGGCGTGGGATGCGGCGAACTGGGCGATGCGCGCGATCAACGACGGCTCCGAGCCGTTCAATTCCGTCTACAAGCGCTGGAGCGTGGCCCTTGACCCTCCCGTCGACCGGACGGCGCTGCATGGTGGTGTCCTGAAGCTGCACCCCTGGGACGAGCCCGCGGTCATCGCCAAGTACGGTGCCCGATTGGTGGCGTCATGGAAGCGCAGGCAGGACCGCGGCGAGGGACTGGTGCTCGTGGCGGGGGCCTTCGATCGGTCGTGGGCTTGGCCTGGGCACCGCATCCCGAGCGAGCGGGCCCCCCGGCCCAGATCATCCACTGCGATGAGAGCGTCATGGTCAGCTCTCTCCATCGCCATCTCGATGCCGCCTGTCGAACGTGGGGCATCTTCGCCGACGAACAGGCGAGAGGCTGAGAGTCAGCGGTGCGAGGGGCAGGCGGGGGAAGGACATGGACAAGGTGCTCGACGTCCCCGCCATGTCGGCTGGTCCGCCATCCTTCGAGCCCGGGCGTGGCGGTGACCCGGTGAGGACCGGGCTGCCGGCTGACGGTCATTGCCGACTGGTTTGACCCGATTCGCTCATTCCGGGATGACCACGGGCAGACCGGCCATCAGCCCTCCGTCGATCTTGTACTCGGCTCCGGTGATGAACTTGGCCCGGTCGCTGACCAGGAAGGCGATCAGCTCGGCGACCTCCTCCGGCCTGCCGACCCGCCCGACGGGGTGGGACGCGCCCCACTCGGCGATGACGTCCTCGGTCGGCCTCTCGCCGCGGAAGAGCCCGGCCGCGCCGCGCAGCATGGGCGTGTCGATCGAGCCCGGGAGCACGGCGTTGACCCTGATCCCCTCACGGGCGTGGTCGACCGCCATGGCCCTGGTCATGGCAAGGATGCCGCCCTTGCTGGCGGCGTAGGCGACGACGCGCTGCTGGGCGGCGAGGCCCTGGACCGAGGCGACGTTGACGATCGCCCCGCCACCGCGCTCCAGGAGGAGGGGGATGGCGAACTTGGCGGCGAGGAACATCCCGGTGAGGTTGACGGCGATGGTCCGCTGCCAGAGCTGCTCGGTCGTCTCCACGACGGTGCCGTAGGTCTGGATCCCGGCGCTGTTGACAAGGATGTCGAGTCCACCCTCCAGCTCCCTGATCGAGGCGAAGAGGGCAACCTGCTCGGCCTCCGAGGCGACGTCCACGTGCTGCGCCCTGACCCGCAGCGCCTTCTCCCTCAGCCCGGCGGCGATCTCCTCGAGATGCGGGGAGACGTCGCCGGCCACCACGGTCGCTCCTCCCTCGGCGAGCCGGCGGACGGTGGCCCCGCCCATCCCCGTCGCTCCGCCGAGCACGACCGCGATCTTCCCCACGAAGTCGTCAGGCACCTCGGACCTCCATGTTCATGTGCAGCTCCCGGCTCTCTCCGGGGCCCAGTCGCATCGCCGTGCCGTTGGCAACCGCCTCGGCCAGCCCGTTGGTCGGGTAGCTCGAGGAGGGTTCCAGCCCGACCGTGTAGAGGCGTCCGTACCAGGGATAGTCGGAGCCGGCCCCGAACTCCTGCCAGTACCAGAGGTAGGGGAGGGTGCTCGCGTCCCACTCCACACGGAGGCCCTCGCCGCTCGGCTTCAGGATCTCGTACCAGGCGTCCCGGCCGAAGCCGGTCAGGTAGCAGAGGTCGCTTCGGGTGCCCCGCTCGGGTATCCGGCGCAGGTCCACCGTGCCGCCGTCGATCCCCGTCGCCAGCGGCCAGGTGAACCGATCAGGGCTGAAGCGCCGGCCGGTGGCTTCGGTCGCGACCGGGTGGGGGACCGCCTCGATGCCATCCGGAAGGCGTACCTCGCAGCCCGGAGCCAGGAACGGGGGCCCATAGGCGAGGTGCTGGCCCCACATCGCCTCCATCGGGTGCGGGCTCAGGTTCTCGACGCGACCCGTGACCTCGAGCTTCGCCTCTCCTCGCCGCAGCCGCAGCTGCTTCTCCAGCGTGAACGGGGTTCGGCGCATCTCGGCTCGCATGGTCACCGCCACCTCGGCCTCGTCGTCCCGGACCACGGTGAGCTTGAAGGGTGTCTGCCACGCCTCGTCGTGCTGCCCGAAGCTGGCGCCGCGGTGGCTCGAGGGGGCGCCGGCGTTGGGGAAGATCTCCTGCCAGCCGCCGGGATAGGAGTCCTGGAACGCCGACAGCGGATCGGGCGCGTGCAAGGGCAGGTCGCGGTCCGTCACTCCCCAGGGCGCGATCGGGCAGAGGTCGAGATCGGTCGGCTTGTGGCAGAACTGGAAGATCTCGGTACCCCGATCGAGGTTGACACCGACGCGGAGCACCTCATTCTCGAGGAAGACCATGCGCATGCCCTGGATCAGGGCCTCGGTGAGCCGTGCCCCCCAGTTGCGCGGCACCTGGCGAGGGCTCACCGAGCCGCCTCCCCGGCGCGATGCGGATCGGTGTGAAGACGTCGGTCCAAGGCCTTGTACCCCATGAGAGACATGATCGTCCGCTGGGCCGGCTCCCGTGTTGATCGCGGACCCGAACGGGTCAGATCCGGGGGCCGACGGCGCCGGCGCGGGGCTCCAGGTCGAGCCCCTCCTGCGGCGCCGATACACTCCAACACCATGGATGCCGCGGAGCCCTCGACCGGGCTCGTCGTCACCGGGCTCACCAAGCGCTACGGCACCAAGGCCGCGGTCGCCGATCTCTCCTTCCGCGTGGCCCCGGGCGAGATCCTCGCCCTGCTCGGTCCCAACGGAGCCGGTAAGAGCACCACCCTCACCTGTCTGGCCGGCCTGCTCCGGCCGAACGCCGGCAGTTTCGAGTGGAACGGGAGGGATCTCGGACCCGCCCGCTCCCGCAGCGTCGGTCTGATCCCGGAGACGCCCGAGGTCTACGAGATGCTTACCGTCTGGGAGCACCTCGCCTTCGTCGCCCGGAGCTGCCGTCTTCCCGCCGGCTGGGAGAGCCAGGCCGCCGGGCTGCTCTCGCGCCTGCAGCTCGACGAGCAGCGTGACACCCTCGGGCAGGCGCTCTCCAAGGGCATGCGTCAGAAGCTCCTGGTCACCGCGGTCGTGCTCGCCGGCACGCCGGTCCTGCTCCTCGACGAGCCGATGGTCGGTCTCGACCCCATGGGCCAGCACGAGCTGAGGGAGATGCTGGCCCAGCTCCGCCAGGAGGGCAGGGCCATCGTCATCAGCACCCACCTCCTGGCCAGCGTCGAGTCCTACTGCGACCGGCTCCTGATCCTCAACCGCGGCGCGGCGGTCGCCGAGGGCAGGCTCGCCGACCTGGTGGAGGAGCACGGCAAGCGGACGCTGGAGGAGGCGTTCTTGGACATCGTCCGTTGAGGACCGCGGCACCGGGGTGGAGGGACCTGGTCTGGCTCGACCTCCACCTCTTCCGGAACCGGGTCCGCGCGATCCTTCGCAATCCCCGGCGGCTGCTCCCCTGGCTGCTCGTCCTCGTCTTCCTGGTCCCCAGCCTGATCGAGCGGATGAACATGGCCGGCGGCGGCGACGAAGCCATGGGCGGAGGCTTCCGCTGGGCCCTGGCCGTGGCCGCGCCCTACCTCCCGGCCGCGGGGCTGGTCGCCCTCGGCTTCATGGTCTGGCAGCCCGGCGGCAGCGCGCCCGCCGCCTTCGCCTCGCGCGCCGACGGCGCCTTCCTCATCGGTCTGGGCATGCGTCCCCGGGTGGTGCTGCTCTGGCTGATGCTGCGGGCGACACGGCGGATGCTTCTCGCCGCCGTCCTCTACATCCTCGTCCTGCTGGTCCTCGTCCCCCGTCTCGGCATGACCCCGCCCCAGGCGGTCGGCCTGGTGCTCGGGATCGCGCTCTTCGTCGCCATCGTGCTGGGCGGCCGCATCGCCGCCTTCACCTTCCGCGTCCACTGGGCCTGGGCCAGGATCGACCTCGTCGGGCTGGCGCTGGCCGTGGGAGGCGCCCTGGCCATCGTCCTCGGCATCCTCGGTCGGGGCCTGGTCGCCGAGGTCGCGAGGTCGGTGGCGGGGAACGTGCCACCGGGCAGCTGGACGGTGATGGCGGTGAGGGGGCAGTGGCCGGCGCTGGTGCCCCTGGCCCTGGTCGCGGCGGCCGTCGTGCTCGCCGGCGTCGGGCTCGCCGGCGACATCCTGCCCGAGGTCTGGTCCGCCTCGACGCAGGCCTTCGAGCGGCGGGTGCGCATGCGCCAGGGCAACTACGCCGTCCCCGGCTTCCTGGCTCCGAGGAGGGACCTGACCCGGGCGCCGTCTCGGGTCATGGGCATGCCGTCGGGTCCCCTGGCCCTGGTCTGGAAGGAGTGGATGACGCTCTGGCGCACGGGTATGCGCCTCCAGCTCGGCCTGCTCGCCCTGGGCATCGCCGCCGGGGTGGTGATGGGCATCATCGCCCGCACCTCCGCCGGCGCCGTGCACGCGATCATGTTCGAGGCGCTCTTCCTGATCGCCGTCGTCTCGGCCTTCGCCGGGGTCAGGCTGGGGGCGGAGCTCCGCTGCCCGGTGTGGTGGGTGGCGCCCTCGCGGCTGGTCGTCAGGCTCGGGCTCCTGAGCCTGGTGCGCGCCCTCCGCTACGCCATCCCGGTGATGGTCTTCGTGATCATCGAGCAGGTGATCGAGGCGGGGTCCTTGTGGCTGATCCTGCTGCTGCCGCTCCCCGGCCTGCTCTTCATGTGGATGCTCCAGGCGTTCGGCTTCGCCACCTACGCTCTGCTCCCGGCGAGCACCGACGCCAGGGCGGCGCAGATGATCCGGACGTTCGGCATCATGGTCGGCGTCGGCACGATCGTCTTCGCCGGGCTCATCGGGCTGCTCCTGGAGCTGCCGGTGGTCGAGTTCGGCTTCCCCCTCCTCGTCGCCGTCGCCGAGCTGGCCGGGCTGCTCCTGTTCTCGGCATGGCGAATCCAGGGCAACGCCCTCGCCTTCGTCGCCGAGGAGCGGCAGTAGCGCCCTCGACGCGGCCAGGCCGGCCGGTCGAAGGGCGGTAGCTCTACCCGGCCGCCGGCGGAGCCCAGTCCGCGGACCTGCCCAGGTAAGCGGCGAGGCGGTCGGAGGCGGGCGCGTCGGACGCGACCGGCTGCTCGGCGGCGAAGGGTCCGCCCTCGGGTCGGTGCATCCTCGCCAGCCGCTCCTGCCACATCCGCAGCGTCCGGTCGGCGATGTCGGCGGGCAGCGGGTCGACGGAGGCGCCCAGGCTGCGGGCCAGGTCCCAGCCGTGGACCATCAGCTCGTTGCCCTGCAGCACGACGACGAAGGATCCGGGCTGCTCACCGAGCGGGGTGACCAGCCGCTTCTCCAGCATGCCCGGCGTCGCCGCCAGGGCCTCGACCTCGGCGGTGGCGTCGCGGAAGGCACCCTTGGGGTCGGCGCCGAGCACGTCGGTGCCGCTGGCCGGCGGCTGCTCGCCCCTGGCCATCCGGCCCAGGCGGCGCTGCCCGCTGACGAGGTGGTTGAGCAGGTCGCGCACCGTCCACTCGGTACAGGGGGTGGGCCGGGCCCAGTCGTCCTCGTCGATCCCGTCGACGATCGACTGGACGCCGTCGACGATCCGGCGGTAGTCGCTGATCACCTCATCCATGACAGCCTCCTCCTCGGTGGACGCTGGGCTCGACGAGCCGCCACCATAACCGCCTCGAGGATCAGCTGTCCCAGCTGCCGGCCGCTGTGATCGAGTCCAAGCAGATACCGCATTGCTGATAGCGGGCGCGAGCCCGGGCACCTGGTGAGCAGGATTAGCGTCGCCGGAGCATCGACCGGGGCCGGCCGTGTAACTTTTCCGGTGGTGTGCTTTAGCACCGCTGAGTAGACGGGAGCGAGTGAAGGTTCGGTAAATATGGCCCGACATGCACGGCAGAAGGTGGTACCTCACCTGAGCTACGAGGATCCCTTCGCGGCGCTCGCCTGGCTGTGCCGGGTGTTCGGGTTCACCGAGCTGAAGCGTTTCGACCGGGGGGAGGACAACCTGACCGCGCGGCTTCGAGGACCAGACGGCGGAGCCGTCATGATCTCGGGTAGCGACGCCGACTTCAAGGTATGGATGCGCGAGCGAGCGCCGCACTTCGAGGAGGCGACGGGGCGATCCTGGCCACTGCTGACCCACGCCATCACCGTGCTAGTGGACGACGTCGATGCCCACTTCGCGCGAGCCGAGCGGCAGGGTGCTGCCGTGCTCACGGCACCGAAGGACCAACCGTGGGGCGTGCGCAGCTATGCCGCCCTCGACCCGGAGGGACACCAGTGGGAGTTCGCCACCGTGACCGACAACCCGCCCGAGGCGTCTGGCGACGTGGGTGTCGGCGATCAAGCCTGAGGATCCTCGCTGTCGGCAGGCGCAGAGCGACTCCTCCGCTCTCGCGCACCAGCTGTACAGATGCCTGGCTACGCCGGGCCGCCCACGCTGGAGCTGGCCCTCCGCCGCCCTGTGAGCGCTTGTTCCCGAGCAGGAGGGTTGGTCGTGTTTGTAGACCGGGTCGAGGTCGAGACTCGCGAAAGAGGTGACCTCTTAGGTGCGATGATCGGCACGCTTCAGGGGAGGGCTGCTCGCCGACGGGTTCGCATGCTTCTGGATGGGTACGCCCTCCTTGAGACCACGCTAAGGGCCCTCAAAGGAATAAGGCGGACGAAGCGGCTCCAGCCTGGGGATCCAGGGAGTAGTTCCACTCGCCGTGGAAGTCATGTCGCCAGAGGCCGATAGCGTCCATCGCCGCGTCGGCGATCACGACCTTCGTGGGGTAGCTACCCTGGTCTCGCTCGGCATGCACCTTGAGGCCGGTCTTGGAGGTGGTGGCCCCGATCAACTCCATGACCACCTCATGGCTGGTCAG
>DATAXV010000076.1:0-10195 GCA_036272915.1 Candidatus Dormiibacterota bacterium
GCGGGAATGGGGACGCCGATCACCGACCTGCCGGCGAGCTGTGCCTGCGCCGCATAGCTGACCCAGCTGGGCCGGGGCAGGACGACGTCGCCGGGGAGCAGGAAGAGGACGCCGAAGAGCAGCGCCTTGCTGCCCGGCGCCAGCAGCACCAGATCGGGGTCGGTGGGCAGCCGGCGGCGCTCCCAGTATCCGGCGGCGGCGCTTCGAGCGGCCTCGGTCCCGGCCACGGGCGGGTACTCGTTCCTGGCGGCGGCGCCGATGAGGACCTCGGCCAGGGCCGGCAGCACGGGCACGCCGGCCTCGCCGAAGGCGAGGTGGACGACGGGCTGACCGGCCGCGCGCCGGGCACGGATCCGCTCGTTGGCGGCGAGGGTGGGCGAGGCCGGGAGCGAGCGCCCCGCCTCCGGGCTGGGAAGCATGGGCACTATTGTCTCCCGGTCATCGCCCGGTTATCCAGCTCCCGAGATCCGGGTGCTCCCGCAGGCGCGTTCCGAGGAAAGGAAGACCGGCCCGGCGGGCGGGGCCGCCGGGCCGGCACGACAAGGGATGTGGTTCTACCCCCAGTTGTCTCCACCGGAGCCGGAGCCGCCGGAGGTCGTGGACGTCGCCGCCTTGAGGTCCGGGGTGGCGACGAACCAGACGCCGCCGAGGCCCTGGCCGACCGTATCCGACGAGCTCTTGTCGCCGGCGTAGGTGTACAGGGGCCAGCCGTTGTAGGTGACGACACCGGAGACTGCGCTGAAGGTGCCCGTCACACCGCTGCCGCCGGCCGCCTTGGACATGCCCTTGGGCAGATTCAGGGGCGGCCAGGCTTGGGCGCAGCTGCCGGTGCACGTGACCGACTTGCCCTTGTCCGGGGTGTAGTAGTAGAGGGTCATGCCCTGGGAATTGGTGAGCACAGACTCCTGCTTGCCGGAGACGGCCTTGCTGACCGCCTTGACCGTGTACGACGTCGACGTCGAAGCCGACCCCGTCGACCCGCTGTGTCCGCTCGGCGTCGAGCCACAGGCGGCGACGGCCAGCAACAGGCCCGTCACCAGGCCCAGGCCTCGTAGCCAGGACAGAACTCGCTTCAATGGTCGACCTCCGCATTCAGCACGTGACGTTTGACACTGAGGGATACCGGTGGGCGTTACGGCGCGCCGGCCGCGGAGGACTCGCGTAACGCGTGGGGATATATCGAAGTGATGGACGGATCGTCAGGACCGCGGCCGGGATCGCCGGCCGCACCACTCGATCACGGCACCGGGGCGCGGACCCGGGCCTGGGGCTGATGCGCGGCCGATGGCGGAGAATCGTCCTGCCGATGTCATCAGGCTCCCGGGACAGCCGACCTCCGTCGACATCGCCCTCGACGAGCTCGAGGTCGTGTACGCCTTCGTCTTCCGCCGGGTCGGCAACCGCGCCGACGCCGAGGACGTGACCCAGCAGGTGGCGCTCAAGGCCGTGCCTCGCCTTCATGCGGATGCGTCCAGGGAGTCGATCCGCGCCTATCTCTTCGCCACCGCCAAAACCGAGCTGGCGGGCTTCTGGGCGGCGCGATTCGGCATGCCGGCGAGCGAGCTGAGAGACGATGTCACCCTCCACGAGCTTGACGAGGACGATCGCAGGGCGCCTGTGGAGAAGGTCGAGCAGGTGCTCCGCGGTCTGCCCGAGCACTACGCGCGCCTCCTCGAGCTGCGCTTCCTGCGCGGCTACACGACGAAGGAGGTGGCGCGGGAGCTGGGCACGACGGTGGGGGCGGTCAGGATCATGCAGCTGCGAGCGCTCCGCGCCGCGGCGAAGGTGATGGGTGGTGCCTGATCAGGAGAGATGGGCCGCGCGGCGGATCGACGCGCTGGTCTCGCGCCTGCTCGGTGGAGGCAGGGTGGGAAGAAGGCCGGGAGGCGCGGAGGAGGCGCCCGAGATCCAGGCGGCGGCGCGGCTGGCCGGCTCCCGTGCCGGCTACCCGGCCATGTCCGCCGCATTCCGCGAGCAGCTGGCGGAACGGCTCCAGCCGGGCCGGAAGCGTCCAGCGCTCACCCGACGGTCGGCGCTGGTGGCCGGCTTCTCGGCGGCGGCCGGGGCCGCGATCGGCGTCGAGGCGCAGCGGATGATGGCGGCCGGCAGCCCTGCCGACGAAGAGCACCAGCACGTCGAGAACACGGGAAAGCGGGGCGAGATCGACCCCAAGGGCGAGTCGGCGGCCTGGATCGACACCGGCATCAAGGTCGACGAGCTGGTCGAGGACCACCCGGTCCGGGTGACGGCGGGGGCGGTCGGCGTGTTCGTCGTCAAGAGGGGCACCTCGGTGGTGGCGATGTCGGCCTACTGCACCCACCAGCCCTGCGAGCTGGTCTGGCGCAGGCCGATGCTGAACTGCCCCTGCCACGACCAGAACTTCGACCTCGAGGGCAAGTCGGTCTCGCACAGCTACCCGCTGCCGTCGCTGCCGATGGCCAAGGTGAAGGTCGTCGACGGCCGGGTCCAGGTGCTGGGCACGGTAGCCTGACGATCCTGGCCGCCGGCCGGCGGCGCCTTGACCCTCAGGACGCGAAGACCACGCCCGAATGCGGGGCCAGGCGCACGGCCACCCGATCCCCACACTCCCAGCGGCGCTCGTCGTGAACGCCGATCAGCTGCTGCCCGCCGTCGACCAACAGGGCGTGGTCATATCCCCTTCCCCGGTAGGCGGTATCCAGGACGACCGCACCCAGGTGACCCTGGGGATCCGAGGGCGGGAGCAGCGTGACGCCGGCGGGGCGCACGAAGAGCGTGGCCTCGCGGACCGAGACCTCGCCCTTGGGAACGGTGGCGATGATGTCCTCCAATCCGGCGCGGCCGGGTGCCGCGGGCCGAACCGCGAGCGACGAGCCGCCATCCCACCGCGGCCGCATCTCGCCGGCGACCACAACCGGCAGCTCGCCGGCGAGACCGGTGAAACGCGCGACGAAGGGGGAGGCCGGCCGCCGGTAGACGTCCTCGGGCGGCCCGGACTGGACGAGGTGGCCATCGTGGAGGACGCCGATGACGTCGGCGAGCGCGAACGCCTCCGACTGGTCATGAGTGATGTAGATCGAGGTGGCCCCGCTCTCCCGGCAGAGCGTCGCGATCTCGATGCGCATCCGCTCGCGGAGATCGGCATCGAGGTTGGACAGCGGCTCGTCGAAGAGAAGAATTCCGGTGCCCGCGACCATGGCTCGCGCGAGCGCCACCCGCTGTTGCTCTCCACCCGACATCTCGTTCGGATATCGATCGGCCAGATGGCCGAGCCCGACACGCTCGAGCATCCGCCGGGCCTGCCGGCTCGCTTCGGATCTGGGGAGCCGGCGGCGACGAAGGGCGACGGCGACGTTGCGGACGGCGCTCAGATGCGGCCAGAGGGCGTAGTCCTGGAAGACCATCGACAGGTCGCGCTGCTCCGGCGGGAGGTGGACCGGCCCCTCGGCGACCAGCCGGCTGCCGAGGGAGACGCGTCCCGAGTTGAGGCGTTCGATCCCCGCCAGGCAGCGCAGCAGGGTCGTCTTGCCCGATCCCGACGGCCCCAGCAGCACGCAGAAGCTTCCCGCGGGAACGGCGAGGTCGATGGCGTCGAGCGCGACCTTGGCCCCGAAGCGCTTGGACGCACCGACCACCTCCACCGACGCCGCCGCCGTCGCGACCTGCTCACCGGGCATTGATGAAGCCTCCGATGCGCCGCCACCCGGCCGGCGCCAGCAGTCTGAACAGACCGAGGCCACCGAGGATGACCCCGAACATCTCCGCCATGGCGACCACCGACATCGCCGTCGCCTCCCCGTAGTGGGCGGAGGTGCCGACGAAGTTGTTGATGGCGACCGTGGCGGGGGTGTCGGACGGTGGGTAGAGCAGCTGCGAGACGGGGAGCTCCAGAAGCGTCTTGGCGAAGGTGAGCAGCCAGGCCCAGAGCAGCAGTCTGGCAAGGATCGGGAGCATCGATCGCACCCATGCCGAGACCGTGCCGGCCCCGTGCACCCTGGCCGCCTCCAGCAGCGACTCCTGCAGCTGGGAGACCGGTCCCACCATGAGCCTGGCCTGCGGCGGCAGGCTGGTGGCAAGGTAGCCCATGGCGAGCAGCGGGGTCGTGCCGTAGAGAGCCAGTCCCAGAGAGGAGGCCAGCGGCAGGTTGTAGGCGAAGATGTAGCCGGCGCCGAGCACGATCCCGGGCAGGGCCACCGATCCGATGAGGAGGAGATCGATGAGCTTGCCGAGCGGCCCTCCCCCGCGCGCGGTCATCATCCGCGCCACCACCAGACCCAGCACGGCGACGGCGGTGGCGGTCACGGCGGCCAGTTCGGTGGAGTACTCGAGCGGGCCGGCCAGCCCGGCGGTGCCGTCGAGCACCAGCCCGTAGTTGGCCAGGGTGAAGGTGTGGGCGGAGAAGCTCACTCCGAAGTTGTTGAGCAGTGAGGCGAGGACGGCGCCGGTGATCGGCGCGCCCAGGGCGAGCAGGAACAGCCCGGCCGCGCCGGCGACCCCGAGGAACTGGCTCCGCGGGCCCAGCCGGCGCCGGACCGGCTGGCGGGTTCGCCCGGAGAGCACGGCGTACGACCGGCCCCGGAGGGCGGCGGCCTGGACCGCGATGGGCAGCGCCGCGGCGGCGACCAGGACCCAGCTGATCGCAGACGCGACCCCGAAGTTGGCCGGATTCGAGTCGACCGCCTGGAAGAGGTTGTAGGTGGCCACCGGGAAGTTGGAGCTGGCAGCCAGGGTCGAGGCCACCCCGAAGTCGGAGATGGTCTCGGCGAAGCCGATCGCCAGCGCGGACATCAGGGCCGGCGTCAGTATCGGGACGACCATCAGCGCCGTGCGAATGGGCCCGCAACCGTGCACCCGGGCCGCCTCCTCGAACTCGGAGCCCAAGTTGGCGAGCGCCACCGACACCGCCACGTAGGCGAAGGGGATGATCGTCATGGTGTCGACGAAGACGACCCCGCCGGGGCCGAAGAACACCCTGTACGCCAGCACGGAGGGGATCCCGAACTGATCCAGGACGCCGTGGGGCTGCAGGAGGTACTCCCAACCCTCGGCGACCAGGAACGACGGCATCAGGAGCAGCGCCCAGACCAGCAGCGGCCACAGCCGGCGACCGATCAGGTTCGTGCGCTGCACCCCCCAGGCCAGCGCCAGCGCGGCCGCGGTGGCGAGGACCGCGCACAGAGCGCTCAGCCACAGGGAGTTGAGCAGGCCGCGAGCGAAGAATCCGGTGAAGGCGGCCCGGAAGTTGGACAGCGTGAACCAGTCCGCGCCCTGGGAGAAGAGTCGCGGCGACAGTGCGAGCACCAGGAAGAGGGCGACCGGCACGATCAGCAGGAGCGCTAGGGCGACCCAGACGATCGTCGTGACGGTGACCTGGGGCGCTCGGAGGATCAGGCGCCGGTACCAGCCGAACCCGCTCCGCCCGGTGAGGGGCTCCGCTCCGCCCGGACTGATGCCGGCGGCTCCCCCCTCACAGGGAGCCGTCACCGTCTTCACGATGAACTCGGCGGGGCCGTGACCCCGCTCCTCACTGGACGATGTTGTCGGTGAACCAGGTGTTGACCGACGCCTCGCGCGGACCCCAGGTGTAGGGATTGATGGTCTGTGTCGGGACCGACGAGAGCGGTGGGAGCTCGGACAGCGGCTTCTCGCCCGAGATGAGCGGCCAGAAGAGCGAATCGCCGGTGGGATCGCCCGACTGCATGACCTTCTGGCCGGCGGGGGAAAGGACGAACTCGACGAACTGCTTGGCCTCGGCCTGCGCCTGCTTGGAGGCCTTGGAGTCGATGCCGAGCACCGAGGGCAGGACCGTCTCCGGGCCGAGGTAGGCGACCTTGATGTGCGGATCCTTGGTACCCGCGCCGATGCCCGCCGAGCTCTGGATCGTGGCCACCTTGATCTGCCCGGTCTCCAGCGCCTGCAGGGTGTTGGTGTTGGTCTGATAGACGTGGAGGCCGTTGGCGTGCAGCTTGGTGAAGTACTGCTCGCCCTGGCGCACACCGCCGAGATGCGCCATCTGCCCGGCCACGTACGGATAGGTCGGGCCGGAGACGGCCGGGTCGTTCATGCCGACCTCACCCTTCCACTCGCTGCCGAGAAGCTGGCTCCACGAGGTCGGGGGTGAGGAGACGGTCTGCGCGTTGTAGACGAGGGCGGCGGCCATCGTCACCCCGGTCGGCACGTAACTGTGGTCCGAGGGGATCAGCGAGCGACCGACGGAGTTGTAGTGGTCGACCGCGGACGGCTCCCACCCCTTGAGGAGCTGGCCCTGCTTGTCGAGGGAGGCGAAGACCGCGTCCCCGTCGACCCAGAAGAGGTCCCATTGCGGGTTGTTCTTCTCCGCCTCGATCTTGGTCGTCAGAGGTCCCGTGCTGTCGTCGTCGAGCTCGACCTTGATGCCCGTCGCCTTCTGGAACGCCGTCGCCTCGGCGCTGTCGTACCCCTCTGCCGCGTAGAGGACCAGAGGCACCTTCTTGGCGGTCGCACCGGCCGTCTTGTTCGACGGCGCGCCGCAGGCGGCCAGCGTCAAGCACGCGAGCAACCCCGCGCTCAACAGCGCGAGGAGCCGACGGTGCAAGGTCTCCGCTCTCGACATGTATCCCCTCCGAATCCCGACTTCCTCTTCATCACCTGCGCTTCACGAACGCCTGTCTGCATCTTTCCGAGGCGGCGGTTAACCGGAGGTTAGCGACTCGTTGCGGTTTGTATCAGTTGTTACAAATGACACCGGTGACATAAGAATGCCGGTTGCAGACCGGAGACTCCGCGGGCACGAAAGGACCGCGTGCGCCGCCTGGAACCGGCCGGGCGGCGTGCCTGCAGCGGAGGGGGCCGGATAAGATCCGGATCGGCCCGTTTAACCGACGCTCCCCGTAGGATGGGGGCGCCGTGAGGCGCACCATCGCGATCTGCGCCGTATTCGTGCTCGTGGTGGCCGGAGCCGTGGTCGGCCTGCGGCTTCGCGACGCCGGCGCCCCGTCCCGGTCAGGGCTGGTCGCCAAGCGGAACCCGACCCCTCGGCCCACGCCCACCGCCGCGCCGACCCCCGAGCCGACGGCGACGCCGCTGCCGGCCCAGGTGATGAACCAGGTCCCCTACACGCCTCAGGCCCCGTTCGACAACTGGGACGCCGCCCACGAGCACTACTGCACGGCCGCCGACACCCTGATGGTGGAGGACTTTTACAAAGGTGATCGGGAGTCGGTGATCCCGCCCGCCGTGGCCGACCAGCAGATGGGGGCCATCATCGCCCGCGACCGGCAGGTCTGGCCGGGCGTGCTGTCACTGCCCCTCGCCAGCGTCGCCCAGACCGCACAGGCGATGTTCGGCCTAACGCCGACGATCGAGCCGGTGACGCTGGCCAACGTGGAGCGGGCGCTGGCCGGGGGCCATCCGGTGCTGGTCGCGCTGATGACCCACGGCGACCCGGGGGGCGCCGCGATCGCTCCCTACTACGGGTCCGACAACGTCCACCACGTCATCCTCCTGATCGGCTACGACGCCACCCGGAACGTCGTCTACGCCAACGACCCCGGCTTCATGCAGGGCCGCGACTACACCTACAGCTGGTCGACGCTGACGCCGGCGATCGCCCAGGAATCGCCCCGATACGACCCCTCCCAGGAGATGCTCTACTTCACCGGCTGAGGGGGCTGGGCGCAGGAGCGAAGTCACATGCGAGGGGGCCACGGTGCTGGACCGGTGACGCCCCTCGCCGCGCCCATGACCAGCAAGCGCACCGCCTCCCGCCCCCATCGACGCCGCTGGCCGGCGTGGTCCTGGTATCCGGTCGAGCTGGTCGGCCTGGCCTTGGCCGTGATCGTCGCCGCGACCGCGGTGACCTGGATGGTGACCCCCTCCACGGCGGACGCCATGGGCCTGGTCGCGGCCAAGGACGGCGCCCACCACACCACGACGGTCGGCACCGACCAGCTACCGAGGCAGCTGGCCGAGGCGCTGATCGCGACCGAGGACGCGAGCTTCTATCACGACCATGGCGTCAACGTCGAGGGGATCGTGCGGGCCGGCGTCTATGACGCCCGG
The DNA here is from genome assembly GCA_036272915.1 of Candidatus Dormiibacterota bacterium. Lineage (GTDB taxonomy): Bacteria > Chloroflexota > Dormibacteria > Dormibacterales > Dormibacteraceae > DATAXV01. Next base: position 8,020 of record DATAXV010000076.1, read on the forward strand.
CACCGGTGCACCTGCGAGGGCGGCTCGACCATCGCCCAGCAGCTGGCCGAGGACCTCTACCTGAACGGCGATGACGGCACCGTCGGAGGGCGGTGGGAGGATCTGGTCCTCACCCTCAAGCTGGAGACCCACCTGAGCAGCACCCAGGTCCTCGACGCCTACGCGTCGGAGCTCTACCTCGGCCACGGCACGGTCGGCGTCGTCCAGGCCGCCCAGGTCTACTTCCACCGACGCCTGGCCGACCTGACCCTGGCTCAGGACGCCCTCCTCGCCGGTCTGCCCCAGGCGCCCAGCGGCTACGATCCCATCGACCATCCGCAACTGGCCCGCCTGCGTCGCGCGACGGTCCTTCATCAGATGGTGGTGCAGGGCTATGTGACAGCGGCACAGGCCATACAGGCCACACATGCCCCGGTGTGAGAATGTGTGCCGGCGCACAGTCCGGCTGTGAAGTCACGGTTTATCGGCGGCGCCCCGCCTAGAACTGTAAAGCGCCGCTATGTAAAGGCAGACTTTAGGCAGAGTCTCGGCAGAGATCTGTGCTGAGACAGCAAAGCCTCCCCGGACCGCGGTCCGGGGAGGCTCCTACCTCTGTCACGAAGCAGCGCCACGAACGGCGCCAGACAGAGGAACGAACTACAGGCGAATGCTCACGACGGCGCAGATGTTGATGATCACGTCAAGAACGCTCTGGCACCAGTCAGCCCACAGGAACATACGAATACCTCCTAAAAATCAGCCATGCGTCGTTACGAATGTCTTTCCCCACGCATGCTTCCGCCAAAGTCCGTCACGCCATACGGTGACCGGACAGCAACAGCATAGAGCCCGCCACGCCGTGCGCGCAAGATTCTTCTCTGGGAAATGGGACCCCGTGACATGGGACTGAGGATCCGCCCGCCCGGGCGTCGGTCCGGCGTCATCGAGCAAAATGGGGTAGGCGGCGGGGTCCCCGAGGCTCCTCCGCGCTCGGCGGCCAGTACCTGGAAGTAAGGAGAGGAGACACCGAATGGAGTACCGATCTCTCGGCCGCACCGGCGTGCGGGTGAGCCCCATCTGCCTCGGCTGCATGATGTTCGGGGGCAAGACCGAGCCCGAGGACAGCTACGCGATCATCGACCGCGCCATCGACGCCGGCGTCAACTTCATCGACACCGCCAACGTCTACAGCCGGGGACGGAGCGAGGAGGTGACCGGCGAGGCGCTGCGTCGGAACGGGAAGCGGGACCGGATCGTCCTGGCGACCAAGGTGCACGGGGTCATGGCCGACGACGACCCCAACGCCCAGGGCAACGGTCGGCGCCACATCATCGCCCAGTGCGAGGCCAGCCTCCGCCGGCTGCAGACCGACCACATCGACCTCTACCAGATCCACCGGCCCCAGTCCGACATCCCCATCGACGAGACCCTGCGCGCCCTCGACGACCTGATCCGGGACGGCAAGGTCCGCTACATCGGCACCAGCACGTACGCCGCCTGGCAGCTGGTCGAGTCGCTGTGGACCTCCAAGGAGCTGGGCCTCAACCGCTTCGTCTGCGAGCAGCCGCCCTACAACATCCTCGACCGCCGGATCGAGCGGGAGCTGCTGCCGATGGCCCGCACCTACGGTTTCGGCGTCATCCCCTGGAGCCCGCTCGCGGGCGGTCTGCTCACCGGCAAGTACCAGCGGGACCAGCCGGTCCCCGAGGGCAGCCGCTTCGCCGACGTCGGCCAGAACCGGATGCTCGCCCGGCGCTTCAACGAGAACGTCTATGACGTGGTCGAGGGGCTCACCCCGATCGCCGAGTCGAAGGGGGCGACGCTGTCCCAGGTGGCGCTGGCGTGGTGCATCGACCAGCCCGGCGTCACCAGTCCCATCATCGGCCCCCGGACCATGGAGCAATTCGAGGACAACCTCAAGGCGCTCGAAGTCACCATCACCGACGAGGATCGGGCCAAGATCGACGAGATCGTCGCCCCGGGGAGCATGCTCGCCCCCTACTACGAGGCGGACTTCGGACCTCACCAGTACCGCTGACAGCCGGATGGGAGGCCTCGGGGCCTCCCATCCCCCAGCCCTCGCACTCGGCGGCCACAGTGCCGCTCCGGAGTGTCAATATGTCCGTTGATGGTCCGCATGGCACCCGCCCTCGTGGCGGCGGGGGGACTGCTTCTACTCCTGTGGGGTGAGTTCATC
>DATAXV010000077.1:0-38590 GCA_036272915.1 Candidatus Dormiibacterota bacterium
GATCCGATTCCCCGCCGAGTGCGTCGCCTCTCAGCTCGTCCTGACCCTTGGCCCTCGAGTCGATGAGAGGACCATGCAGGACACCGTCGACCTCGTCCTCACCAATGACTCGGGGGTGGGATGTCACCTCGACGGCTATCCGGGCGTCTCGTTCGTGGACAGTCAGAGCGATCAGCTCCCGTTTGAGGATGTGTGGGGCGGAGATCAGATGGTCACGTCGGCGACGCCCTCCCTGGTCGAGCTTGCTCCCAACCAGGCCGCCTACATCCGGGTCAACACCATCCCCTGCAGCGAATCGCCGGGCGCACCGGCGTCAGACGTCCGTGTGATCCCACCCAATGACGACGACTGGCTCCAGGTCTCCTTGGCCGGGGCTCCGGAGATCACCGCCTGCGGCGCGGATGATCCCGGCCGGACTGAGCACGTCTCGCCGGTCGAAGCCTCGATCCAAGCGACCGCTGCCAGTCGGTAAACCGGCCGTCCTCATGGCCGTCGCATCCACCCCGGCGTGCATCTGGCCATCCTCCACCATCAGAAGGTGACCGAGGAACCGCTACCGGAGCGTATCGGGATCGACAGGTGGCACCCATCTGTCTCCGGCCGCCGCCGACAGGCTCTGGCTAGCGGCGAACCCAGGTCGCTGGGTTGCCGGCGAGGCTATTCAGGCGTTCGTCGGCGTCCGGCCAGCGCGCTCTCAGCCGCTCCGCGAGATCCAGGCACCAGCCGGCGAGGCGGGGGAAGGCGACGTGATGGCGGGCCGCTCGGGCGGAGTACTCGAGGGTCGTGATCACCTGCGGGCGGCTGCCGTCTCCGGCGGGGCGCCGGTCGACCTTGGCGATCCGATCCAGCTGGCTGTCGGCCAGTCGCTCGAGGGCTGTCGCCAGTACGGCGGCGGCCATCGCGTCGCCATAGACGCGGTCGTCCTGGACCTCCGGGAGGGCCTGGCTCAGAGCCGATCGATGCAGGGCTTCGAGCCCGGACTCGACCGGGTCGGGCATGGTGATCCATCTCGGCCCGGGCAGGTGGAGAGCGGCCCCGTCGAGGAGGGCATGACGGTAGCCCGCGAACTCGAAGTCGATCGTCCGGCCGTCGGATCCGAGGATCAGGAAGTTGTTCTCGCCTGGATCGCCGTTCGAGAACGCGAGGAAAGGCCCCGGATGCAGCATCAGGTGCAGCACCCGCGCCATCTCCGCCTGGGCATGGTCGGGGATGGGGACGCCGATCGCGGCCGCCGCCGCACGGGTGGCGATCCACCGTTGGACGATCTGACCCTCGCGGTCGCGATGCGGTTCGACGGGTCCGAGCGATCGCCGGCGGCGGTAGTAGGTGGCGGCGTGACCGACCGTCGTCGCCGCCAGCTCGCCGAGAGCGGTGGCGAAGGCCGCGAGGCCGAGCCGGGCCTCCTCGGACTCCTCTCCATCCAGGAGGTCGTAGAGGGCGCGGCGGGGATGGAGGTCCTCGAGAACCAGAACGCTGGTCGCGGCATCGGAGGCGAGCAGGCGGGGCGCCAGCTCCAGGCCGAGATCGTCCAGGAACTCGAGCGCGGCCCGCTCCGTCAGCATCTGCCGCGGGTCGATCCGGAATTCGTCGAGGTCGCGACGGAGCCACTTCACGGCGACGGCCTCGGGTTCGCCGGTCCCGATGCCGGTCAGGCGGCAGCGCGCGACCGACCACACATAGGCCGGGGCTCCAGAGACCTCCAGGCGGCTTCGAGTGAAGTCCGCCACGATGACGGGCCTGCCGAGGAGCTCGCTCAGCACCGCCTCGGCGCGGCTGACGACGTCTGCTTCATCCATCGACTGCTCCGGCCCCGTGACCCACAACCCGCAGCAAGCACGGCATGTCGATCAGCCGGCTCCCGGTGCCCTGACCTGCCGGTAGAAGTCGACCAGGGTCCCCTCTGGGCCGCGGATGATGGCCAGCTCCCAGCCCCGGCCGGTCGGCCGGGGCTCGACCAGCACCTCCGCCCCCTGACCGCGGGCACGCTCGATCGCGGCATCCACATCGTCGACCCGGACATGGAGGATGAGTCCTCGAGCCATCTCCGCCGGCCCCGGCACGATCCTGCTCAGCATCACCGTCATCTCGCCGGCCCTGAGCTCGGCGAACTCCTCCATCGAGACCGCCATCTCGAGGCCGACTGCGTCTCGCAGAAACTCCGCCACCCTGGGCACGTCCCCGACGATGAGGTCGATCTGATCCAACACGACTCCCTCCTGCACTCTCCCCGATTGCCGGCTCGATGCCCGCCCCTGACTGCTGCCGGATCAGCGTAACCATCCGGTCACCGGAGGTGACCGTGCCGGGACGGCCCGTGTATGGTCGGTGGACCATGGATCCACCCCTCTTGGAGGCCGTGGACTCTCTCGGCGGGTGGGCGGGGAGAAGGCACGCATCGCCGGTTGAGGTGACTCTCCTGGGGCACCTACCTCTCGTCGGCGGGTTCGTCGCCGACGCCGTCACCAGACTCGACTTCGAGCTGTCGGCGGCCGACGGCACCCGCGAGCGCCTGTCGGTCGTGCTCAAGAGGGTGGACCGGCCGGAGATGCGGGCGATGAGGGCGCTGCAGGACGTGCCCGGACATCCGGCCGAGCTGCCCGAGCTGCTGGGGGAGGGGAGGGACGAACGCGGCTTCTGGGTGCTCATGCCCTTCTTCGCGGGCCGAGCTCCGAAGGGCCCCATACCGCATTCGGTCTTCCGCGCTCTCGCCGAGCTGCACGTGGCGTTCGCCGGCCCGGAGGTCGAGCGCCTGGCCCTCCCTCCGATCGACGCCGACAGCTGGCGCCACCTGTGCCTGCACGTGGCCCACCAGGTCGATGAGGTCCTGGGCGAACGCCGGCTCCCGCTCCTGGAACGCGTCAGGGATTCCCTCTTGCGGAGAGCCGGTGATGCCCGGCTCGGCGAGGCCCTCCGCGTCCTGCCGCGGACCCTGGTGCACGGTGACATGCATCCCGGCAACGTGGTGGTCACGCCGGAGGGCGCCGCCATCATCGACTGGGGCAACGCACGCTCCGGGCCGGAGATGCTGGACCTCGCCAACGTCACCGAGATGGGATCGCCGCCGTTCCACGCCTATCTGAAGAGGTGCGTCGAGCTCACCGCGATGCCGCCCGACCTGCGGCTGGTCCGGATCGGGTTCCTCTGGGCCACCGTCTACGTCAACACCGCGTACATGGGCTTCGCGGTGACCAGGGACTTCCTCGGCATCGACGGGGTCGGGAGCCTTCGCCCGGCGTACGTGGAGAACATGGTGGACCGCGCCGAGTCGGCCCTCGAAGCCCTGGGCCGCGAGCTCTGACACCCGACCCGGCGAGCACCCGGCACGGATAGCATTCGGTCAACGGTGAACGTCAACGAGGAGGGGTGTCGATGACCGCGGCTCGAGAGGAGACGGTCGTCGCGGAGATCTCGGCCATACTCGGGGAGGGGTTCCTCGCCGACCGGCCCGGCGCCGCGCTCACCGTTCGCCGGGACGGGGACACGATCCTCGAGGCCGGCCACGGTCTGGCCAACATGGAGCTCGGGGTTCCCGTCGCCCCGATATGCGGTTCCGCATCGGGTCGATCACCAAGCAGTTCACCGCCGTGGCCATCCTGCTCCTGGCGGAGGAGGGGCGGCTGCGGATCGAGGATCCGCTGAGTCGCTACCTCCCCGACTACCCGGGCCGCGCCGGCGACATCACGCTCGAGCACCTCCTCACCCACACCTCCGGGATCCCGAACTTCACGGGCATGGACTCGTGGCTCGGCCTCTGGCGGAGCGACCTGGCCCTCGACGAGCTCATCGCCCTCTTCAAGGACGAGCCGCTCGACTTCGAACCCGGCGAGCGGTGGGCCTACAGCAACTCCGGGTACGTGCTGCTGACGGCACTGATCGAGCGGGTGTCGGAGCGCTCCTACGAGGAGTACCTCACCTCGACACCTTCTCGGCGGCCGGCCAGGGCCATCGTTGAATCGATACGGGCGTAGATTGGCCATATGGAACCTGGAGGGAGGGGACGTGCGGAGCGTTGGCGCCCGCGACGTCGAGAGATGCTCGGAGGACTGCTCGCGCTCGGGGGCACGGGGCTGCTCGCCTCGTGTGGCGGGCCGAGCCATGGGGTCGTCGCCTCGTGCGCGAACCTGCTGTCCTTCGACGTGAAGCCGCCGGAGCAGAAGCCCCACGAGGTGATCTCGGGGACGCCCAACACGCCGGTGGCGTGGACCAGCTTTCCCGAGCCGTACACCTCGTGGCACGGTGATCCGCCGGGGAACGGCGGGACGGTCACCACGTTCCAGATCCTCTACGGCGCGCCGCCCCCACCGATGTCGCAGAACCGATGGTGGCAGGAGCTCAACCGCCGGCTGGGGGTCACCTGGCAGCCGACGCTGGTCGATTCGGGCGACTACGCGACGAAGCTGGACACGCTCGCCTCCAGCGGCTTCCCCGACCTGACCTACATCAACTTCGGGCAGGGCGGTTCGGACGGGACGACGTCGGCATCCTTCGAGAAGATCGTCGCCGAGGGAGCGTTCCACGACCTCACCGACTACGTCAGCGGCAAGGGCCTCAACGAGTTCACCAACCTGCCGCGCCTGCCCAGGGTGACCTGGGCCGACACCACCTTCGCCGGCCGGGTCTACGGCGTGCCCTATCCGATCCCTCCGGTCAACGGCTTCGCCGGCCTGTACAGGAAGGACTGGGCGGAGAAGCTGGGCGTCGACCAGCCCAAGAACGCGGCCCAGGTCCTGAAGATGTTCGGCGCCTTCAACAGCGGGCATCCGGAGGGGAAGGGCAACCGGACCTGGGCCTTCGGCGGCCTCTATGGAGACCTCTGGAACAGCATGTTCCGGGTCCCCAACAACTGGCGGGTGAACAAGGACGGGTCGCTGACCAACGCCATCGAGACCGACGAGTACCGGGCGGCGATCGACTTCTCCCACCAGCTGTGGAAGGCCGGCGCCTTCTATCCCGACGTCCTCACCCAGACCTTCAACCAGCAGCTGGACCTGTTCACGTCCGGGCAGGTCGGCTACTTCGCGCAGGGCTACGCGCCGCTGATCGGGATGATGGCTCCGGGGCCGCCCCCCAACCTGCTCGCCAGCGTGCCCCACGCCAAGCCCTATCCCTTCCTCCCGCCCGGCCACGACGGAGGGAAGATCCTGATTCCCTCGAACGCGGCCAACTTCGGCTTCACCAGCATCCCGACCACGATCAAGAGCGAGAAGCGCGTCGTCGAGCTGCTCCGGGTCATGGACTACATGGCGGCGCCCTTTGGCAGCGAGGAGGGGATGTTCATCCAGGACGGGATCGAGGGCGTCATGTACAACATGGTCGACGGCAGCCCGGTCAGCGTCAGCAGCGGCGCCGAGAACTGGTGCAACGGGATGAACTACCTGGACATGACCGGCGAGATCAACTACTTCTACCCGACCAACAACAGCCTCGCCCTGCTCGCCCAGCAGCTGCAGGCGGAGATGATCAAGCGGGCCGTCGCCGACCCCACGCAGGGCCTGTACTCGCCGACCTCCATCTCCGCCGCCGGGACGCTCTCCCAGCTCCAGACCAACACCACCAACGCGATCCTGGTCGGGCGGCAGCCGCTCTCCGCGCTCGACGGCATGATCTCCAGCTGGAAGAGCCAGGGCGGGAACCAGATGCGCAAGGAGTTCGAGCAGGCGCTGAAGAAGTGCAAGTGAGCGCCGCCGCGGGCGGCGCCGAGATAGCCGGCACCGATGGTCGTGCTGGAGACGGGCCGCCTGGTCGCCCGTGACTACGAGCCGGCCGACCGGGACGCCGTCGACGCCCTGCTGTCCCGCCCGGAGGTCATCCGCCACCTGCAGTTCGCGCCGCTCGCCGCGGCGCAGCGGCGGCGGTGGTTCGACGAGCGTCTGGCCGAGGCGGCTCGGGAGGCGCGGGGCTCCGGCGGTACGCGATCGCGGAGCGCGGCGGGGGAGCGGCGATCGGCTGGCTCGCCCTCGGTGGGACGCCCGACGACCGCCACCTCGGCTACGCGCTGGCCCGCCGGTGCCGGGGCCGCGGCCACATGACCGAGCCGGTTCGGGCCCTCCTCGCCGGCGAGATCGACGAGCTCGATTCGACCCGCGTGCTGGCGAAGTGCAGGGTTGCCAACCCGCGTCGGCGCGGGTCCTCGAGAAGGCGGGGATGCGTCGGGAGAGCACGTCGTACGACCGGAGGATGGGCGGTCAGGAGGCAGAGAGCGAACTGATGAATCCCTCGAACGGGCCGGCGCGGCGGGTGGCTCTGGCGGTGACGGTGGGAGATCCCGGGGGTCATTTCCTCCGCGGCCTTCAGCACCTGTCGGGGACGCTGGACGGGCTGTTCGCCGGGGTCGGGGCGGTCGTCATGAGGGGGACGGACGAGAGGGTGGCCAGCCATCTGCGGGACGGTCTCGGGGCCCGGATCGCGGTGGAGGACCCGACCGGGGCGGCAGGTCGGCACCGGCGGCGGTCGGTCGAGCTCGCGCTCGAGCTGCAGCCCGATGCGGTCCTCTACTCCGACGTCGATCACGTGCTGCGCTGGGCGGAGGCGGCCGAGCCGGAGCTGCGCCGGTGCCTGGAGCTGACCGGGGACCTCGTCGTCGTCGGCCGCACCGAGGCGGCGATGGAGGCGTCTCCGCGCCGTCTGCGGGAGACCGAGCGGATCGTGAACCACATCTACCGGCTGATGACCGGGCGCGACTGGGACCTGATGTTCGCCATCCGCCTGATGTCCGCGCCGGCGGCGGCCGCGGTGGTCGCCGGATGCGAGGAGGACTCGATCGCCAACGACGTCGAGTGGCCGCTCTTCCTGGAGGGGCGCGGCTTCTCCATCGAATATCTCGCCGCGGAGGGCCTCTCCTACAGGACCAGGGAGGACTTCGGCGCTCCGGCTGACCGCCGTGATCAGGATCCGGCCGGGTGGATCGACCGCGTCGTCATTGCCAATCAACACGCGTCCGTCCTGGCTCGCTACCTGGATCGCGTCTCTGGCGGGGGCCCCCTCGGGGGAGGAGGCCCGCGCTGACAGGGTTGTCGATGCCTGAAACCGCCTTGCTCATGCCTGCAGGGTCGTCCGCATCGACCCGGGGCCCGGTTCAGCGTTACGCTGACCTGACCGCTCTTCTCATTGCCAGGAGGTGCCATGTCGCAGCGCGAGGCGTCGTCCCCGATCCATGACGTCGGCTGGCAGCGGGGGGTCGGTATCCCCATGCGAGACGGCGTCCGGCTCGCGACCGACCTGTACTTCCCCGCCGACCACGGCGCGCGGGCACCGGGGCCGTTCCCCATCCTCGTCGAGCGCACGCCCTACGACAAACGGGGCGCGACGCTGGTCGCGAGTGCCAAGCGATTCGCCCGCCACGGCTACGTCGTCGCCCTCCAGGACGTCCGTGGCCGCTTCGCGTCCGAGGGCGACTGGTACCCGTTCGCGCTGGAGGCGCCGGACGGCTACGACACCGTCGAGTGGCTGGGCATCCAGGAGTGGTCGACGGGCCGGGTCGGCACCATGGGCTGCTCCTACTCGGGCAGCGACCAGCACGCGCTCGCCAACCTCGCTCCTCCGCACCTGGCGGCGATGTTCCCCAGCGAGGCGATGTCGAACTACCACACCGGCTCCATGCGCCAGGGCGGCGCCGCCGAGCTGCGGTTCTTCGTCTACGCCTTCCGCATGGCCTGGGACTCTCCGGCGGCGCAGGCCGACCCGGCGCTGCGCGACGCGGTGAAGCGCGAGTGGGACCAGGTCACGACCTGGCTCGGCCGCGGGCCGCTCAAGCCGGGGGTGTCGGTCCTCCGCCACTTCCCCTCGATCGAGCGGTGGGTGCTGGACATCGTCCGCCGCGGCGACTACGACGATTACTGGAAGCAGCTCGGCCTCAACGTCGAGGAGCACTACGACGAGCACGCGGACGTGCCGATCTCCCTGTTCGGCGCCTGGTACGACTCCTACGCCAGAGCGACCACCGACAACTACATCGAGCTGAGCCGCCGCAAGACGGGGCCGGTCCGGATGACGATGGGGCCCTGGGTCCACGGCGTGACGACGGTCGCCCAGTCGTGGTCCGGGGACGCCGACTTCGGCATCGACGCGGCCGAGGACTTCGACGCGCTGCGCCTCCGCTTCTTCGACACCGCGCTGAAGGGCCTGGACACGGGCCTCTGGGAGGAGCCCCCGGTCCGGATCTTCGTCATGGGCGGCGGCAGCGGCCGCAGGCTGTTGAGCGGGCGCCTCGACCACGGAGGGCGATGGCGCAACGAGCCGGCCTGGCCGCTGGAGCGGGCCGTGGCCACCCCCTTCTATCTGAGAAGCGACGGGACGCTGGGCACCGAGCGCCCGGACGGCGCGGCATCGTCGACGACCTACCGCTACGACCCGTCGGATCCCGTCCCCACCATCGGCGGCAATATCTCGGCGGCGGAGGAGGTGCTGCCCGCCGGCGGCTTCGACCAGCGTGGCCGCCCGGGACTTCCCGGCTGCACCGACACCCTGCCCCTCAACGTCCGGCACGACGTGCTCACCTTCCAAACCGAGCCGCTCGAGCGGAACACCGAGGTGACGGGGCCGGTCAGCGTCCGGCTCTGGGTCTCGTCATCGGCCGTCGACACCGACTTCACGGCCAAGCTCGTTGACGTCCACCCGCCCAACTCCGACTATCCGGACGGGTATGCGCTGAACGTCGGTGACAGCATCCTCCGCGCCCGGTACCGGGACGACCGGTCGAGGCCGGCGCCCCTGGTGCCGGAGAAGGTGTACGAGCTGGTGATCGTCCTCTATCCGACCAGCAACGTCTTCGCCGCCGGCCACCGGATCCGCGTCGACGTCAGCAGCAGCAACCATCCCCGCTTCGACGTCAATCCCAACACCGGCGACCCGCTCGGCGTCAGCGCCCGCTTCGTCGTGGCCGACAACACGATTCACCATGACGCCGCGCACCCCTCCCACCTCCTGCTGCCGGTCGTGCCCGGCTAATCGGCCGCCGGCACGGCCACGGCGTGGCGACCAGTCCGCTCAGCCCGCACACCCACAGCGCCGCCTGGAAGCCCCCGGTGAGGGCGGCGGCCGGCGCCTAGCCTGGAGGACGAGCAGGTGGGAGTGAGAGGCGGCGATGGACGAGGCGACGGCGCCCCGATCACGCCACCGAGGTTCTGCGAGGTGTTGAGCAGGCGGAGGCGATGCCGGCATCGTGCTCGCGGATGTCGGTCAGCCCGGCGATCGAGATAGGGATGAAGGCGAGAGCGGTGCCGATGCCGGCGACGAAGAACGGTCCGGCCAGGTCCCGCCAGAAGCTCCCATCGGGCGGTGCCTGCGCGGCCCAGGGCATCCCGGCTCCGATCAGGACCATGACCGACTTGGCCGAGGTGCGGTTCACCAGCCTCCGCGAGATGCCACCGAAGGCCAGGACGAGGGAGGTCACCGAGGCGATCATCCAGGCCGCCCCGGTCGCCGGAGCCGAGAATCCGAGCACCTGCTGCATGGAGAGGGTGCCGACGAAGACGAAGGTCAGCAAGCTCGTACCCAGCAGGAGCCCGATGGCGTTCGACCCGGGCACGTTGCGCAGCCGGAGGAGCGGTAGCGGCAGGAGCGGCGCCTCGATCCTGGTCTCGAGTCGGGAGGAAGACGGCGGCACGACGGGCGACGACAGGGGGAGTGCTCGAAGGGAGGGGGCCGCCGATCGCGGTTCTGGCCGGCGGCTGCCCGCCCTGAACCGAGGATCACGGGGCCGATCGCGTGATTTTCCCCGGAGCGGACGGCGCGATTCCGCGTTACAAATGGTGTGGTGGCTGGTGCGAGACGAACGCGATTGGCGGTCATCGTCACCGTGGCGGTGGTCGTGGTCGCCGCGCTGGGCACGGGCGGCTACGTCCTCTCCGGCCGGGCCGGTCGGTCCCGGGCGGCGGAGGTCTCGGCGCGGGAGCGCCTCGCCCAGGACGTCCGACAGGCGCCGAAGCTCGGCTACCAGCCGGCCGACCTGGGATCAGCGCTGGTCCAGGCCAGGCGCTTCCTGCGCACGGCGCCGCCCTTCTGGGCGAGGTCGGTGGCCGGCCTCCCCTACTACGAGCACCGGACGTCCCAGGGGCGCACCCTCGACGCCCGGCTGCTCCGGCGCGAGAGGGCGGTGCTCAGCGAGCTCGACTCCCGCCTGAGCGGTCGTGCCAAGCAGGCCCAGTCGGCCTACGCCCACGACCAGCAGATCCAGACGCCGACCCCGGTGCTCGCGCCCTACACCTCCCAGCTGAGCGCCCTGCAGACCTCGGTGGAGGCGCAGGCCAAGACGCCGTCGCCGACCCAGCTCTACCACCTCAACGCGACGGCGAGCACCCTGGTGTCCGAGCTCAAGCAGGTCGGGGTCCAGCAGGCCAAGGTGAACACCACCATCCAGGCCGCCGCCACCACGCTGATGAGCCAGAGCGGAGGCAACGTCCAGACCCTCCGCGGGGACGGGAACGGCAGCATCGCCAGCGGCAACAACGACGCCTCGATCGCGACCTATGAATCGCTGGCGGGACGCTTCCCCAAGATCCCCCAGATGGATTCGCTGTACAACACCATGGCCTTCTACGAGCCGGGGCTGAACGCCGCCGCCGCCGATCAGGTGGCCTTCGCCGCCGCCGCCATCGGTCAGTACGCGTCCCAGATCAACGCGCTGCTGCTGGCCAACCTGGGCCCGGAGCACATCATCGTCAACTATCAGCAGCAGGAGATCTACTACTACCAGAACGGCCAGCTGGTCCAGCACTCCCTGGTCACCACCGGGATCCGCGGCGTGACCTCGGTCGGCACCGATTTCGGGCCGATGCAGGTCCTGTCCAAGGATTCGCCCTGGACCTTCACCTCGCCCTGGCCCAAGGGCTCGCCCTACTACTACCCGCCGACCCCGGTCAGCTTCGCCGTCTTCTTCACCGACACCGGCGAGGCCATCCACGACGCGCCCTGGGAGTCCGACTCCGAGCTCGGCCCCGGGTCGCAGTTCGACGCCGCGACCGAGAGCCACGGCTGCGTGCACGTCCCCCTGAACATCGCCCAGTTCACCTTCCAGTGGGCCAACATCGGGACCCCGGTCGACGTCTATCCGGGCAACGGCGAGTCGGTCGCCCAGCAGCTGTCGCTGATGACGACCAACAATCAGGGCGTCCCCCAGGGCGGCGGCATCCCGATCGGCCAGCCCGTCCCCGAGGGCTGATCCCGGACGTAGCGCGATCCCCGCCGGGCGTGTCGCAATGCTCGGCGGCTCGACGTACTGTGAACGGGTGTTTGCGTCCTTCCATCCGGCCATCCGGGCCTGGTTCGAGCGCCGGTTCCCGGCCGGCCCGACCGAGCCGCAGGCCGCCGGCTGGCGGGAGATCGCCGCCGGCTCGGACACGCTGATCGCCGCTCCCACCGGATCCGGAAAGACGCTGGCCGCCTTCCTCGTCTGCATCGACCGGATCTACCGTGCCCACGAGGCAGGTGCCGACCGCCTGGCCGGGCCCGAGGTCGTCTACGTGTCGCCGCTCAAGGCCCTTGCCGTCGACATCCACCAGAACCTGACCGCCCCGATCCGCGAGATCGCCGAGGTGGCGGTCGAGCTCGGCCTGACCGCGCCCAGCATCAGCGTCGCGGTGAGGACCGGGGACACCGCCGCCTCCGAGCGGGAGGCGATGCTGCGCCGCCCGCCCGACCTCCTCATCACCACCCCCGAGTCGCTCTACCTCCTGATCACCGCGGAGCGGAGCCGGGCCATGCTCAGGAGCACCAGGACCGTCATCGTCGACGAGATCCACGCCGTGGCCGGCAACAAGCGAGGATCGCATCTCGCCCTGACCCTGGAGCGGCTGGCCCACCTCGCCGAGCGGCCGGTCCAGCGGGTCGGCCTCTCGGCGACGCAGCGCCCGATCGAGAGCGTCGCCCGGCTGCTCGTGGGGGCCGGGCCCGACCGCGACAACCCCGACGGAACGCCGCGCTGCGCGATCGTCGACACGGGCCACCGGCGCCGTCTGGACCTGGCCTTGGAGCTGCCGGAGGACGAACTCGGCGCGGTCGCCTCGGCCGAGCAGATGGGCCAGATCCTGGACCGCATCGCCGGCCATGTCCACGACCACCGCACCACGCTCGTTTTCGTCAACACCCGGCGCATGGCGGAACGGGTCGCCCACCAGCTCGGCGAGCGCCTCGGCGAGGAGCTCGGGGCCAGCGTCGCCGCCCACCACGGCAGCCTCTCCCGGGAGCGCCGGCAGCGGGTCGAGTCCCGGTTGCGCTCGGGCGACCTGCGGGCGCTGGTGGCGACCGCGTCGCTGGAGCTGGGGATCGACATCGGACCCGTCGAGCTGGTCTGCCAGATCGGCTCCCCGCGGAGCTTCGCCACCTTCCTGCAGCGGGTCGGGCGCTCCAACCACTCTCGCGACGGTGTCCCTTCGGGCCGTCTCTACCCGACCAGCCGGGACGAGCTGGTCGAGTGCGCGGCGATGCTGCGCGGGGTCGGCCAGGGGCGCCTCGACGCCATCCTCGTCCCCGACCGGCCGCTCGACATCCTCGCCCAGCAGATGGTCGCCGAGTGCGCCGCCGAGGAGTGGAAGGAGGATGAGCTCTTCGACCTCATGCGGCGGGCCGCCCCCTTCGCCGATCTCGCCCGCGACGACTTCGACGAGGTCGCCGAGCTGCTCGCCGAGGGGATCCGGACCGGTCGCGGCAGCCGCGCCCACTACCTGCACCGCGACCGCGTCGGCGGGACCGTCAGGGCCAGGCGAGGCGCACGGCTGGCGGCGCTGACCTCAGGCGGGGCGATCCCCGAGCTCGGCGACTACCGCGTCATCGCCGAGCCCGACGAGGCCCAGGTCGGCAGCGTCAACGAGGACTGGGCGATCGAGAGCATGGCCGGCGACGTCTTCCTGCTCGGCTCCCACTCCTGGCGGATCCGGCGGGTGGAGCCGGGCACGGTCCGCGTCATCGACGCTCAGGGCGCGCCGCCCTCCGTCCCCTTCTGGCTGGGCGAGGCGCCGGGACGCACCAGGGAGCTCTCCGAGGAGGTGTCGGCGCTGCGCACCGCGGTCGGCGAGCGCCAGCCCGCCGAGGCTCGCGACTGGCTGGAGCGGGAGTGCGGCGTGGGCGGGGCGGCGGCGGCCACCATCGTCGATTACCTGCGGGCGGGCCTCGCCTCGCTCGGCGCCCTGCCGACGATGGACACGATCATCCTGGAGCGCTTCTTCGACGACGCCGGCGGCATGCAGCTGATCGGCCACGCCCCCTTCGGCGCCCGCCTCAACCGGGCCCTCGGGCTGGCCCTCCGCAAGCGCTTCTGCGTCAACTTCGACTTCGAGCTGCAGGCGGCCGCCAGCGACAACGCGATCCTGCTCTCGCTGGGACCGCAGCACAGCTTCCCGCTGGAGCGGGTGCCGACCTTCCTCGCCTCGAAGACGGTCGAGGAGGTGGTGCGCCAGGCCGTCCTCACCTCGCCCCTGTACCAGGCCAGGTGGCGCTGGAACCTCAACACCTCGCTGACCGTCCTGCGCACCAGGGGCGGGAAGAAGAACCCGCCGGCGGTGCAGCGCATGGAGGCGGACGATCTGATGGCGGCGGTCTTCCCGACCCTCGCCGCCTGCCAGGAGAACGTGGCCCCCGGGCCGCTCGAGATCCCCGACCACATCCTGGTCCGGCAGACGCTGTCCGACTGCCTGCACGAGGCGATGGACATCGACGGCCTGCGCGACCTGGTGGCCGGGGTGGAGTCGGGCCGGATCAACGTCATCACCCGCGACACCACGGAGCCCTCGGTCCTCGCCCACGAGATCCTGAACGGGCAGCCCTTCACGTTCCTCGACGACGCACCGCTGGAGGAGCGTCGCAGCCGGCAGGTGCAGCTGCGGCGGGGCCTGCCCGTCGAGGCTCACGACCTGGCCCGGCTGGATCCCGACGCCATCGACCGCGTCCGTGAGCAGGTCCGGCCTCAGCCCGAGGACGCCGACGAGCTGCACGACCTCCTGATGACGACGTACGTGATGCGCCCCCGTCTGGAATGGGGCCGGCTGTTCGCCGAGCTGGCCGGCCGGGGCCGTGCCGTCGAGGTCCGGCGGACGCAGGGGGCGCTCTGGTGCGCCGCCGAGCGCGTGCCGGCGGTGCGGCGGCTGTTCCCCGACGTGGAGGCGGCGGCCGGGATCGAGCTCTCCGAGCGGAGGCCGATGGACGCCGAGACCGCGGCGGCGGAGATGCTGCGCGGCCATCTCGACGTGCGCGGGCCGTCCACCGCCCAGGCCCTCATCGCCGAGACCTCGCTCGACGGGCTGTCCATGGAGATGGCCCTGATCCGGCTCGAGGAGGAGGGCTTCGCCCTGCGCGGCCACTTCACCGACCCCGAAGGTCCGGACGAGTTCTGCGCCCGGCGGCTGCTGGTCCGCATCCATGCCTACACGCGGGAGCGGAGGCGGCGCGAGGTCGAGCCGGTGTCGGCCCAGGACTTCATGCGCTTCCTGCTGTGCTGGCAGCACGTCGCCCCGGGCACGCAGCGGGAGGGTCGCCGGGGCGTGACCGCCGTGGTCGAGCAGCTGCAGGGCTACGAGCTCGCCTCCGGGGTCTGGGAGCGGGACGTCCTTCCCGCGCGGGTGACTGGCTACCGCGGCGAGTGGCTGGACGAGGGCTGCCTCGCCGGGGACGTCGCCTGGGGCAGGCTCTCGCCGCGAGTCGAGAGCGAGGCGGCGCCGGGGCGACCGGGGATGTCGCCCTCACGGGCCACGCCGATCGCGCTCGTGATCCGCGACGATCTGCCCTGGCTGCTTCGGGCCGCGCGCGGCGACAGGGCGCCGGCGGAGCCCGCCACCGACGCCTGTCGGGAGGTGCTGGAGGCGCTGCGCGACCACGGCGCGTCGTTCCCGGCCGACCTCGCCGCGCTCACCGGCCGCCGGCCCCGCGAGATCGAGGAGGCGCTCTGGGAGGGGGTGGCACTCGGCCTCGTCACCGCCGACGGCTTCCGCGCCCTGCGCTCGCTCCTCGCCGGCCGCGTCCTCGGCTCCGGCTCCACCTCGGCGAGGCGGGGGCTGCGCCGCGGCCACGTCCCCTCCGCCGACCGGATCGCCGGGCGCTGGTCCCCGCTCCCGCCGCCGGCCGCCGACCACGACCCGGATGACCTCGCCGAGGCGGTGGCGGAGCAGCTGGCCGTGCGCTGGGGCGTCGTCTTCCATGACCTGGTCGCGCGCGAGAGCCTGGCCGTGCCCTGGCGCGAGGTGGTGTGGGCGTTCCGCCGCATGGAGGCCAGGGGGACGATCCGGGGCGGGCGCTTCGTCTCAGGGTTCAGCGGCGAGCAGTTCGCCCATCCCGACGCCATCGACGTCCTCCGCCAGGTCAGGCGGCAGCGGCGGGGCGGAGAGGTGGTCAGACTCTCCTCGGCCGACCCGCTGAACCTGGTCGGCATCGTCCTTCCCGGCCAGCGCGTGCCGGCCCTCTCCTCGAACACCGTCTGCTACGTCGACGGGCTGGTCGCGGGCTTTTCTGAGCTCGCCGACTCGATTCTGACTGCGTGATATCTCGCAATCTATGGTCAGATTCGCCCTGCATATATGGTCTATTCGTCTTGATGCGTATATGCTAAAGCCATGAAGAAGACCACATTAGAGGTGGACGAGGTCCTGGTCGAGGAAGCGTCCCGTGTACTTGGAACCCGGGGCCTGAAAGCAACGGTGGATCGAGCCCTCCGTGAAGTTGTCGCCGCCGAGGCGCGGCGCCAAGTCGTGGAGCAACTCTCGACCATGGAGGGGCTGGAACTTGATAGTCCCGCGGTTCGAGCGCAGGCGTGGCGCTGACCGAGCAATTCATCGCGGATACCAGCGCTCTGTCGCGCATGAAGGCTCCGGCAGTGGCCGAGACCCTCGGGCCGCTGATCGCTGGCGGCAGAGTAGCGACATGTGCAATGGTCGAGATGGAAGTGCTCTTCTCGGCGCTGGGGGCCAATGATCTTGATCGCACCCTCGTAAGGCGACGAGCGGCCTTCCGTTGGGTTCCGATCAAGCAGCCGGACTTCGACCGGGCGATTGAGGTCATGGCGGCGCTGGCCCGTAGGAATCAGCACCGTTCGGCCAAGATCCCCGACCTCGTTACCGCTTCGGTGGCTGAGCGGAATGGGTTAGCTGTCATCCATTACGACGAGGACTTCGACCGCATTGCTGCTGTCACCGGGCAGGCCGTGCGCTGGGTGGTACCGCGCGGGTCCATCTGACGTTCGCGGTGACGCTGGCGGGACCATGTGTCCACATTTCTCCTCTGACCGCTGACCCCTACCAGTCGGCGACGCTGCCGTCCGACTCGTGGGTGAGCTCGCCGCCGAGCTCCTCGACGTAGCGGCTCATCCTCGCCACCTCCTTCTCTTCGACCTCGATGCCAAGGCCGGGCGCCTCGGACAGCTCGACGAAGCCGTCCCGCAGCGTCCACGAAGGCTGGGCCACGTCGAAGAGGTGGTGGGGCCCGACCGACTCCTGGATCAGGAGGTTGGGGATGGCGGCGTCGACCTGGAGGCAGGCGCTGAGCGCGACCGGGCCGATCGCGCAGTGGGGGGCGAGGTGGACGTAGTAGACCTCGGCCATGGCGGCGATCCGGCGCAGCTCGCTGATGCCGCCGGCGTGGGCCCCGTCGGGCTGGATGTAGGCGCAGGCCTGGCTCTCCAGCAGCGGCCGGAACTCCCACCTGGTCAGCAGTCGCTCGCCGCTGGCGATGGGGAAGCTGACGTGGTCGGAGACCAGCTTCAGCGCGTCGACGTTGTCCTGGGGGACCGGCTCCTCGACGAACATCGGACGCATGTCGCGCATCTCGTTGCAGATCTCGATGGCCAGCGCCGGCGTCATCTTGCCGTGGAAGTCGAAGGCCAGCTCGACCTCGGGGCCGACCCACTCGCGCATCATCCGGGCGCGGTCGACGAACTCGTCGATCCGGGCCGGCGCCTCGTGCCCCCGCCAGGTGCCGCCTGGCCCCATCTTGAACGCGGTGTAGCCTCCCTCCCGGAGCAGGAGGTCGAGGCGCTCCCGGGCCTGTGCCAGCCCCTCCTCGCTCCGGTCGTGGATGCCCCAGTGCGCGTAGATGCGCACCCGGTCGCGGGTGGGCCCGCCGAGGAGGCGGTGGACGGGGACGCCGTAGTGCTTGCCGGCGATGTCCCAGAGCGCCTGGTCGATGCCGGAGATGGCGCTCATGAGGATGGCGCCGCCGCGGAAGAAGGCGGAGCGATACATGTGCTGCCAGTGGTGCTCGATCGGGAGCGGATCCTTGCCGACCAGGTAGTCGGCGAGCTCCTCAACCGCGGCCATACCGCTCTTCGGCTTGCCCTCCAGGGTGCTTTCGCCCCAGCCGACGATGCCCTCGTCGGTGGATATCTTGACCAGACGCATCCGAGGACGGGGAAAGAACTGCTCCACCCTGGTGACTCTCATAACGGCCTCCTGAATGGCGTTTCCAGCGGGGGCTTCCGTCCCCTTCATCTAAGCAAGCGACCCGGTGCTGCCGCACGGAAGCGGGCGGAGGTGTGGCGGCTGTTGTGCGGTTACCCTTGCGCGCCTATAGTGCGGAAGCGGCCGTCTCCGGCCGCTTCTGGCCGGTGGCTTCTTGAACAGGAGGTGGGCGACCGATGAAGAAGGTTCTGCTGACCGAGGCCGACCTGCCCGAGCGCTGGTACAACATCCTGCCGGACCTCCCCGAGCCGCCCGCCCCGTACCTGCACCCGGTGACGATGCAGCCCATGGGTCCGGCGGACCTCGCCCCGATCTTCCCGCAGGCGATCATCGCCCAGGAGGTTTCCCATGAGCGCTGGATCGAGATCCCCGACGAGGTCAGGGACATCTACCGGATGTGGCGCCCGAGCCCTCTCTACCGGGCCGACCGGCTGGAGAAGGCGCTCGACACGCCGGCCCACATCTACTACAAGTACGAGGGCGTCTCGCCGGCGGGCTCGCACAAGCCCAACACCGCCGTCGCCCAGGCCTACTACAACGCCAAGGAGGGCGTGAGGCGGCTGGCCACCGAGACCGGTGCCGGGCAGTGGGGCTCCGCCCTCGCCTTCGCGGGCGCGCTCTTCGGCCTCGAGGTGACCGTCTACATGGTCCGCGTCTCCTACGACCAGAAGCCCTACCGCCGGGCGATGATGGAGGCCTGGGGGGCCACCGTCTACTCCTCGCCGACCGACCGGACCAACGGTGGCCGCGGCATCCTCGCCAAGGACCCCGACTCGCCAGGCAGCCTCGGCATCGCCATCTCCGAGGCGGTCGAGGACGCCGCCATGCGCGAGGACACCAAGTACTCGCTGGGCTCGGTGGTGAACCACGTGCTGCTCCACCAGACCGTCATCGGCCTGGAGGCGAAGAAGCAGATGGAGATGGTCGGGGAATATCCCGACGTGATCATCGGCTGCGTCGGCGGCGGTTCCAACTTCGCCGGACTGAGCTACCCCTTCGTCGCCGACAAGCTCGGCGGCGAGCGGCCGGCCACCCGCTTCATCGCTGCGGAGCCGGCGGCCTGCCCGACGCTCACCCGGGGCACCTACGCCTACGACTTCGGCGACACCGCCGGGGTCGGGCCGGTGGCGATGATGTACACGCTCGGTCACAACTTCGTGCCCGACCCGATCCACGCCGGAGGGCTCCGGTACCACGGCGACGCGCCCTCGATCTGCACCCTGGTCAAGCACCAGGTCATCGAGCCGCGCGCCTACAAGCAGAACGAGTGCTTCGCCGAGGCGGTGCGCTTCGCCCGGTGCGAGGGCTTCCTGCCCGGGCCGGAGCCGTCACATGCGCTGCGAGCGGTGGCCGAGGAGGCGGCGGCGGCACGCGAGGCCGGTGAGGCGAAGGTGATCCTCTTCGGGCTCTCCGGCCACGGCCACTTCGACATGTCCGCGTACGACGCCTACCTGGCGGGCAAGCTCGAGGACATGGAGCTGCCGCAGGCGAGGATCGAGGAGGCGATCAGCGAGCTGCCGAAGGTTCCCGCCGGGTAGGGGGACTGTGTCCAGCCGGCCTGCGGCCGATAGCTGAGGGCCGGTCAGCAGGCCCGACTTGGCTGGCAACGGGAGATGGCTGACCGCGGCGCCAGTCTGGGTCAGTCGATGGCGCCGGCTGGGACCACCCACTGACACGGCTGTCCAGTCACCTCGGAGATGAGGTCGAAGTCGGCATCGTAGTGCAGGAGCGTCACCGCCGCCTCCTCAGCAGCAGCCGCGATGAGCAGATCAGGGACCTTCCTCCCCCGCTGATGGCGCGCACACAGCAATCGCTGAACTTGGCGAGCGCGCCGCATATGCGCCGCGGTCACTTCGACGAGGTCGAACACCTGTAGAGCTCCGAGAAGCCGGTCCCACTCGGCCACGTTGCGAGCCGAGAATCCCACCTCCAGGTCCGACATCGCACTGCGCCCAACTCGGCCGGACCTCAGCAGCGGTTCAACGACGGCGCGAACCTCGCGACGGGTCAGGCGCGTGATAACACTGGTGTCTGCAAGATGACTCAGCGCCACGCGGCAGTTCGGTCGTCGAATTCGCCGCCGGCGAGTGCGTCCAGAGCAGCTGTTATTCGTCCCGCCCGTTCCTGGGTGGCGCGCCGGAGTGCGGTGTTGATGGTCTCCTTGATAGTGTCCGTGCCCAGTTCTGCTCGGGCCGCTTCAAGGGCACTCTCGTCAATATCCACCAGATGCTTGGCCACGACTTCAGTATATACCGGCAGGCATGCGGTATATCCAGAGGGCTGGCAGCGGCCCGACGTCCCCATTTCGCCATTCGCAAGGTCCTCCGACTGGGCTTGGGCAGAAGTTGACTCATCGAATGCGAACCGGTGGACGATCCGGTCGCCCAAGGCGACGACGTGTAGGCGGAAGCGAAGGCGAGGTAGTTGGCGGAGGCTGCGATGAAATCGTGGTAGGCGGCATGGCGCCGCTGGTGGACTGCGCCTCTGGTCGCACTGCGCTCACGAACCGTTTCAACGGCAATCGCCGTTAGCGCAGTCAGGAAGGACGCTCCTAGCGCAGTTGCAACCACCAGCCACGCAGTGTCGTGTGGAAATTTTGCGAGACAGCCGGCGGCAAACCCAAGCACCACAGTCGCCAGGACGAGCGCAGCCGTCGCAGTCGCCGTGGTGACGCCCCTGAGACCCGCCACGGCTGGAAGGCGAGCAGTAAGCGGATCCGGGCCAGCCAGGAGCCAGGTCATTGAGCCTGCGCCCCGGGACCGGTCCGTCGGCGGAGGCGGAGGTAGAGCCGCAGGGCGTCTCGGGCCGCGCGCGCTTGATATCGCCTGGAGTTGTCCTCTTATCGATCAGGCAGGGCCCAGTAGTAGCCGGCTCCGAGTACTACTCGCCTCTCCACACCGGCTGGCGCTTTTCCAAGAAGGCCTGCATGCCCTCCTGGGCGTCGCAGGTCATGGCGTTCTCGGCCATCGTCTCCGACATCAGCTGGTAGGCCTCCGACTGGGGCAGGTCGATCTGTCGATAGAAGGCGTGCTTGCCGATCTTCAGCGTCAGCCGGCTGGCCGTGCCGATCCGCGTCGCCAGGTCGAGGGCGGCGGCGTCGAGGTCCTCGGCCGCCACGACCCGGTTGACCAGGCCCCAGTCGGCAGCGGTCTGGGCGTCGATGGGGGAGCCGGTCAGGAGCATCTCCAGCGCCCGCCTCCTCCCGATGACGCGGCTGACGGCGACCGCCGGAGTCGAGCAGAAGAGCCCGATCTTGACGCCCGGGGTGGCGAACGTCGCGTTGTCGGCGGCGATGGCCAGGTCGCAGGAGGCGACCAGCTGGCAGCCGGCGGCGGTGGCTATGCCCTGGACGGCCGCGATCACCGGCTGGCGGATGCGCTGGACCGTCTCCATCATCCGGGTGCAGACGGCGAAGATCTCCTGCTCGACCTCGAGCGTGCGGTCGACCATCTCCCGCAGGTCGTGGCCGGAGGAGAAGACCGGGCCCTCGGCGCGAAGGACGACGGCATGGATCTCGGGACGGTCGTTCAGGCGCTCGAGCTCGGCGGTCAGCTCGAGCATCAGCACCTGGGAGAGGGCGTTCCGCTGCCGGGGGCGGTCCAGCGTGATCAGGGCGACCGGGCCCCGATCCTCGACGCGAAGGTTGTGCAGTTCCACGGCCATGGCTCCGGTATACACGGCGGGCCTGACCTTGTCATCGCCCACGCCTCCCGCAGGCTCGTCCCACCCATGCTCCGCGGACGTCAGATCAGGCAGCATATGCGGGGGAGTGGGGACGGGCCGCCGGTGACGGTGGGACGCCGTTCGGCGTAGCTTCGACACCGCCCGCTTCACGGGTTCGCGTGCAGTCCAGCATGCGGCGACGGCGTCGCAACGCTTCCGCCGCGCTCAAGGGAAGGGAAGGCGATGGCAGTCCAGGATGGAGCGAGGCCGGGGGTCGAGAACGTCGTCCTCGTCGTCGCCGACAGCCTCAACCGGCACTTCCTTCCCTGCTTCGGCGGGACCACCGAGTTCGACCTGCCGACGCCCAACATCGACCGGCTCGCCGCCCGCTCCATGCTCTTCGACACCCACTACGCGGGGAGCCTGCCCTGCATGCCCGCGCGGCGCGAGTTCCTGGCCGGGATCCAGGAGTTCCCCTGGCGGCCCTGGGGGCCGATGGAGCCCTTCGACACCTCGCTGGCGCTGGCCGCGCGGCGGGCCGGCGTCCTCACCCAGCTCGTCACCGACCACTACCACTACTTCCAGCACGGCAGCGGTGGCTACACCGACGACTACCACGGCTACGAGTTCATCCGGGGCCACGAGTTCGACACCTGGCGGACGGCGCCGGCCGATCCCGACCCGGTCCTGCTCCGCCAGGTGCTGGCGGACGAGGCCGAGGGGCGCGACACCTTCCTCACCCGTGCCGCCTACGCTCGCAACGTGGCCGGCTTTGGGGGCGAGGAGGACTTCTTCCCGGCTCGGGTGTTTCGGGCGGCGTCCGACTGGATCGCGGCCAACACCGAGAGCAAGCCCTGGCTGCTCGTCGTCGACAGCTTCGACATCCACGAGCCGTTCCACTGCCCCGAGCCCTACGCCTCGATGTTCTGGGGTGGCGACCCCCGCGACCCGGAGCTGACGGTCTGGCCCCGCTACGGCCGGATCTACGCCGGCGGCAGCGCCCTCGACGAGCGGCAG
Source organism: Candidatus Dormiibacterota bacterium (assembly GCA_036272915.1). Taxonomy (GTDB): domain Bacteria; phylum Chloroflexota; class Dormibacteria; order Dormibacterales; family Dormibacteraceae; genus DATAXV01. Next base: position 22,056 of record DATAXV010000077.1, read on the forward strand.
CTGGCCTTCGTCCGTGCCCAGTACGCGGGCAAGCTGGTGATGTGGGACCGCTGGTTCGGGACCCTGCTCGACGCGCTCGACCGGGCCGGGCTCTGGGATTCGACGATGGTCGTCCTCACCACCGACCACGGCCACTACCTGGGCGATCACGGTTGGGTCGGCAAGCCGCCGGCCCCCGTCTACGACGTCCTCGCCCGGACGCCGCTCCTGATCAGCCACCCCGCCGCCGCGAGAGGCGGTCACACTCAGGCCGTGACCAGCGCCGTCGACCTCTACGCGACCGTGCTCGAGGCGCTCGGTGCCGACCCCTCACCGGGACCGCACAGCCGCAGCCTGCTGCCGCTGCTGACCGGCGCCACCGACCGCCACCGTGACTGGGCCCTCTACGGCTACTGGGGCTGCTCGGCCAACGTCACCGACGGCGTTCACACCTATCACCGGCCCTACCGGATCGGCGGCGAGGCGGCCTGCCACTCGACCATGCTGATCAACCCCTGGGAGTGGTTCACGCCGGTGGAGATGCCGGACCGCGTCGAGGCGGGCCGCTTCCTGTCCCACGCCACGTCCAGCGTCTGGCGGTACCGAACCCCGAGCCGGCCCACGCACGAGCGGCCGATGCTCTTCGACCTCGACGGCGACCCACTCCAGGACGACGACCTGGGGGGCCGCTCACCCGATGTCGAGCGCCGGATGGAGGCCCTCCTCCTCGAGGCGCTCACCGACCTCGGCGCCCCGCCCGAGATGCGCGGACAGCTTGGCTACGAATGAACGGATGTCGCTGACCTAGGAGAGACATGGCCCCCAACCTGATCGTCGTCGTCTTCGACACGCTTCGCTACGACGCCGTCCAGACCGACCTCGCTCGGACCCCCAACCTGGACCGCTTCGCCAGCGAGTCGGCGGTCTTCACCAACGCCTGGGCCGAGGCGCTGCCCACGATCCCGTTCCGGCGCGCCCTCTACACCGGGATGCGCTCGTACCCCTGGCGCCACAGCCTGCCCGACCGAGGTTCCTTCCCCCACATGATGGGGTGGCACGCGATCCCCGAGTCCCAGCTGACGGCCGCCGAGTACCTGTCGATGCGCGGCTACGTGACGCAGCTGGTCAGCGACCTCTGGCACCAGTTCAAGCCGACCATGAACTTCGGCCGCGGCTTCGCCAGCTGGGACTTCATCCGCGGCCAGGAGGGCGACACGCACGCCCTTTCCGCCGCTTCGCTCGGGGAGGGCGACGCGATCGACCCGACCCGGGTCGGGCCGGCCTCCTACCTCCATCAGGTCCGCGGCCGGACCCGCGAGGAGGACTACTTCGCGGCCCAGGTCCTGGACCGCGCCGCTTGCTTCGTCGAGGGCATCCAGGGCGCCGGCCCCTACTGCCTCTGGGTGGAGAGCTTCTCCCCGCACGAGTTCTGGGACCCGCCGATGCGCTTCGCCGACGAGTACTCGGGCGGCCCCGCCGACAGGAACCACATCGTCCCCCAGATGCTGAACCCGAAGAAGGGCGGGGAGGTCGCGCAGCAGCGGGACATCGACCGCACGGTGGCCCTGTACCAGGGCTACTGCACCTTCTGCGACGAGCGCTTCGGCCGCTTCATGGAGCGTCTGGAGCGGTCGGGGGCGCTGGCCGACTCCGTCGTGGTGGTGCTCTCCGACCACGGCACCGAGCTCTGGGACAAGGGCCAGTTCGGCAAGAGCGCGGACCGGATGCACCCCTACAACACGCAGATCAACCTCATGATCCGGCACCCGCAGGGCGTGGGCGCCGGCCGCCGCGTCGACGCCTTCGCCCAGAACCAGGACGTGCTGCCCACGCTGCTCGGCCTGCTCGGAATCCCGCATGCGGCGCTCGACGGGATCGACCTCTGGCCGCTGGTCACCGGCGCCGGCGGGCCCCAGCGAGATCACGTCATCACCGGCTACGATCGCTTCTGCTCGGTCCGCGACCCCTACTGGAACCTGCTCATCGACACGCTGGAGCCGGCCAAGGAGCTCCGTCTCTTCAATCTGGGCGAGGATCCCGGGGAGGAGCGCAACGTCGCCGCCGAGCATCCCAACGTGATCACCTTGCAGGTGGCCCGCCTGGAGACGCTGCTCGGCGCGCCGCTGCCCGCGACCTACCGCCACCGCCCGGTCTGGGGCGGTGACGCCAGCCCCTTCCTCGTCCGCCGGCTCCGCGAGCGGACGCTCGGCCCGGGCGAGTCGTGGCAGGGAAGCAACCAGGTCTGACGCCGGCGGAGGACTCCGGTCCGGGCCGTGCCCGGCAATCGACACACAGCAAGGAGAGGTTGGACTGATGGCAGAGGCGAGAGGGACCGGCCGGGACGTGTTCGCCGTGATCGGCGACCGCTATCACAACGCGGACTTCATCAAGGTCCACCTCGACCGGCTCTTCTCCGAGCTGGGGCTGACCTACGACTTCACCATCGACTACGACGAGATCGTCCCCGAGCGCCTGAGCCGGTATCGCCTCTTCATGTTCTTCCGCGACGGGCTGATCTTCCCCGACGGCTACGTCGGCCCCGACGCCTATCCCTATTCGACGGCATTGATGAACGATCCGCCTCACTCCGACACGCAGACGTGGGTGACCGACGCCATGGCCGCCGCCGTCGCCGGGTTCGTCGAGGCCGGCGGCGGGCTGTACAGCATGCACAACAACCCCAGCGTCGCCACCCACTCCGACCGATACCGCGAGCTGATCGGCGGCGAGTACCGCGGCCACCCCGCGGTCCGGCCCTTCAAGGTCGAGGTGGTGGACAGAGGCCACCCCATCACCCAGGGCGTGACCGACTGGGTCACCACCGACGAGCAGCACTACCCGAGCTTCGAGAAGGACCCCTCGCTGATCCTCCTCCGCAGCCGCAACATCGACGAGCTGGTCTTCGAGGACAAGGGCCTGGACAACGCGGCGGGCTGGGCCTTCGAGCACGGTCGGGGCCGCATCGTCCACAGCGCCCCCGGCCACAATCTGTACTCTCTCTGGCAGCCGTCATACATGACCTTCCAGAAGAACGCGGTCCGCTGGCTGCTGCGGGAGATCTGAGTGAAGGGGCGGCCCGCGTCGTACCGCTCGCGGCCCCTCGCCGCGGCTTGAACCCACGGACGGAGGTGAGTGCGATGAGCGTGCTTCACGTTGACCTCAGGACCAGGGAGGGGGCGGCTACAGCCCTCCTGGAGACGTTCCGGACCCGGTTCCGGCCGGCCATCGCCCAGCAGCCGGGCTTCCGGTCGGTGACCCTGCTGATGGGCGACGAGGTGCCCCACCGCCTGGTGATCGTGTTCGAGCAGGAGGAGCAGCGCCTCGCCTGGGTCGCCTCGGCCCTGCACCAGGAGGTCTGGCCGCAGGTCGAGGCCCACTGCGAGAGCTACCTGCCGGTCCTCTTCGAGGAGGTGTCCTAAATGCCGGTCACCGTCCGCTCCCCGCAGGTCGAGCAGCTGATCGATCCCTCCGTCGAGCTGGAGACGCTGGGCAGCGGCTTCATCTTCACCGAGGGCCCGATCTGGCACCCGGTCGGCAGGTACCTGCTCTTCAGCGACATGCCCGGCGACGTGCGCCGGCGCTGGTCGGAGGCCGAGGGCGTCAGCGAGGCGCGGCGTCCCTCGAACAAGTGCAACGGGATGACCTACGACGCCGAGGGCAACCTCATCGTCTGCGAGCACGCGACCAGCCTGGTCGTGCGGGAGCGGCCCGACGGGCGACGCGAGGTGATCGCATCCCACTTCGGCGGCAAGGAGCTGAACAGCCCCAACGACGTCGTCGTCGGCGCCGACGGGGCGATCTACTTCACCGACCCCTACTACGGGCGGATGGACGGGTTCGGCGTGCCCCGCGGGCGGCAGCTCGGTTTCCAGGGCGTCTTCCGGATCCCGCCGGGCGGATCGGAGGAGCCGAGCCTCGTCGTCGCCGAGGACGAGTTCGACATGCCCAACGGGCTCTGCTTCTCGCCAGACGGCACCCACCTCTACGTCAACGACACGCCCCGACGCCACATCAAGATCTTCGAGATCGCAGGCGACGGCTCCCTCACCAACGGACGCCTCTTCGCCGACCGCATCGGCGAGCAGGATTCGACCGGGGGATCGCCTGACGGGATGAAGTGCGACGGGCACGGCAACATCTGGGTGACCGGGCCGGACGGCATCTGGATCTTCGATCCCGAGGGACACCACCTCGGCGTCGTCCAGGTCCCGGAGGTCATCGGCAACCTCAACTGGGGTGGCGACGGCTGGCGGCACATGTACATCGCCGCCTCGACCTCGCTCTACCGCGTGCCGACCCGGGTGGCCGGCAACCGGTCCAGCTACATGGACCTGGCCTGAGCGAAGCCCGGGGCCGGACCCCGCCCGATCCGGCCCCGGACGCCCCCATGCCAGGATGAGAAGGTATGAGTGGGCAACGCATCCTCTTCGTCGGCGGCACCGGCATCATCAGCCACGCCTGTGTCGCCAGGGCGCTGGCCGAGGGCAACCAGGTGACGGTGCTCAACCGCGGCCAGTCCAGCGTCCGTCCCGTGCCCGACGGGGTGGAGACGCTGCACGGCGACATCCGCTCCCCGGATTCGGCGCGAGCGGCGATCGGGAGTCGTGAGTTCGACGCTGTCGCCGAGTTCGTCGCCTTCGTCCCCGAACACGTCCGGACCGACATCGAGCTGTTCGAGGGCCGCACCGGCCAGTACGTCTACATCAGCTCCGCCTCGGCCTACCAGACGCCGCCGGCGCGCCTCCCGATCCTGGAGTCGTCGCCCCTGCGCAACCCTCACTGGCAGTACTCGCGCGACAAGATCGCCTGCGAGGACCTGCTCGTCGCCGCCTACCGCGACCGCGGCTTCCCGGCGACCATCGTCCGGCCCTCGCACACCTATGACCGGACGCTGCTCCCGACCAGCGGCGGGTGGACGGACGTGGCCAGGATGCGGGCGAGCAGGCCGGTCGTCGTGCACGGCGACGGCAGCAGCCTCTGGACCATCACCCACAGCGTCGACTTCGCGGTCGGCTTCGTCGGCATCCTCGGCCGGCCCGAGGTGGTGGGGGACAGCTTCCACATCACCGGGGACCAGGCGCCGAGCTGGGATCAGATCTACACGTGGCTGGGACGCGCGGCCGGGGTCGAGCCCAACCTCGTCCACCTGGCCAGCGAGACCATGGCCGCGATCCATCCCCCGCTCGGCCCCGGGCTGGTCGGCGACAAGACCCATTCCATGGTCTTTGACAACAGCAAGATCAAGGCGCTGGTCCCCGAGTTCCGGACCACGACCCCGATCAACGAGGGCCTCGCCCAGATCGTCCGCTGGTTCGACGAGCACCCCGAGCGCCAGGTCGTCAACGCGGAGCTCGACGCCGCCTTCGACCGCATGGTCGCCGCGATCCCGAGCTGACCGAGGGCCGGCGCCCCGGGCCTGGTCGCCGCGATCAGGCCCGGGCCCTCATGGCCGGTACCGATCGCGGCGCAGGAGGCTGCCGTCGGGACCAAGGACCTCGACGCTGCGATCCGGCCAGTGGGGCCGGGTGCCATTGAGGTCGGTGAAGCCGTACTCCGTGGCGAGATCCCAGCTGGTCAGAACCTCGCCGCCCCTCCGTCCGATCTGCGGGTCCCCGGCCAGCGCCACGACGGCGCGGCCGACGTAGCGCGGGCTCTCCGATGCCAGCCAGCCCTGCCGCCCCCGCGTCGTCGTGCCCATCTCGTAGCCATCGCGCCAGTTGGCCTCCGTGACCCCCTCGCGCTCGAGGACTCGCTCGGAGCGGAGCCAGCCCGGAGTCAGGGCGAGGGCGGTCACCCCGTGGGGACGGAGCTCCGCACCAGGGCCTGCGCAACCCTGATCGCCGAGGCCTTGGCCAGGTCGTAGAAGAGCGAGCCTCGGTAGCCGGGGTCCGGCTGGGACGGTTTGGGTGTGTCTCCATCGGTCATCTCGACGATCAGACCGGCACCTCGCTCCACCATCAGCGGCGCCGCGAACCAGCTGGTCACGAGGTGCGAGTCGACGCCGTTGTGCAGCAGTGCCAGCCCGTCGCCGAGTGAGTGCTTCCAGAAGGGAGCGTCCCAGTCGGTCAGATCGTCCCCGCCCCAGACGTCGTTGACGAGAAGGTCGAGGCGCCCTGCCTGCTCGTCGGCGATCCGCCGGATCAGCTCGCCGACCCCGTCCGGATCGGTGTGGTCGACCCGGACGGCGATCCCCCGCCCGCCCGCTGCGGAGACGAGCTCCGCGGTCTCCTCGATCGTCTCCGGACGGTTCATCGGCGACCGGTGCGCGCGGGTCGTCCTCCCCGTGCAGTACACGATCGCGCCGGCCGCGCCGAGCTCCACGGCGATGCCTCGGCCGGCGGCCCGCGTCGCTCCCGCGACCAGCGCGACCCGATCTGTCAGATCCGGCCCGGATGCGGTTCCCTCGTGCCTCATCCCCGCACACTAATCGGTCTCGCGGATGCGGCCACGGCCGTTTTCGATCTCCGCCGGCCACTTCTGGCGACCGGCGCGGCGAGACGGCCGGGTCCGCCGAAGCCGGGTCGGCGGTCGCTGTATCGTGAGTTTCATGCGCATCGACGTGGACTCCGCGAACTTCGAGACGGAGGTGTTGGAGCGGTCCCGCAGCGTTCCCGTCGTCGTCGATTTCTGGGCCGCGTGGTGCGGCCCGTGCCGGCAGCTGGCGCCCGTGCTCGAACGTGCGGTGGAGGCCAGGGACGGCCAGGTCGTCCTCGCCAAGCTGGACGCCGACGCGAGCCCGGAGCTCGCGCAGCAGTACCAGATCCGCGGCATCCCCGCCGTGAAGGCGTTTCGGGATGGGGCCGTGGTCGGAGAGTTCGTTGGCGCGGTCCCCAAGGCGACCGTCGACGCCTTCCTCGACAGGCTGCTGCCCAACGAGGTGGACAACCTCGTCGCGGTCGGGGACGAGGAGTCCCTCCGGCGCGCGGTCGAGCTGGAGCCGGACCGGGTCGAGGCGGCACTCCCGCTCGCGCGCCTGCTTCATGCCCGCGGGGAGAACGAGGAGGCCCTCGAACTGCTGCGCCGGATCCCGGGCTCCTTCCCCGCCGAGGGCCTGGCCGCCCGGATCGAGCTCGAGAACCAGCATCTGCCGGAGTTGGAGCCCGCCTGGGAGGAACTGGGCACGGGACGTGTCGAGCCGGCGCTCGACCTGCTCCTCTCCGCGCTGCCGGGATCGGGGTCGCGACGTGACCTGCTGCGACGCGTCGTCGTCGGCCTGCTCGACGAGCTCCAGCCTGACGACGCGGGTGACTATCGCAGAAGGCTGGCCAGCGCGCTGTACTGACCGCCTCGGTGGGAGGCACCGGGCCAGGCTCGGTGCGATGGCGCAGGACCTTCAGGGTGAACGTGCTCGACAGTGACGGCCGTCTCCGCCACGACCGCGAAACCGCGGCATACGTGCTTGATCTCCTCCGCCGGGAGCTGGAGGGGAGAGTGGACGGACTCGGCCTGGAGTCCGGCCGGTGGGGGATCAACAGCCTCCACTTCGCCGGGCGGTGGGAGGGTACCGGCACCGAAGTGCTGGTCAAGGTCAACGTCTCCGACGAGCCGCGATTCTGGGCGAGGGCCATCGGCGAGCGGGACCCGGATCTGGCCCCGAAGGTGTTCGCCGACGGCGGCCGGCTTGGCGCCGACGACCTCGGCTGGTACGTGATCGAGCGCGTCCCCTACGGACTTGGACCGGAACGGGGCGGCGAGGAGTTCACCCTTCTCCTCGACGCCGGTGTCCGGTTCCAGTGTGTCGCCCCGACGGTCCACGCTCAGGTTCGGACGGTGACCGCGTCGGAGGTCGAGGGGTGGCTGCGGCAGGCCCTTCCCCTGACCCCTCCAGGGCCGGCGCTCGCGCTGATCAACCGGTTCGAAGCGGACTGGGACTTCGTCTGCTGCGTGTGCGACTTCGAGATCTGTCACGGAGATCTGCACATGGCGAACGTCGTCATGCGGGTCCCGCCACCGCAACCCGGCGCAGCGTTGCTCATCGACATCGGGGCGGTGCGAATGCCCTGGGCGTTCGACGCCGCCTACCCGCAGATCCTGAACTCCGAACCCGGGCGGGGCGGCTGCCGGGGTCTGGTTCGGCGGATGGCGGAGCTCCGCAGACGGAGGGGAATGGCGGTGCCGAGCGAACCCGACCTGGAGCGGCTGTCGGCCATCACGCTCGGTTGGGTCGCACTGCGCCAGTGGTGGATCACCGGTCCCTCGCCGGATCCCGCATGGCGTGCTCCCGCCGTCTGGCGCGCCGAGAACGAGGCCTACATCGAGTCGAGCGCCCGGTTCGTCCGGGGCTGAGACTCGACGGCGATCCCGCCGCTCGCATTCACGGGCTTGTCCGGAACGGCTCCCGCTGCCGGCATGAACAACCTCTCCCATGGCGGCCGCCCCAGGCCATCCGCCGACCACCGATCGGCGGTCCTGGGCGGGCGCGACCTGGGGAAGCGACCGGGACGTTATCCTCCCTGAGATGAGTCGGCAGGGCAGGGACGGTAACTGGTATTCGGACGACGGACAGTGGGTCTGGGACGGGCAGGCCTGGCAGCCGGTCCCGCCCATGTTCGCCGCCTACTCGGTCGCGCCGGGGGCTCTGGTCGCCGATGTCGGATCGGGGTTCTCGCTTCCCTTCCGCGATCGGGAGTGGGCGACCAAGGTGATCGTTCAGGCATTGATCCTCCTGATCCCGATCGTGGGCGCCATCGCCGGGTATGGCTGGATGCTGGAATACATGGACAATCTGGCCCAGGGTCGGCCGTTGCTGCCTCCCGCAGGCTTCCACCTCGGCCGGGGTATCCAGCTCGCCGTCCCCGCGATCGTCTGGAGCCTGGTCGCGTCGTTGCCGTGCATCGCGCTCTTCGTTGTCTTCGTCGCCTGGGCGGTGAACGCGGCCTCCTCAACCGCCGGCCCTCCTCCGACGAACCTGGTCCTGGCTCAGCTCGCGATCGTCGCCACCTGGGCCCTACCCCTCCTGCTGTCCCTGCTGTTCACCTTCATCCACCCCGCCCTGATCGTGTCCGTGTGGAGGGGAGGCATGGGCGGCGGGTTCCAGATCGGCCGAGTCCTGCGTCAGGCGTTCGGGAACCCGGTCGATTCGCTCGTCGCGGCAGCGCTGATGATCGTGGCCGGCACGATCGCCAGCCTGGGCATGATGCTGTGCTTCGTCGGCGTCTACTTCACCTCGATGCTGGCGATCGCGTTCATGGGCGGCTTCGTCGCCTGGTACGCCGGTCGCGTCGGCGAGCTACAAAGCCAGCCCTGACCCGTCCTCGCTGGCTCCGTCACAGGGAGTGGCGGACACGCTCGCACGATTCGGCTACGCACGCCGGCTCCGCTTGTTCATGAAGGTGTCGCCTTCGGGGCTGGCCGGTTGCCGTTCGAGGTCGGTGAATGCGGCGATGATCTCGGGTGCCTCGTAGGCGCGATTGCGCCGCCCGATGTTGACCTGTCTCGGGATTCCCGCCTCGACGAGTCGTCCCACGGCGTTGTTCACGGCGGGGTAGGTGCGGCCGATCAGGGCGGCGGCGCTGGTGACGGTGACGACGGGGGCACCGAGGAGGGCGATGAGGAGAAGGTCTGCGGCGCAGTTGGCCCTGACCATGCCAAGACGTTCACGCCAGGCAACCTGGATACGTTGCGCTCGATGCTCGAAGCCCACGGCGGCGGCGACTGAACGGACGCAGGCGACCGAGAACTGGGAGGTCCAGCGGTTCAGCCCGTAGCGCTTCGGCCCCCGTCGGCGGGTCCCTGATAGCGGAGGCCGGTCAGGGCGGTCACATAGTCGTCGGCCCAGGTCGCGAGGACGAGTGAGACGGGCGGGAACGAGTCCTGACCTGATGTCATCGCTGGCGCTTGCTCAGGGCCTCCGGGTGCGGACCGGGACCAACCCGGTTAATCTTTTCAACGTTGGCCGGTCGAGAACAATTGATCTGCTGGATCCCATCCGATCGATAGCGCGACGGACACCCGGCCGAACGGCGAGAGAGGGGCGGCATCGTGGACACAGGGACGCGTTCGGCGCGACTCGATTGGCGTCACCTGCTGGACGTTCGCTCCTGGTTGATCTGGCGCGCGTTGCCGTTCTTCTGGAATGTCTCCAGGGCCGATTGCATCCTCCTCGGCGCGACCATCCTGCTCACCTCCGCGGCAACGATCGCCATGTCGATCGTCATCGGCCTGCTGATCGGGTCAATCCCGCACGCCGTGGGAGGAGGGCTGATGACCGCCTCCGGAACCGGCCTGCTCTTCGCCCTTGTCGCCCTGTCCATCGTCTTCGTCGTCGAGCTCGGCATCGCACCGATCCAGCAACTCGCAACGCAGGACCTCACCTGGCGGGTCGAGCTGGCCGTTCAGCAGCGGATCGTGGATGCGTGCAACGGACCCGATGGGATCCAGCACCTCGAGGACCCCGGGATTCGACGACCGGATCGCCATCGCCCTCGGTCAGGGTGGCATGGCCGCCTCGATGGCGGCGATGAGCCTCCCGATCATCATCTCTCAGCGCATCAGCGGACTCGGAGCGCTGGTGATCCTCCTCCACTTCGCGTGGTGGGCGCCGCTGGTCGTCATCGCCGCCCTGATCGTCATCCAGTACTGGCTGACGGCCGAGATCGATCTGATCTACCAGGGCGTGGTTCAGTCGGCGCCGGGATTGCGCCGCGCCGAGTACCACCACCGGCTGGCGCTGGGTACGGACGCCGCCAAGGAGATCCGTCTCTTCGGCCTCGCCGGATGGGTGCTGGCCGAGCACGCGAGCAGCTGGCTCTCCTCGATGCGAACGGTGTGGCGCAGCCGTCGTGACCTGCGCGGGGAGGCCCTGATCGCGCTGCTGGCCGGCTCCGTCGCCATGTCCCTGGTCTTCGGCGCCCTGGTCGTCGCCTTCGAGCACGGTTCGATCACGCTGGCGGCATTCACCATCTACGGGCAGGCCGCGCTGGGCATGGTCGCCATCGCCAGCCTCGGCGACAGCTCCGTCCACTGGCGGATGGGCGCGAGGAGCCTGGTCACCGCTCTCGACCTCCGACCCTCGCTGGCGGAGGAGGACAATGCCGAACGCCGGACAACCGCCGTCCCCGCCGGGTCGCTGAGCTTCGAGAAGGTCTCGTTCTCCTATCCCGGGTCGGAGAGGAAGGTCTTTGACGAGTTTGACCTGCGCATCGAGAGGGGGAAGACGGTGGCCATCGTCGGCGAGAACGGCAGCGGCAAGACCACGCTGATCAAGCTGCTCGCCCGTCTCTACGAACCGGGGTCGGGGCGCATCACCTGCGGAGAAGTGGATCTCCGCGAGATGGATGCGTCGGCGTGGCGGCGGCAACTGGCGGTTATCTTCCAGGACTTCACGCGCTACCCGCTCTCGCTGCGCGAGAACATCGCACTCGGCGCGCTGGATCTCGCGGACGGCGCCAGCGTTGCCGATGCCGCGGCGCGAGCCGGGATCGGCGCCCTCGCCGACGAGCTTCCGTCCGGTTGGGACACCGTCCTGTCCCGCTCCTACACCGATGGCGTCGACCTCTCGGGCGGTCAGTGGCAGCGCGTCGCCCTCGCTCGTGCGCTGATGGCCGCCGCTCGAAACGGCATCCTCGTCCTGGACGAGCCCACGGCCAGCCTTGACGTGCGCCAGGAGGCCGCCATCTTCGACCGGTCGATCGAGCTCACCCGGGGTCTGACCACGATCCTGATCTCGCATCGATTCTCGACCGTCCGCCACGCCGACCGGATCGTCGTACTCGCCGACGGCCACGTCGTCGAGGACGGCTCGCACGAGGATCTGCTCCGTGCCGGCGGGCGGTACGCCCGGCTGTTCACGCTCCAGGCAAGCCGGTTCCAGGGCGGCTCCGATGCCTGAGGAGGCCTATCGACCGCCGCCGGTACCACCCCGGCGCGCGCTCTTCATGGTGCTTTCGTCGGCGCTGGAGGCCGACCGGTGGATGACCCTTCTCTCGCTCCTGATGCTTCCCGCGCTCATGATCGTCGGGGCGTTGCAGCCGCTCTGGCTGCGCTACCTGATCGATGCCGCGCTGGCACGTCACATGGAGGCGGCCCTGGCCGCGGCGGCGGCCATGGGCGTCTCCTTCGGCCTGACCTGGTATCTGGGCGGCGTCGAGGCCCGCGTCCGGCTCACGGTCATGGAGCGCGTCGGATTCGCCCTCAACCAGAAGCTGATCGAGCTCACCGTCGGCATCCCCGGACTCGAGCACATGGAACGGCCCGAGTACCTCGACCGGATCGAGCTTCTGCGCGAAGCGCGCTGGCAGCTGTCGGCGGCGTGGAACGGGTTGAGCCTCGTCATCAACGCGAGCATCACGGCCCTGGTCATGCTCGTGCTCCTGGCCAGTCTCGACCCCCGCCTTCTTCTGCTCGCGCTGGTGGCTCCCATCGGGCTGGTCGTGGAGCGACGTGTCCAGGCTCGCCAGCGGCTGGCCGAGGATGCCGCCGCCGAGTCACTCCGCCTGCGCGACGCCTGGCGGCGGCTCGCCGCAGACCCGGCCGGCGGGCGAGAGCTCCGCGTCTTCGGCCTGGCGCAGGAGATCCGAAGGCGGCATGCGGCGGCGGGGGAGACGGCGGTGAGAGAGCGTGTCGCGGGACAGCGCTACGCAACCGTCGCGAACCTCGCCCAGACACTGGTCAGCACCGGATCGTTGATAGCCGCCATCGTCCTGCTCACGGTGCGGGCGATCGGTGGGGGGCTGACCGTGGGCGAGGTCATGATGGGCCTGACCCTGGTCTCGCGCGTTGTCCAGCAGGTATCCCAATCACTACGCGCGTCGGGCTGGCTGCTCGCGGCGCTGCGAGCCACCACGCGGCTCAGCTGGCTGATGGACTACGCGCGCGACAACGCCTCGCCCGCGATGGCGGCGTCCGCCCCGGACTCGCTGAGGCAGGGGATCCGGTTTCGCGGCGTCTCCTTCCGGTATCCGGGGCTCGAGCACGATGCGCTGTCCCACGTCGATCTCGACCTGCCGGCAGGGTCGACGGTCGCCCTCGTCGGCGAGAACGGATCAGGCAAGACGACCCTGATCAAGCTCCTCAGCCGCATGTACGACCCGACGGACGGGAGAATCGAGGTCGACGGCCAGGACCTCCGCAGCATCCCGCACGAGGTCTGGCGGGAGCGACTGTCCGGTGCCTTCCAGGACTACCTGCGGCCGGAGGTTCGGGCCGGCGAGGCGGTCGGCCTGGGGGATCTGCCCCGGATTGGGGACGAGAGCGCGATCAGGGCGGGGCTCGCCCGGGGTGGCGCTGCCGAATTGCCGGAGGAGCTGGCGGCAGGGCTCGAAACCCAGCTCGGCCGCCGCTGGGATGGCGGTGTCGAACTCTCGGGCGGCCAGTGGCAGAAGCTGGCCTTGGGCAGAGGTCTGATCCGCGATCGTCCGCTTCTGCTTCTGCTCGACGAGCCGACGGCGGCCCTCGACGCCGAGACCGAGCACCGGCTCTTCGAGGACTTCGCCCACGCAGCGCGCGAGGGCTCTTCTCGAGGGGCCATCACCCTGCTCGTCTCGCACCGTTTCTCGACCGTGCGGATGGCTGAGTTGATCGTGGTCATGGACCGCGGCCGGGTCCTCGAGCTTGGAACGCATGAGGAGCTGATGCGGGCGAGCGGCCTGTACGCCGAGCTCTTCTCCATCCAGGAGCGCGCTTATCGCTGAGCTCCTCGAGATGACGCCGCCAGGCCCCTCGGGTTGACGGTTGGCCGGCTTATTGACAGCTCGTAGGGCGCCGCGTAGCTTCCGTCGGCACCGGGCTCTGGCTACGTTGTCAGCGGGATCCGCAGTCGGGCGTCGTCATCGTGGAAGGAGGAAGGGATGGGCGTTCTCGGGCGGGCCGCCATCGCGGCGGCAGTCGTGTTTCTGTTGGTCGGTTTCAGCGCCGCGTCAGTCGGCGCGGCCACACCTCAGAAGGCTGGAATGGCAGAGCTGATGCTGTCATACAACTCTTCGAACGGCATGATCGGCAATTCTTGGTGGCAGGGCGCGGTGGCGCTGTCAACACTGGAAACCTATCAGCAGGCAACCGCTGACACCTCTTACAACTACGCGATCAGCAATGCCTTCAACGACAACAAGTCAGGCGATTTCGAGAACTCGTATATGGATGACACAGGCTGGTGGGGGCTCGCATGGCTACAGGCCTATGACATCACGGGCCAGAGCCAGTATCTACAGATGGCGGAGACGGACGCCAACTACATACATCAGTACTGGGACTCGACCTGCGGCGGTGGCGTCTGGTGGAACACCTCCGAGACCTACAAGAACGCCATCCCGAATGAGCTCTTCCTCGAGCTCACGGCCGGGCTGCACAACCGGATTCCCGATGACACCACCTACCTGAGCTGGGCCAACTCCGAGTGGAGCTGGTTCGAGGGCAGCGGGATGATCAACGGCAGCGAGCTGGTCAACGACGGTCTGACCGCGAGCTGCGCGAACAACGGCGAGACGACGTGGACCTACAACCAGGGCGTGATCCTGGCCGGTCTCGCCGAGCTCTACACGGCGACCGGGAACTCCTCACTCCTGACCGAGGCGGAGTCCATCGCCAACGCCGCGATCAGCCACCTGACCAGCGGAGGCGTGCTCGTCGAATCCTGCGAGCCGTCGAGCTGCGATCAGGATCAGCAGTCCTTCAAGGGCATCTTCGTCCGCGACCTCGAGAAGATGGCGACCACGGCGGGGACCTCCCAGTTCACGTCGTTCCTGCAGGCTCAGGCCAGCTCCATCGAGGCGAACGACACCAACAGCAGCAATCAACTGGGTCTGCTGTGGACCGGTCCCGTCGCGGACCTCACCTCGTATTCGCAGGCCAGCGCCGAGGATGCGCTGGTGGCGTCGCTGGGCTAACTGGCGCCGATCGTCCGGTACCGCTGGATCAAGTCTCGGCCCCGCCGCCGCCACCCGGAGCCCGATCGGCGGAGTGCCGCGGACGCGCCACCCGCGCGTCCGCGGCACGTCCAGGAACGGCGCATGGGCGAGGCCGGCACCCGCCAACGGTCAGGGGCTGCCGCGACGGTCGGCTGCAGCGCGCGCGACGCGGTGCGATCGAGAATGGGGGGATGCCTCACCTTGCCGGTTCGTCGGACCTCAGCGGGAAGCGGGTGATGATCACGGGCGGAGCGGGCGACATCGGCAGGGCCATGGCCGGCGAGTTGCTCGCCTCGGGGGCTCAGGTCACCGTCGTCGATCGCCTCGGCGAGGAGGAGGCCGCCACCAGGCTGGCCGAGCTCACCCCGTCGGAGTCGCTCGACTACGTGCGCGCCGACGTCACCGATCGCGAGGCGGTCGATCGTGCGGTGGCGTCCGTGGATCGCCTTGACGTCGCCATCGGGAACGCCGGCATCGTCGACTCGGCGCCGTTCCTCGACATCACCGAGGACCAGTGGACCGAGCACCTGGCGATCAACCTGACCGGGTACTTCCATCTCGCCCAGGCAGCGGCGCGCCGGATGGTCGCGGACCGCCGCCCCGGCCTGATCCTGTTCACCGGCTCCTGGGTGGGTGAGAGGCCGTGGCCGGAGATCGCCGCCTACTCGGCGACCAAGGCCGGCGTCCAGATGCTCGCCCGATCGGCGGCGCTGGAGCTCGCGCCGCACGGGATCCGCGTCAACGTGATCGCCCCCGGCATCGTCAGGGCCGGGCTGGCCAAGCATCAGATGGAGACCGAGCCGCAGTACGTCCGGAGGATGGAGAGGGCCTTTGGTACCTTGGCTGACTATGGTACGAACCGGCCTCTACACGCGGATCAGCAGGGCTGAGGACCAGGAGCGGGGAGGCGTCGAGCGGCAGGAGGCGGATCTCCGTCGGGAAGCCGAGCGACGTGGTTGGGAGGTCGCCCGGGTTTATGAGGACAACGACCTCAGCGGCTCGGGGAAGGTCTTCCGGCCTAACTACGAGGCCATGGTCAAGGCCATTCGCGAGGGCCAGCTAGATGCGGTTTTGGCCTGGGATGTGGATCGCCTGCAGCGTGGACTACAGGAGTTCGTCTCCTTCTATGAAGCCTGCGCGCAGAGGCAGGCTCGGGTTGGATGGATGGGTGGAGACGCCGACTTCGGCACCGGTCGCGGCCTCTTCGAACTGGAGTTGAAAGGTACCTTCGCCAGAGAGGAATTGCGAAAGATCAAGCAGCGCGTGCGTCGGAAGCATCAGGAACTGGCCGAAAAAGGAATGCTCGGGGGCAAGGTCAGAAGCTTCGGCTACCGCGCGGCTCCGGAGGGCGACCCCCGACGGGTGGTGGTCGTTGAGGAGGAGGCAGTCATCGTACGGGAGCTTGCCCGCCGCGTCCTCTCCGGTGAGTCCTTGGCCTCGATCTGTGGCGATCTCAACCGCCGCGAGGCGAAGACCATTCGAGGGGGGCCATGGAACGTCCACGGAATCTCGTATCTCTTGAAATCGGGGCGCATCTCCGGCCGTCGCGACCATGGCCTCGATCAGAATGGGCATCGGCTCTCCCTGGCTCGGATCGTCTCCGATGCGACGTGGGACGCGATCATCACCGTGGAACAGTCCGACCAGCTCCGGCGCCTGCTCGGCGACTCCAAGCGGCGCAGCGTCCCCCGCGCGGGTGTCAGCGAGTACTTG
>DATAXV010000078.1:0-2294 GCA_036272915.1 Candidatus Dormiibacterota bacterium
CCCTGCCTTACCACTTGGCTACGTCGCCGCTTCCCCAGAGATTGTAAGGGCACGATGCCGGTTGCCGAGGCCGGCAGCAGGCGTCCCGCGCCCCCGGGCATGCTCGAGCCGGTGGCGCCGAACATCCGCGCCAGGCCGACCGGGTCAGGTTACGATCCCGAGCATGACCGGGGCGAGCGATCTCCGCGACGAGTTGCGGCGGCACGCGCTCACCCTGCCCGACGCCCACGAGGACACGCCCTGGGAGGACGATCGCGTGGTCAAGGTGGGGAAGAGGATCTTCGTCTTCCTCGGGCCTGACGGCGCCTCCTCCGGAATCTGCGTCAAGCTCTCCGAATCCCACGAGGAGGTGCTCGCCTTCCCCGGCGCCGAACCCGCCGGCTACGGCCTGGGCCGCTCGGGCTGGGTGATGCTGCGCTTCGGCGCCGAGCCGCCGCCCAGGGACGCTCTCTGCCGGCTGATCGAGGGGAGCTTCCGGCTGGTGGCGCCGAAGCGGCTGGTGAAGGAGCTGGACGCGCGCTCCTGACGGCCTCGCCGCTTGGTACGTTTCGCCCGTGGAAGAGGAGCTTCGCGACGCGCTGGCCCGGCGAGCCGCAGGCGTCGCCGTGATCTGCGCCCGTGACGACGCCGGGTACCGGGCGATGACCGCGACCAGCCTGGCCTCGGCCTCCGCCGACCCCCCGCTGATCGTGGTCGGCCTGGAGAGCCTCACCACCACCCGCGACGCCGTCGTCGGGGCGCGCGCCTTCACGGTCAGCCTCCTCTCCCGCCAGCAGGAGTTCCTCTCCGACCGGCTTGCCGGCCGCGCCCCCATGGTCGATCCCTCCTGGCGCGAGGTGCCGCACTTCTCAGCGCCCAGCGGACTGCCCGTGATCCAGGGATCGATCGGGTGGTTCGACTGCGCGCTCGAGGACGTGTTCCCGGCCGGGGACCACGAGCTGGTTCTGGGCCGCGTCCTCGCCGCCGGCGTCGGCCCCGGGGATCCCCTGATCCTCTGGGACCGCGCCTACTGGACCATCTCTTAACTGTCCCCTGGTTTGAGTCGAAGGCCGGTCGACGGCTCCAGCGGGAACAGGGTGCTGACCGATTCGCCGTTGTGGATGCGCCGGATCGCCTCCGCCATCAGCGGCGCCACGGAGAGGACGGTCAGCTTCGGCTCCTCGTACTGCCCGGGCACGGGCACGGTGTTGGTGCAGACGATCTCCTCGACACCCTCCTGGCCGGCCAGCCGCTGCAGGGCGCCGTCGGCGAAGAGGCCGTGGGTGCAGGCGATGCGGATCGTGCGGACGCCGCGATCGCGCAGCATCTGCAGGATCTCGACGACGGTGGTGCCGCGGGCGATCTCGTCGTCCAGCACGATCACGTCGCGGCCCTCCACGTCACCGATCAGGGCCGAGATCTCGACCTTCTCGTCGGAGATGCGCTGCTTGGCGCCGGTGGCGAGGGGCACGCCGAGGATGCGAGCGAAGGCCGACGCCGGCTTGGCGTTGCCGAGGTCGGGGGAGACGACGGTGGTCCGTGAGAGGTCGAGCTGGCGGAAGTGGCCGGCGAGCGCGGCGAGCGCGTGCAGGTGGTCGACGGGAACGCTGAAGAAGCCGTGCACCTGCATCGAGTGCAGGGCCATGGTCAGCACGCGGCCGGCCCCGGCGGTGACGAGCAGGTCGGCGACGAGCCGCCCGCCGATCGAGATCCGCGGTTCCTCCTTCTTGTCCGATCGCGCGTACGCGTAGTGGGGCATGACCGCCGTCGTCCTTCGGGCCGACGCTCCCCTGGCCGCGTCGAGCATGAGGAGCAGCTCGACCAGGTGCTCCTGCACCGGCGGCACCAGGGGCTGGATGAGGAAGACGTCCCGCTCGCGACAGTTCTCCTGCAGCTGTACCTCGAGGCAGTCGTTGGCGAACCGCTGGACGCGGACCGGGTGTAGCGGGACACCGAGGTGGCCACAGATCTCGGCGGCCAGAGCCGGGTGAGCGCTTCCCGAGAAGACCGTGATTCCATTCACCGTCGACGCAACTCCCTTGTTGATCGCCCCGGCCCGGCGTCGCCTGGGCAGGGGCCCGAGTCGTGGATCGCGCTGTCCCACCCCCGCTGGCACGAACGTACCAGCACTGGTCAGGTCGCCCTGACCATCAGTAGTATCGGACCGTGGAGACAGGACAGTTGACGAGGGTGGCCGTGATCGGCGCGGGCACCATGGGGACTCAGATCTCCCTCCAGACGGTGCTCAGCGGCAAGTACCTGGTGGCTCTGCACGACACCGACGGGGCCCAGCTGGAGCGTGCCGGCGCCGAACA
>DATAXV010000079.1:0-5911 GCA_036272915.1 Candidatus Dormiibacterota bacterium
CCTGGGGAGGCAGAGGGATCGGAGGGTGGTGGCGCCCAGTTCGAGCGCGTCCTCCATCTCCTGGTCCAAGCCTTCCAGTACGGACGTTGGGGCTCGTATTACTGCTCCTTCGAGCCGATGGCAGGAGTCCGCTGGCTGACCCGGGTCGCCGGTGCCGTCACGCCGCACCTCCTTCTCGAGGAGGACGCCTCGTCGCTGGTCGGCCACCTGATGCACGTCGTCGGTGAGATGAGCATGGTGGTGGCAAGGACCATGGCCGAGGCCCACGTCGAGGAGCTGCGCGAGCTGCTCGAGGTCAAGACCGGCTTCATCCGCCTCACCACCCATGAGCTGCGCCGGCCGTTGGGTCTGGCCAGGGGTCACCTGGCCCTCCTCCAGGAGGGGACCTACGGCGACCTTCCGGAGATGATGATGCACCCGCTGCAGCAGATCGCCTCCAGCTCCAGCGAGATGGCCGGGCTGCTCGACGGCCTGGCCGAGATCGCCCGCCTCGAGGACAGGGCAGAGGTCCTGACTCCCGGCCCCTGCCGCATCGGCGTCCTGCTCCAGGACGCGGTGCGGACGGTCGAGCCGGAGGCGCGGATGAAGCAGGTCTACATCCAGCACCTGCCTCCGCAGCAGGACCTGCAGATCATGGCCGACGCCGAGAAGCTGCGCATCGCCGTCCTCAACCTTCTGACCAACGCCGTCAAGTACGCGCCCAGCGAGAGCATCGTCCGGGTGGAGACGAGGCAGCGGCAGGATGAGGTGGCGATCGCCGTCGCCGACCAGGGCCCCGGGATCGATCCCTCCGAGGGCGAGCGGGTCTTTGAGAAGCACTTCCGCTCGGGCACCCTGCGCGACGACCTGCCCGGTCTCGGCCTGGGTCTCTACATCGTCCGCCAGATCGTCGAACTGCACGGCGGGCGGGTGACGCTGGACAGTATCCCCGGTGCAGGGTCCACGTTCGCCATCCATCTACCCGCCTGAGGTGGGCGGACGGCCGTTGCGGGGATAGCAGAATGATCGTCGGTGCCAGTACGCTGAACGGGCCATGGTCACCCAGGTCCGTGGACTGACCGCGGCCGAGGTCGAAGCCCGGCGGGCCGGGCGCGGGAATCGCGAGCGACCTCGCCCGCGACCGCTCCCCCTGCGCGGGGCCGGTGCCCTGCTGCTTCGGCCCCTCGGCGTCGTCCTGCTGCTCATCGCCGCCGTCTACGCCGTCATCGGCGGGTGGTGGGAGGCGGCCGTGGTGATGGTCGTCCTCGTCCTCACCCTTGCCGTCGAGATCGGGATCCGGCTGCGGGCCAGGAACGCGGTCGGAACCCTGGCCCGGCTCGCCGCGACCAAGGCTCAGGTCTGGCGCGACGGCGAGCTCCGCGAGATCCCGATCGAGGACCTGGTCAGCGACGACATGGTGGTCCTCGTGCCCGGCTCCCGGGTGCCCGCCGACCTGCGCCTCCTCGAGGCGGAGCGGCTGCTGCTCGACGAATCCTCGATCTCCGGCGAGTCGCAGCCGGTCGGCCACGTCGCCGGCGGCGACGTCAGGGCCGGCGCCCGCGTGCTGCGGGGCAGGGCCACCGGAGTGGTCACCGCGACCGGTGCCGAATCGGCCCTGGGCCGGATCGCCGGGTTGGTCGGGGAGACCGGTCCCGGCTCGACCCCGGTCGGCGACGAGCTTCGACGCCTGGTGCCGCCGCTGGTCGCCGGCTTCATCACCGCCAGCATCCTGGTCGGGGTCATCGGATTCCTGCGCGGGCAGCCGGGAGAGGCGATGCTGCTCGGCGGCCTCACGCTGGCCTTCGCCTCGATGCCGGCAGAGCTCCCGCTCCTGGCCCTGATCGTCCTCGGCCTCGGCTCGCTGCGCCTCTCCCGGTGGGGGGTGGTGGTGCGCAGCCTCGGCGCCGCCGAGATGCTGGGTGAGATCACCCTGGTCTGCACCGACAAGACCGGAACCCTGACCCAGAACCGGGCCGAGCTCGACCGCGTCCAGACCTCGGAGGAGGTGATCAGGCGGACGGTCGGTGAGGGGCCGGAGCAGGTCCTGCGCCTGGCCCGCCTGGCCAGCGAGCCGCCCGCCGACGACAACCCCAGGGGCGGCGACCCGATCGACGCCGCGGTCTGGGCCTCCGCGCCCGGCGACTGGCCGCTTCCCAACGCCCGCTTCGCCTTCGACGAGAGCCGGCGCATCGGCTCGGCCCTCGCCGACATCGACGGCAGCCTCATCCTCGCCGCCAAGGGCGCGCCCGAGGCGATCCTGGTCCGCTGCCGTTTCTGGCGCCAGGGCAACCAGCTCCAGGCGATGAAGGAGCCGATCCGGGCCGGCGTCCTCAACCGCGCGAGGGATCTCGCCGACGAGGGCACCCGCGTCCTCGCGGTCGCCTCTCGCATCATCGACAGCCCGATCAAGGGCGGCGCCGCCTGGCTCGAGCGGGATCTCGTCTTCGAGGGCCTGATCGCCTTCACCGACCCCCTCCGGCCGGAGGTGCCCGGCGCCATGCACGAGCTCTTCCGGGGCGGCGTCGGCGTGACCATGATCACCGGCGACCAGCCCGCGACCGCCCAGGCGGTGGCGCGCCCGGCCGGCCTCAGCGGTCCGGTCTTCATCTCCATCCAGACCCGCCACTGGTCCGATCAGGAGCTCGCCGAGCGCGCCTCCGAGGGCGCCATCTTCGCCCGCGCCCGGCCCGAGGACAAGCTCCGCATCGTCCACGCCGCCGCCGCCGCCGGCGAGGTCGTGGCGGTGACCGGCGACGGCGTCAACGACGCCCCCGCCCTGGAGGCGGCGGCGCTGGGCGTGGCCATGGGCAAGAGCGGCAGCGATGCTGCGCGCGACGTGTCCGATCTGATCCTTGAGAACGACGACTTCAGCGTGCTCGCCCGCGCCATCGCCGAGGGCCGGCGGCTCTATCAGAACGTCGGCAAGGCGGTCCGCTACTACCTCGCCGTCAAGCTGGCGCTGGTCGGCGTCTGCCTGGCCATGGTCGCGCTCGGCCTGCCGCTTCCCTTCACGCCTCTGCAGATCATCGCCATGGAGCTGGTCGGTGACGTCGGCGCCGCCGTCGCCTTCACCCATCAGCCCTCCGAAGCGGACGAGATGCGCCGGCGCCCGCGCCGCCGCGGCCACCGTGTGGTCGCCGGGGCGACGGTCTTCTGGGTGGTCGCCGGCGGCATCACGCTGGGCGTCCTCTGCGGGCTGACCTTCTACTTCGGCCTCCACCTCTACGGTGTGGCCGCCGCCCGCACCCTGACCCTGGTCTCCTGGCTCGTCGGCCACGCCACCCTCGGGGCGGTGCTGGCCCGGGAGCGCCGCGACCTGCCGATCGCCCGGATGCTCGACAACCGGGCGATGCTCCTCTGGCTGGCGGCCGCCGTCGTCCTCGCCGTGGTCGGCGCCGCCGTGACGCCGGTCAGGGAGATCCTCCAGTCCGGTCGGGCGATGCCGCTGGCCGTCGCCGCGGCGATGGTGGCCTCGGCGACCGTGCCCTGGTGGCTGGAGTTCTTCAAGGGGTTCCAGCGCAGGATCTGAGGCCCTGTCGCCGGTCCCTCGCGCGGCCCCGGCTCAGACCGCCGCCGACCCCCTCCGAGCGCCGGCCGCGCCGGTCTCGCATCCCTCTATCGTGCCGGCCGGCACGTACCCGGGGAAAGGGAAAAGGGGGACGGTGCCGGGCGAACCCTGAGGGCTCTGGCGCCACCCCCCCGATGGCTGCTCAGTCAGCCCTCGGCGCGCATCGGCTCCGGCGGAGCGGTCACCCTGCGGACCAGGTCCGGCACCTCGCGCCGGGCGTCGTTGCGGTTGGGCATGCGGCTTGCGGGCAAAAGAAAAGGGGGACGGTGCCGGGCGAAACCCGAGGGCCCGGCGCCATCCCCCCTGAAGGCTGCTCGATCAGCCCTCGGTGCGCATCGGCTCCGGCGGAGCGGCCACCCTGCGGGCCAGCTCCAGCACCTTGCGCCGGGCGTCGTTGAGCTCGGGCGTGTCGGCCCTCGCCCGCTCCAGCTGGTGCTTGGCCTCGCCGATGGCGCCGAGCAGGTCGGGGTCGGCCTCGACCCTGGCCAGCTCCGCCTCGGCGTCCTTGATCGACGAGCGGTCGGCGATCACGCGGTCGAGGTCGGACTCCGCCTTGGCCGCGTCACGGTCGCGCTCGGAGGTGGCCGCCTCGGCCTCCTTACCGTGCTCGCGGAGCAGCGTCACGAAGCGGCGGGCCGCCTCCTCGGATCCCGACGGGCAGGGCCAGAGCACCGTGCCCGTGCGGCCACCGATCAGGAGGAAGCGGTCGCCCGAGCGGTCGGCCAGGGCGCCTCGGAAGGCCTCGGCCTCGGTCGACTCGAGCAGCAGCAGGTCGTGCAGCATGTTGCGCTGCGCCTTCCAGAGCGCGGGAGCCGAGTCCAGGAAGGCGGTCGCGCCCGCCGCCGGCAGACGACCACCCGGCGTCTCCAGGATGGTCGCGTGGAGGCGCAGGGGTCCGACCCCGCCCTTCAGCTCGCCGGCACCAGGCGTCAGGACGGCGCGCATGCGCTGCCGGGCGTCGGCCACGGCCTGCGCGTGGGCCGCCTCGGCCCGCTGGACCGCCTTGCGGGCGCGGTCGAGCGCCTGCAGGCGCGCGTTCTCGGCACCCTGCAACTGCTTCTGTGCGGCGACCGCGGCGTCGGCCCGCATCCGCTCGGCCTCGTCGACCTGGGCCAGGGCGGCGGTCAGCGTGGCCGCGCGCTCCTCGAGCAGCCGGGCCGCGACCAGGCGGTCGTCGGCGTCCTTGATGCTCGGCTGCGGAGCTGCCCGGCCGAGCCGGACCGCGAGTTGCCGGTGCTGCCGGGTCAGCGAGTCCTTCTCGTCCTCGACATGGCGGCGATCGTCCAGCGGCGCCGCGCGCCGGCCGAGCAGGCCACCGCGGTTGCCGGAGGCGTCGTAGCTCTGCAGGTTATCGTCCAGGCGGCGAAGTCGCTCGGCGACATCGCGCGTCTCACCGGCCAGCCGCTCCATGTCGGGCTCCGGCTGCCACTCCTCGGCTCGGTCGGCGAGGACCGCTCCGGCCTCGGCGTAGCACTGCTCGGCGAGCATGCTCAGCGTGGTGGCCAGGTCCTCGGGCCGCTTGCCCTCGAGGGAGACCGTTGCCGACCAGCGGGAGCCGTCCCAGCGCCACAGACCGTCCTCGGTGATGGCGGCGACCCAGCGCCGCCCGTTCCACCACCAATAGCCGTCGCTGGACAGCTGCCGTCGGGCCCTGGTCCTGACGCGTGCGTCGCCGCTTGCGTTCTCCACCGTGCTCATTAGAGCTCCCTCCAGGTCTCGTTCATCGGTCCTTGCATAGCAATCTCACGGGCGTCCTTAATAGAGCGAACCCACCCCAGCTCGCTGGCAGAAGTGTAGATGTAGAAGGACCCGGAGCGGGACCGGATCTGTCCCGGCGGTTCTAGGATCCTCAGCACGGGGGGCGACGGGACACGGCGTCGGCGCTTGGGAGTGTGACGGTGAAAATCGAGCCTTGTCCCGACTCCGACTCAACCGTGATCTCGCCCCGATGGAGGCGGGTGAGCTCCCGGGCCACGTAGAGCCCGAGCCCCGTCCCTTGGATGTGGCTGTTCTCCGCCGTGACGATCCGGCCGAAACGGGTGAAGATCCGCGACCGGTGCTCGGCGGCGATGCCCAGACCCTGATCCTGCACGGTGATCAGGGCGCGCTCCCCCTCCATGCGAAGCCGGCAGTCGATGCGACCGCCGTGTGGGGAGTACTTGACCGCGTTGTCGAGAAGCGAGGTGACGACCTCGGTCAGCCGGGCGCGGTCGCCCGGCACGCAGACCGGCTGCGGCGGCAGGTGGAGATGCAGCGCGTGCCCGGCCTCGGCCAGGGGGCGCATCTCGGCCGCCGCCGCGGCCACCGGCTCACGCAGGTCGAGCGCCTCCAGGCGCAGCGGCACCCGGCTCTTCTCCTGCCGGG
>DATAXV010000080.1:0-17384 GCA_036272915.1 Candidatus Dormiibacterota bacterium
GCACTGCTGGAGACGGTCACCGGGCTGGTCCACCGGGTGATCGAGTCGCCCAGCCAGTACGGCGTCCACCCCACCACCCAGCAGCGCCTGCGCGACGAGGAGAACTACCGCCGCGCGGTCATCTACGCCACCCGCGTCCGCGCCTCCCGGCTCTGGCCGCTCTCCCGGCTGATCTACCTGGTTCCCGGCCTGGAGGAGATCCACTGCTTCCGCCACGACCAGTGGGTGATCAACGCCGGGGGACAGAAGACGGTCCTCAGCCAGCACGGCAACCCGTTCCGCGGCGACGAGGACATCATCACCTTCTTCCGCGACCGGGTGCTGGGGCTGGTCGGGCTGGTCGGCTCCAACCAGCTGAACGACGGCAACCCGATCGCGGAGGCGACGGTGGGCGGGATCATGCGCCTGATCGTCGCCATCAAGCCCGCCATCTCCGGCGTCTCCTCGATCCAGGCCACGGTCAGGACGCCCGCCGCCATCACGCTGCGGACACTCGACGACTACGTCCGGTCGGGGACGATCACGCCGGGCGTGGCCCGCTTCCTGACCGCCTGCGTCGACGGACGCGCCAACATCCTCATCGCCGGCGGCACCGCCACCGGCAAGACCACGCTGATGCGGGTGCTGGCGGGGATGATCCCCGGTGAGGAGACCGTCGTCGTCATCGAGGACAGCGCCGAGTTGCATCTGGAGGCGGATCGCGGGGACGGCGCCGTCGACGCGCGGACCGGACGCCGCCAGACGCGGCCCTGGGTGCCGCTGAGCATCAGCCTCTGCACGGTCCAGGGAGTGCTCCGCCAGGAGGCGGGGATCACGATGCGCGACCTGGTCCGCGCCGCCCTCCGCTTCCGGCCCGACCGGATCCTGCTCGGCGAGTCGCGAGGCGCGGAGATGGCCGACGTCTGCACCGCCATGAGCACCGGGCACGACGGGTCGATGGTCACGATCCACGCCGACAACGCCTTCATGGCGGTCGAGCGGGCGGCCAACTACATCATGGAGTCGCCCCGCTTCAGCAGCAACAACAACAGCTACGAGCTCGCCAAGCGCGCCGTCCACCAGGCCATCGACGTGGTCGTCCATCTCAGCCACGGGCCCCAGGGGACGCGGCGGATCAGTGGAGTCGTCGCCCTCGGCGAGGCAGTCAACCACGCCATCGAGGTCTATGGCCTGGCCCCGGAGGGGAACATCCGGCGGACGACGACGATGGTCGCCGACCTGCCTCCCAAGCTCCGCGTGCGGCTGCATTCGCAGCTGACCGGGATGGAGGTCCCGCCGGTGTGAACGTCCCGCCGCTGGTCTTCTACGCCGAGATCCTGGTCCTGCTCGCCCTGGGCGCCCTGGTCGCGGCGACGCTCCTCTACGACCCCTCCTACCGCCGAGGCCAGGGTGGCGCGCAGCTGCGTCGCTTCGTCGCCATGCAGCGGGACCTCGCCGCGACCCTGGGCATGAGCCTGCGCACCTGGCTCGTGATCCGGATCGCGATCACCGTCGTCGGCCTGGCCCTGGGTGCGCTGACCTCGGTCTGGACGGTGATCATCCTCGGCGGGCTGCTCGGCTGGGTCGCCGTGCCCTGGCTGCTGGAGGGGAGGGCGGCCAAGCGCCGGCTCTCCATGGAGCGCGCGGTCACGGCGCTGGTCCGGGAGATCGCGAGCCTGATGCAGCAGTCCAACCTGACCCTCGACCGTGCCCTCCGTGAGGCCGCCCGCAACCCCGCGCCGGAGCTCGCCTCGGTGCTCGCCCCGCTGCGCAGCGACCGGGCGGTGCCCGAGTGTCTGGCCGAGGTCTCGACCCGCGCCCGCTCGTCGCTGGCCGATGTCTTCTGCATCGGCGCGCTGGTCGCACGGACCCACGACCCGGCCGCGTTCGTTCAGGTATCTGAGCAGGTGCTCACACCCGTTCTCAACGTCGCCGTCGAGATCCAGGAGGAAAACCACGCCACCCTCGCCCAGCAGCGCACCGCATCGATGGCCATCGGAGTCGTCATGGCCGTGCTCTTCTTCGCCCTCATGCGGGTCAGCACGATGCGGCACTTCTACGCCGGCGTCGCCGGTCAGCTGGTGCTGCTGGTCGTGATCGTCATCTATCTCGGTCTGGTCTGGGTGATCGGTCAGGTGGCCCGCCCGGTGCGCTGGACCGAGTGGGACGTCGACGCCGTGCGACGGGAGATGGAGGTGCTCCTTGCCTAACCTGGCGCCCGTCATCGTCGCCCTCGTCGTCGGGATCGCCTGGGTCCTCGGCCTCTGGTACCTGGGCGCCTACACGCCTCCCGCCGTCCACGCCTGGCGGCGGCTGGCCCGGATGCGGGGCCTCTCCGTCAACCGTTCGATGGGAGACCGGATCAGCCGGCGGCTGCCGTTGCTGCAGCGGCTCCAGGCGGAGACCGACATCGGCCGGATGCTCTTCGTCGCCGCCTACCGGGAGACCGCCTCAGCGTGGCTCCTGCGCACGGCCTTCATGGCCGGTCTGGCCATCGTCGCCGTCCTCCTCTTCGACCAGGTCGGCCTGATCACCAAGGGATCGCTCAGCTACCCGCCGGTGTTGGCGCTGCTGGTCGGCGCGCTGGTCGCGCTCTACGCCTACGTGCGGCTGCGCAACCGGGCGCTGCGACGGCAGCGGATCCTCAACCGGGCCCTCTCCGACACCCTGGTCCACCTCGCCGCCATGACCTTCCACCAGCGCCTGCCCGCCTCGGAGGCGCTGCTCATCTTCAGCCGCTGCCAGCGGGACGGCGAGCTGACGCGGGTGCTGAGCCGCCCCGAGGCACGGCCACCACAGGCCGGCGCGCGGCCGACCGCGGTCTCCGAGGAGGGGACCCCCGGCATCTACGACCGCCTCGCCGACCTGTACGACGTGCCCATGTTCCACTCGCTGGCGGGCGGCGTCCGCCGGGTCAGCGAGCGGGGACTCTCCAGCCGCGACGTGTACACGCAGCTGGCCCGCGGCGTCTACGGCGACCTCCTCGGCGAGGCCAGGGTCCAGTCGGCGCAGACCAAGACCCTGATCGTGATCCCGATGGGCCTCATGATCCTGCCCCTCCTGCTCCTGATCGGCGCGCCCCTGGTCGCCTCGATGGCAAGCTTGTTCACGCGATGATGCGCCGGCTGCTCGTACCCCTGCTGACGGTCGCCCTCGAACTGGTGGCCGCCGTGATCGCCCTGGGGCCTCCCCATCTGGGTCAGGCCGCGGCCTTCTTCGTCAGCTATCCGACGCAGGCCGCCTCGATCGCCGCCGCCGGCCTCCTGGTCTGGGTCGTGATCGCGCTGGCCGCCATCGCCACCGTCGTGCTCTCCATGCGCGAGCTGTACCACCGACCGGGACGATCGGCCTGGCGTTTCTGGGAGGGATCGGTCCTGGTCGTCGGTATCCTCGTCCTGTTGGCTGGTGCGGCTCACAACGCGACCTTCCAGGTCCCGATGACGGGGGGCTCGATCTCTCAGGCTCGACAAGCGCTGGAGGCGCTGCAATCCAGTGGCCACTGATCTCTCCGCCCGGCCCTACGTCATCCTCCTTCGCGGGCCTCACGGCACCGTCGCGGCGGAGCTCCTGCGCCGATCGCTCGGCTCCAACCAGGACCTGGTCATGCAGGCCCCGGTCGCCGGCCTCACCTTCTTCACGTCCGAAGGCGAGACGGCGACGTCCCTCGACCACTGGTGGACGACGCATGTCGGCGGACGCCGGCCGGTGGTGCTGATCGGGCACGAATCGGATCTGGCCCCGTGGCTGTCGAGCGCGGGCGACGCCGACTTCGTGGTGTCGCTGTCCGATCCCGGCCAGATGGACGAGTACGTCGACCTGGACAACGTGCGCGGAGTGATGACGTCGGATCCGAGAACCCTGGTCGAGGAGACGCTCCGCGCCTTCCCTCCCCCCTCGAGTCCCCAGGATCCGACGCCCTACGCCACCGACGCGGCACGAGGGCCCTACGCGGTAGCCCCTGGCGGCGCGCCGCAGAACCTGCCGCAGGCCCAGCCGCTCGACGAGGCCCACCTCCCGCCCGGCAGCACGCCGCCGCCGCTGCGTCCGCCGGCACCACCGGAGCCGGAGCCTCGAGCGCATGGTCCGGCCCGCACGGACCCCGACCTGCCACCCATCGACGAGGAGCTGGCCGAGAACCCGTTCATGCTCCTCGCCACGGTGCCGGCGGTGTTTGGGAGCGACGCGCCGCCGCCGCTCTCGCTGCCGGGAGCGCCGATGCTCATGCGGCCGGATCGTTTCGATGCGGACGGACCGCCTCCGATGCCGGGGTCACCCGCACCCTGGAACTCGGCACCAGGCCTACCCGCGCCCCCGCCTGGGGCGAGGCCTCCCGTCCCGCCGCCCTCCGCGAACATGCCAGAGCCCCCACCGGGTGTGCCTCCCGCGCCGCCGCGCGGCCCGGCCCCGCCGATGGAGCAGACGCAGCCGCCCGCCGGTGGACCGCCGCCGTGGGCCGCAGAGCCTGGGCAGCAGCGCCCGCCCGGGATGGAGCCACCGGCACCGTACGCCGCGCAGGAGCAGGCGCCGCGATCGGACGAGCAGGCCCTGCGGCCGACGCCACCCCCGGGTCAGCCGCCCGCACCGCAGGGGCAGCCGCCGCAGGCGGGTCAGAGCTCGCCGTGGGCTCTGCCGCCGCCGACGCCGCAGGGGCAGCCACCGCAGGCCGGCCAGAGCCCGCCGTGGGCGTCGCCGCCCTCTGGTCAGAATCCGCCATGGGCGTCGCCCGCGGGTCAGCCGCCGGCGCCGCAGGGTCAGCCGCCTCAGCCGGGTCAGAACCCGCCGTGGGCGTCGCCGCCCTCGGGTCAGCCGCCCGCGCCACAGGGGCAGCCGGCACAGGCGGGCCAGAACCCGCCGTGGGCAAACCCTCCGCCGGCGCCGTACGGCCAGCCGCCACAGCAGGGCCAGAATCCGCCGTGGGCGAACCCGGCCTCCGGTCCACCACCCGGACCCCAGGGGCCACCGCCTTTCGCCGGCGCTTCCCCGCCACCGGGGGCGGGGTTCAGCTGGCCTCGCCCAGAGGGTCAAACCGACTCTCCGGTGGTGCCGCCGCCGCCGCCGGGATGGCCGGGCGGTCCGGCTCCGGAATCACCGCCGCCCAGCTATCCGAGTGGGCCGCCGCCCGTGACCAGGCAGCAGATGCAGGGAGAGGCGCGGTCGAGCTTCAGCCTCAAGAGCCTGTTCGACCGGTTGCCCACCGGCGGACGCGCACCGGTGAGTGGCGATCTGGGCCACGCTCTGGTCGGCCGGAGGCCGCCGCTCACCGTGGCCGTGGTCTCCCGCAAGGGGGGCGTGGGCAAGACCGCGAGCGCGGCCGCGATCGCCGCCATCTTCGGTGAGGCGGTCGACAGCATCGGGGCTACCGCGTGTCTGGTCGACGCCAACATAGGCAACCCGGACGCGTGGGGACGCCTCGAGATCCAGGGGACGGCGACGACCATGCGCCAGGTCGTGACCAGCCTGATGAGCGGCCACGAGCCGCCGGCGCCCGCCTATGCGCGGACCCCTGCGCTGGCCGTCTATCCTGAGACCCGCGACGCGGGCGACGGCTACGCGCCGGCCCAGATCCAGCGGGTCGCCCACTACCTCCGCAATCGCCACGCCGCGGTCGTCGTCGACCTGCCCAACCGGCTTCCCTCGTTCACCTCGGCGGAGGCGGCGATCGCGGCCGCCTGGATCGCCGAGGCCGACGTCGTCCTCCTCCCCAGCACCGCCGACCCGGCGGCGCTGACCGGGGTCCTCGAGTACCTCGCCGCCGAGAGCCTGAGGATGAAGCCGGTCGTGGTCCCCTACATCGTCCCGCGGATGCGTGAGGTGCGCAACGCGCCCGAGATCCGGGCCCTGCTCGAGGAGGTCCGGGTGCGGACCTTCGCCATCGCCAACGTGCCGGACGACGACCGGGCCACGCTGGCCCTGATCCGGCACCGCGCCATCACCGAGATCAGCCCGCCGCTTCGACAGGCCTACGTGCGCCTGGCCGAGATCGTGGCCAGGGCCGGCTCGGGCGGACAGGCGGCGGTGCCGGGCGTCCCCGCCCTCCCCGGACTTCCCGGAGTGCCACCGAGATGATCCTGCCCAAAATCCTGGAGCGCATCCAGAAGATGCGCGAGAGGCGGGCCGCCGGGGCGGATGCCAAGGCACAGCCGCCGGCCGTGCCCGGGGCGCCGCCCGGAGCCCCCCCGGCTCCGTCGCGCAGAAGGTCGAAGCGCAAGGCTCCGGCACCGGCCGAGCTGGGCAAGCTGCTCGAGGTGCTGGGCGGGATCTGCTTCTGCGTCCTCTACGACCTCTGCTGCTGGCTGGCGGAGGCGCGGCAGCCGGTCCCCGCCAACGTCCAGAAGTACAGCCTCACCCATCTCAAGGCCATCCCCGACCCGCGCCAGCGCCTTCAGTACTACGTCAACCCGATGGTGCTGGCCAGCTGGGACCAGGTGCTGCAGCCGTTCTTCGCCACCGACCTCCGCCTGGCACCCGAGCTCGGCGACTCGGCAAGCCTGACCGAGGAGGGGCTGGACAAGGGCGACGCGGTTCGGGTCGAGATGCGCTTCCAGAACCGCTGCAGCGTCGCCATCCCCGGCAACGCGCGCAAACCGCTGCCCCGCGGCGAATGGGTCATGACCCTGTGGATCTCGGACGACCTGACCCGAGTCGACGACGTCGTCCTGCGTCCGAGGGAGCCCGACCCGGAGTCGTGAGCGGGATGGTCCTGGCGTGTACGACCAGCGGCTCCCGCTCCCGCTAGGCGGGCCGGACCCGACTCGCAGCCACCGACGCCCCTGGTACGCGGAGGGTCGCGGCCGGCTGCGCGCGGCGGTGCTGCTGCTGGGGGTGGCGGCGGCGGTCGTCGGCGCCATGCTGGGCATGCGCCAGCCCACCGTCGCCG
This sequence comes from Candidatus Dormiibacterota bacterium, assembly GCA_036272915.1. Taxonomy (GTDB): domain Bacteria; phylum Chloroflexota; class Dormibacteria; order Dormibacterales; family Dormibacteraceae; genus DATAXV01. The sequence goes on from DATAXV010000080.1 coordinate 6,857, forward strand.
TGCGCATGAGCGTCGACAGCTACGACGTCGGCACCGTCAGCCTGCCCGTGGAGGGGGACGGGATCTACGCCTCCTCGGCCGGGGCGATCGTGATCAGCCAGACCGGGCAGGTCGTCAACGCCGGAGGCGCCACCGTCTACCGCGGCCAGACGGCGATCGGGGCCTGCTCGGTGGCCGCCGACGGGAAGAGCGAGGCGTGCCGCTTCCGGCTCGGTGGCCAGAGCCTCACCGCCGAGGACGTCCGCACCGCCACCGGGTGGCGTCGCCGCTACCAGGACGGCTCCACCGTGGACATCGCCCTCCCGGCGGGAACCGCGCCGGTGCCCTTCCCACTGGGTCGTTGAACCGTCAGCTGCTGCTGTAGCCGACGTAGTAGCAGACCGGCGCACCGGCCAGCCCCTTGACGATGAGGGCGTCGTAGCTGATGCGGCCGGCGCTGGAGGCGAAGGCGCCCTGCAGGTGGAGGACGCCGGTGACCCCGTCCCAGCGGATCGACGCTTGATCGATTGAGCCCCGCTGCGGCGTCCCATCCGGGCACAGGGCCTGGCTCGGCGCCCTGCCGCACGTCCCCAGCGCCGAGGCCAGCGCCTGGCGAGCGGCGCCGTCGGTCAGGGTCGAGGGTCGAGGGACCTGGAAGCCGCCGTCCCTGATATCGCTGAGGTGCAGCGATCCCTGGGTCCAGAGCACCGAGGCGATGTAGGGTCCGTTGGCGGCGTAGGCGCCGCCGCCGCCGGTGGTGCTGGTGGCGACCATCGCATAGGTCCCCCAGACCTGGAACTGGCGGTCCGTTCCGGATGCGCCCATCATCTCGTAGCCGGCTCCCTGCAGCGGGTCGCCGGCCAGCTTCCAGCTCACGCTCACCGGTCCGTCGACCGCCTGCGGGCAGCCCGCGGGGGCCGCCGTCGACTGCGCCGCGCAGGTGCGGAACCCGCCCATCACCGCCGACGCCAGCTCCCGGCGCGTCACCCCGCCCGGCCAGTTGCCGTACACCGTGGGGGCGTTGACCAGCTCCAGCCCGAGAAGGAGGGAGCAGGCGGACCCGATCACGAAGACCGCCGACACTGCCGCCAGAAGCCGCACTTCAGCGAATCGGGCGGACGGAGGCGGGATTGGCGTCGGCGCCGGTCTCCAACTCGACCAGCTCGTTGTGGGCCTCTCCTTCGGGGAGGGCCTGGGTGGTGGCGCGGGGCAGGCTGAGGATGTCGGGATTGCACTCGATGGCGCGGACCAGAGGGCCCTCCTTGGTCGACTCGACGAAGAGGAGGGCGTAGTCGGGCAGGTCCTGCAGCGACCGCGGCTCGACCCGGTGCTCGTAGACGCGCTGCTCGGTGGTCTGCTGCCCCCAGCCGGTCTGCCGCGTGTACTGGTGGGACTGTCCCCAGTTGCGCGAGCGCGACTTGGTGTAGCCGGAGATGGGGTTCCAGGCCAGGAACCTCGCTTCGCGGTTGTCGCCGCCGCCGCCGCTCTCGCCGCTGCTGCTGTCGGAGCTGTGGGTGGTTCCACCGTTCAGGGAATGGCAGAGCGAGCTGACCACGAACTTGTGCTCCCGGCCGATGAAGTTGGCGGCGCGCTCCGCCTCCTCGTGGTTGCCCAGGCGCATGAAGCCGACGGCACCCCCGCCTAGGAGCTGTAGGCCCTGCTCGCGGAGATGGCGGAAAAGATAGACGAGGCGGACGTGCCGGCGCTCGCAAAGGTCGGAGAGCTTCTCCAGGTGACGCCGTTGCAGGTGGTCGGCGCCGACCACGATGACCACGTTGGCGGCTTCCGGACCGCTGCCAGCGATCTGGCGCATGGTCCACTGCACGATCAGGTCGACGAGCAGGTCGCCGAAGGGGTTGGGGCCGTCGTTGACCACGGACAGGCACCGCAGCCGGGCGTCGGCCGAACGCTCGGCGACGCGGGAGCCCAGGCCCACCAGCGGGTGGATGTAGGCCTCGAGCCGGCGCAGCCGCTCGTGGGCCTGCTGGACGTAGCTGCCGGAGAAGAGCCCGGTGGCGACGCGGTCCCACTCCTCCGCCGTCAGCGCCTGGGGCGCGCCCGGCTCGCCCATCATCGCGCCCAGCCCTTCGCACAGGCGCTGCATCGACAGGTTCGGCGCGAGCTCCTGGCAGAGTGAGTGGAGGATCCTGCGGTCCATCGTCCGCTCCGCCCGGTTGGCGTCCTGGGCATCGCCGTAGAAGGACTCGATGAGCGCGTCCACGACCTGGTCGACGCTCATTCCGGCGAAGAGATCGGTGGTCTCCAGCTCGCCAGGCAGGACCTGGCGGTCGACGGCGAAGCCGGCACCCTGGGCCAGCTGGTAGAGCTCGTCCGAGACCAGCTCCTCGGAGAGGTCGATGACGGTCACCGGCGGCGACTCGCGGACCATGGAGGCGCCGAACGTGGTCAGGAAGGCCTCCCAGCTGAAGAGGTTGCCGCCGAAGATGTCGATCCGCTGCGTCGGCGCCTGCGGCGCGGCGGGCCCCCACTCGATCAGGTTCTCGACCCGCTGCTGCTCGCGGCGATAGTGGTCCCGCTGGCGCTCCTGGTGCTGGTGCTGCGCCGCTCCGCGCGCCCGGACCAGGCGCTCGATGCGGAGCGTGATGGCGAGCGGGACCCCGACCATCGCCACCAGCGGCGGGATCGTCGTGACGATCCAGGCGACGACCACGAAGCGGGTCCCGTAGCTGTCGGGGATGCTGCCGCCGTTGACCACGATCAGCCGGTAGAGGAGCAGCGCGACCAGGTAGAGGAGGAAGCAGGCAGCCGTGATCGCGGCGCCAATCAGCAGCGCCCGAAGGCGCGCGTGTCGAAGGCCCTCCAACCTGGCCTCGTGCCAGGGAGCGTCCGCCCGCTCGTGTGGGGCCTCCTCACCAAACGCCCGCCAATACCGAAAGCGGTCACGGAAGATCCAGCCCAGCCGCTCCCCCGGTTCGAAGAGCGCCGCCTTCACCCCCAACCGCGCCGGCGCAGAGTTCGCCATGCCTCCGGTCGAATGCTAGAGAAAAGCGACACCGTTCGGCAAGCTCCAGCTCCGCCGGTCGGAGTCCGGCACCGTGTCACTTGGGCTCCTGGCCGGCGATTCCGGCGTCGGGGGCGGCTGTGGAAGGCACCGGCGCGAGCTCCTCCTCCGCCGGGCGGGCACCGCGGAACACGGTGCCGAGGTTGCCGAAGAAGAGGGTGACCAGCAGCGGCAGGCCGATGATCTCGATGCCGAGCTGGGGCAGCTGCTCGCTGTCGAAGGGGCTGAGCACCCAGGGACTCTCGCCGTGCAGCGAATCGACGAAGAGGATCCAGCTGGCGACGAGCATCGTGTAGCCGAAGTAGAGCAGCACTCGGGTGTGGCGAGGCACGTTCCGGCTGCCGCGGTTGGTGATCGACTCCCCCGACATGGCCACGTCCCAGAGCAGGGCGACGAGGAGGAGCAGCGCCTGCGTCAGGGTGAACTCGGATGCGGCCTCGACCACCGACCCGAACACGACGATGGCCAGGAACTCGAGCCCGACCAGGCCGAGGAGGAGTGTGAGCACCAGCCGCAGGAGGGGGAGGACGCGGGGCGTCAGGCGCCCGGTCGCGGCCATGCCCATGACCAGGAGCGCGGCGCCGAACCCGATGACCCGGGCCAGGTTGGGCAGGCTCGATCCGACCAGCCAGCCCTGCCGGCCGGTCAGGAGCGAGGGCCAGTAGGGCACCCCCAGCGAGAAGAGGTAGACGATGGCACAGCCGGCGATGAGGAGCCCGGCCATGGCCGCCTGCCCACCCCGACGGATCAGCAACACGCCGGCGATGACGGCGGGGATCCAGACGGCGGGGGCGGCCTGTGCGAGCGAGTTCGGCGACACCGGCGCCCGGCCCAGGATGACCGGCAGATTGGGGGCGACCAGCGCCACGTAGGCGATCAGACCGGCGGCGACCATGCCCCGGAGGGGGACCTCGGCGGCGCCCCGGCGCCGGATCGCGTACCAGCCGAGGAGCGCCATCAGACCCAGGGGGATCACCTGCTGGAGGCTGACCAGGAGCAGATCGAGGTTCAGCACCGGACGCAGCTGGAACGGGGTGTCGTCGATGAAGAGATAGAGGCCGAGGGCCACGATCAGCGCCGCCGTCACCCACGTCACCGCCCGGCCGCCCCTCGCCGCGAGCAGCCCGGCGAGCCGGCCCGAGATCGCCTCCGACCACTCGGCGAAGTCGGTCCCGGCCATGAGCAGCATCGGGAAGAGCAGGTACTGCACCGCGTAGAACTGCAGCCAGAGGAAGGCGCCGAAGCTCCCGTCGGAAACGCCGACCAGGGCCACGATCACGACCGGCACCGCCGTCACCCCGAGGAGGAAGAGGAAGGTCGGGGCCTTCAGGTGATGACGGTGGTGGCGCTCCGGCGCCGACCTGGCGTGATACCGGGCGTCGACGACCCACAGCGCGGCCGCCAGCGACCAGGCCGGAGCCAGGAGCAGGCCGGCGATGACGAGGCCGGTGAGGGCGCCCTCCCAGCTGGCCCAGATCAGCATCATCGCCGTGCAGAGGGCCATGCCGCCGATCCGCAGGGCGAGGTGGCCGTGCAGGGCCCCGGCGAAGATGTAGGCCCAGGCGAGGACGGTGAAGGCGCCGCAGGCGGCGGCGATGGGCAGGGGGACGGTCACCGTCAGCCTCCCGGCCGGGACCGGGATCGCCGGCAGAGGCAGGTCGCGGAGGCCCAGGAGCGCGGCGCAGCAGACGATCACGAGCAGGGCGATCACGGTCAGCGCCCGGAGCGCGGGATCCATGTCCCCGATCCGGATCAGCCTCTCCCGGAGGGCGTGGACGAGGCCCTCCTCGCGCTCCTCCCCCTCCCCCGCCGGCTCCCGCCGGGCCTCCTCGGCCGCGCTCATCGAGACGGCGCTCGCCGGGAGCTCCCGACGCAACCGATGGGCATCTCGCCGGCCAGCTTAACCAATGGCCCCGCCGGCCGGCCGGCGGGCACCGCGGCACCGTCCTGCTATCTTCACTCGGAGTTGAGCAGCATCGACGGCAACGTCCCCGGCCCCGCTTCCTGGACCGACCAGCCGGTGTGCCTTCTGGAGGATGTCCCCCGACCACCGCTGCCCGAGGCCGGTCGTCCGGCCGGCGACCCCGGCCGTGAGCTGCGCCTCGCCGCCCTGATCTCCGCCTATCACGCCGGCGTCGACGACGGCGAGGCGATCCTCTTCGGCTGGCGCCGGCAGCGACCGGAGGGACCGGTTCAGGTCTGGATCGGCGGCCCGACCCTGATCGGTGGATCCGACGGGCGGGTATCGCTCAACTATCCCCCCGGCGCCAGGGGCCGTCCGGTGCCGCTGGCGGAACTGGCCGCGGGCTGGCGCGAGGTCGGGGCCTGGGCCCATCTGACGGCCATCCCCGACGTCCTCTCCCTGCGCGACCAGGACCAGGCCGAGCTGCTCCGTCCCTCCCTCGAGGACAGCCTGCTCGGCGTCTGGCACGAGCCCTTCTGCTGGATGATCGAGGCGCGACCGGTGAGCTTGCGCGAGATCGAGGCGATGACGACCCAGATCTCGCACCAGCTGCGCCTGGCGAGGTCCCAGATGGCCACCTCCCCGGACCAGGCGATCGAGGCGGAGCGGCTGCAGGCCCGGCATCGCGAGCTGAGCCAGGCCGAGTCGACCGGGCTCTGGAGCTGCCGGGTCCTCTGCGGGGGCGACGACGCCCGATCCGCCCGCCGGCTGGCCGGCCTGCTCTCCGGTTCGATCGACCTTGGCCGCCTGCCCTATGTGCTCCGGCCGAGTCGGGCGGCGGCCTCGCTCGATGACGCCCTGGGCGACACCGGGACCGCCTTCTCCGCCTCGAGCCAGTTCCTGTCCGCGGTCGCCCGTCCGCCCGCCGAGGAGATTCCCGGCATCCGCCTCTCCCTGCGCCCGCGGTTCGACGTGACCCCGGAGGAGCCCCCCGCCGACCAGCCCCACCTCGAGCTGGGCCAGGTCCTCGATCGCAACGGCGCGCCGGCCGGGCCCTTCCTGCTCCCCTTCTCGAGCCTCAACCGGCACACCTTCGTCTGCGGCGCCACCGGCGCCGGTAAGTCGCAGACGGTACGCTCGCTGCTCCAGGAGCTGTCGCGACGGGGCATCCCCTGGCTGGTGGTCGAGCCGGCCAAGGCCGAGTACCGCCTGATGGCGGCCCGGCTCGAGGGCACCCAGCCCGTGATCACGATCCGGCCCGGCGCGCCCGACGGCCTGCCCGCCAGCATCAACCCGCTCGAGCCCGAGCCGGGGTTCCCGCTGCAGACCCACGCCGACCTGGTCAGGGCGCTGTTCCTCGCCGCCTTCGAGGCCGAGGAGCCGTTTCCCCAGGTGCTCAGCGCCGCCCTCACCCAGTGCTACGAGGACGCGGGCTGGGACATGACCGTGAGCGAGGCCAGGGACGGCCACGGCCGGCCCGGCTTCCCCACCCTCAACGACCTCCAGCGGGTCGCCCGGAACGTCGTCGAGCGCATCGGCTACGGACCCGAGGTGACCCAGAACGTGCGCGGCTTCATCGAGGTCCGCCTCTCCAGCCTGCGCCTCGGCACCACCGGCCGCTTCTTCGAGGGCGGCCATCCGATCGACTTCTCCCGGCTCCTGTCCGGGAACGTCGTGATGGAGATCGAGGACGTCGGCGACGATCGCGACAAGGCCTTCCTGATGGGTACGGTCCTGGTCCGGCTGGTCGAGCACCTCCGTGTTCGCGAGCGGCTCCAGGGCGGCGGCGAGCCGCAGCGCCTGCGCCACGTGAGCGTCTTCGAGGAGGCGCACCGTCTGCTTCGCCGCTCGGACACGCCGGGCGCGGCGGCGCACGCGGTCGAGCTCTTCGCCGGGTTGCTGGCCGAGATCAGGGCCTATGGCGAGGGTTTGGTCGTCGCCGAGCAGATCCCCAGCAAGCTGCTCCAGGACGTGATCAAGAACACGGCCGTGAAGATCGTCCACCGGCTCCCGGCGCAGGACGACCGCGAGGCGGTGGGCGCCACCATGAACGTGACCAGGGACCAGTCCGATTACTTGGTCACGCTCCGGCCCGGGTTCTGCGCCGCCTACACGGACGGCATGGACTATCCGCTGCTGGTGCGGATGCCGGACCGGACCGGCAGCGAGGCGGCGCCGGCCGAGACGCAGAACGCCGCCTCGATCGTCCAGGCCGCGCATCCCGCCTGCGGACCGGCCTGCCGCGACCGACCCTGCTCGCTCCGCGAGATGCGCGCGGCCCAGCACCTGATCGACGATGAGCGCGGCCCCGCCATCTGGACCGAGGCCGCCGTCGTCGCCCATCTCGTCGGGATGCCGACGCCGGCGCCGGGACCGGACCTCCGCGCCATGCTCGTCGCCCTCGAGGATCACGGCCGCGAGTGCCTGATCCGCACCGGCGTGGAGGCCGCCGTCGCCGCCCGCGCCGCGGCACTGGGCGTCAGCGGCGTCGACGTCGACGGCCTGGCCGCGCACGTGGCCGGCGTGCTCCGTGCCCAGCTGGCCGAGGGCGGGCGGCCCTGCCCGCCCCTCGAGTTCCCATGGATGGCGGCGTCCTACCGCTGGTATCCGGTGATGCGGGCACTCCGGCGGACGTTCGACCGGGGCCTCGAGCCCTGGCACCGGCATCCCGCCTCGGCCACCTGGGAGCGAGCCTACGGACGGGCCATCCCCGGTCGCGACTGCTGGCAGCAGGTGGTCGCGGTCGAGGGCTGGCTTCACTCCGACCGCGCCGACGCCGGCCTCCGCCGCGAGCTGCTCCTCGGCACCGGCGGCGGTTCGGCGATAGAGCAGCGGCTCCGGGCCGGTCCCGACGGCGGCAACGGCACCCCGCGGCGGATCAGGATCCGCAACGACCTGGAGGGCGGGCTCGGCTGGCTGGAGACGCTGCTTCGCGCCCTCGACATGGACCAGCTCGGCAAAGGACAGGCCGCGCACCGGCCACCGCCGCACACCCACTGACAGGGTCAGGTCAGGCGGACCTCGTAGAGCTCCCCCCAGCGCTTGCCGGCCAGGTACAGGTCGCGGGTACCGGGCACCCAGGCGATGCCGTCGGGGACGTTGTCGGGGGCGCGGCGGTCGGCGGCCGTGCCCAGGCGGGTCAGGTCGAGCCAGCCGTCGACCGCCCCGGTTCTCGGGTCGATGCGCACGGCGACGTCGGTCGGCCAGATGTTGGCGAGGATCCCCCAGGGCGTCCACTCCAGCTCGTTGAGCGAGGTGACCGGGCCACCGGGGGCGGTCACCCGCAGCGATCCCACCTGCCGGAGCGTGGACGGATCCAGGATCCTCAGCACCCCGGTGCCGTCGCTCACGTACAGCCGGTCGCCGACCGTGGTCATCCCCCAGCCCTGGCCGGGCAGATGGTGGGTGCCGACCCGGCACAGGCAGCGCAGGCCCCAGACCAGGATCAGATGCGACCGCCAGGTCAGCTGGTAGAGCCGGCCGTGCCAGACGGCGATGCCCTCGGCGAAGATCGGAGCCGGGAGGCGAACCTCGCGCAGCACCCGACCATTCGCGGGATCGACCTCGCGCAGGCTGGAGTCCCCGACCAGACCGGTGCTCTCGTAGAGGTCTCCCCCCTGCCAGAGCAGGCCCTCGGTGTAGGCCCCGGGATCGTGCGCCACGGCCCTGATCACCTGGTAGCCGAGCTCGGGGGTGGCGAGGACGGGATTGCCGCCGTCGCCGGCGATGCAGATCACGAAGAGGACGGCGATGGCCAGCGGAAGCCGGCTCATCGGAGGTTCTGGAGCGGGCCGGCCCTCAGAACTCGGGGAGCTCTTCTTCGTCGACGCCGATGTCCCCGGGCGGGGTCCGCCCGGTGAAGAGGACACGCAGCTTCCTTCCGAAGCCGGCGAAGACGTCGAGCCAGCTTGGAATGCCCTCATGAAACACCTGCCGGCCGAAGGAGGGGTTGCTCAACTGGCTTGGAAAATCACTAGTAGCCATCGCCCTGCGCTCAACATGGTACGAGGTCACCGGGACCCAGGGCGTCAGCCCGGGTGAAGAAACGGAGGCCGTCCTGTAAAACCTGGCGGCTCAGCAGGTCCTCGCCGAGATGCTCGACCCGCACCTCCGCGTCGTGGACCTGGCTGGCCACGGCCCGCACCTCCTCCCTCGCCTGCTCGATGAGCTCCGGACGGCGCAGTCGCAGCCCGATCACGAGCTGCACCGGATGCCCCTCCTCCATCACCTCGGCCACGTGGGCCTCCTGCACCTCGGGCTGCCCCTGGAAGCGATCCCAGAGCGCCTCCAGCAGACCCGCCGGGTAGCTCTGCGGAGACCTGACCACGGGTGGAGCGGCGTCATGCCACTCCCGGCCCAGCCGGCTCGCCGCCTCGTGATCGAAGGCGAGGCAGGGCCAGCTGCCCAGGTTGATCACCAGCTGCGTACCCGGCTGCACCGATCGGAAGACCAGCCCGCCACGGAGGAGCAGGTAGGGCTGGTCTCCTCCGGCGACGTTGCGAAGCCGCCACATCGAGGTGAAGGCGGAGAGATAGGTGACGCCCTCGAACGTGTGGAAGACGATGCGCACGTCCATCCGGCCGCTGACCGGATCGGGCGACTTCTCACCGAGCACGTAGAGCTCGCCGTCGAGCAGATACCGCCCGACCTCGTCCTTGCGCCGCTCGTCCTGGGCCGCCTCCGCGATCGCCTGCTCCAGGCCGCTCAGGCCGGCGTCGATCTCCATGGCGATGGTCACCGCCGCCTAGTGGGCGCGGCGGCTACCCCCTCCGGCATCAGGCGACCACCCTCGTCGCCCCGGGGATGTAGGGAACTCCGGCCCGCTGCTGAAGCCCACGGTTCTTGTACCAGGGGCGGAGCGCGAGCACGGCCGGCTGCAGGTAGTGGTAGAGCAGAAGCGCCGATCCCGGGCGCAGCTGGCGCGCAACCTCCGGCGGCAGCAGCTGGCGGAGCGAGGTCGTGTAGCTGTGCCCGTCGCCCGATCCGCTCGAGTTGTAGGTGAACTGGCGGTGGCGCTCCTGGCCCACCAGCTGGCTGGCCAGCTGGAGCGTCTGCATGTCGGCGATGCCGCTGAGGAAGAGCTTGGCACGGCTGTTGTTGATGATGGTCTCGGTCTGTTCTTGGTAGCGGGTTCGGATCTGCGCCATGTCCTGGAAGATGGCGACGACGCTGATGCCCTGAGAGTAACCGGTGGAGAGGAACTGGGGCAGGTTCTCGATGGGTGCGGTGTTGGCGCACTCGTCGAGCACGACGAGGAGGGGCTGGGGCACGCGGCCGTTGGGCGTCCGCTGGGCGATCCGGACCGCCTCCTCGACGAGCTGGTTGATGATGCCGACGAAGAGCATCTGCAGCCGGTCCTGGTCCATCAGCGGGGCGACCAGGTAGAGGGTGTTGATGCCGTCGGTCAGGAACTCCTTGGGGTTGAGGTCGTTGCCCTCGGCGGAGGCGGCGACCTTGCGCTCGAGGAACACCGAGAGCGTCCGCTGCGCGGTGCTGTAGCAGGAGCCGCGCTCTCTCTCGGGCCGCTCCTGGATGCTCTGATAGACCTCGATCGCCGCGGGGTCGCAGTCGGGCACCAGGCTCAGGGCGTGGCGCAGCGACTCGCCGCTGCCGTCGTCGATCCA
>DATAXV010000081.1:0-30997 GCA_036272915.1 Candidatus Dormiibacterota bacterium
CCTCCTCCAGCGCCCTGGCGTGGACCTCGCTGTGCTGCCGCACCTCGAGCTCGACCAGGTGCAGGCCGAACGTCTCCACCTGCCAGATCAGGTCCTGCAGCCGGCCGTAGGCGGTCCGGCCGGCGCCAGCCTCGGCGAGCGAGCGCTGGGCGAGGCGGAGGTCGTCCAGCAGCCTGGCGCCGGTGCCCTCGACCAGGGCCGCGGGCAGCGTCTCGGCGAGGAGGATAAGGAACTGGCGGTGCGGCTCGCCGGGGGAGCGCTGGAGGATCTCGTCCATCCGCTCGGGGTCGCCGGCGGCGGCCTCGGCGAGGCGCTGCACCAGCTCGGCCGAGGGCGGCGTGCCCTCCTCGTCGGAGGTGATCTCCCTGGCCACGGCGTTGATCCGGGCGCGCAGGAAGCGGACCGCCTGGGCCGACGCCTCCTCCATCGCCTGGGCGGTGATGCGCGAGGTCACGTTGGGGTTGCCGTCGCGGTCGCCGCCGACCCAGCTGCCCATGTGCAGGAAGGCGCCGACCAGCGGCGGCCGGCGACCCGCGTCATCGGGCGAGAGGATCGTGTCCAGGTCGCGGTAGAGGCGGGGGGCGACGTCGTAGAGGCTCCAGTCGAAGACGGCCAGCGCCGAGCGGACCTCGTCCATCGGCGTCAGCGGCGTCTGGCGGAGCTGCGCCGTGCGCCACAGGATCTCGATCTCCTCGAGAAGGGAGCGGCGCGCGTCGGCGGCCTCCTGCTCGCTGCAGCGGGGATCGTCGAGGCGCTCGAGCCGGGTCGAGATCCGGCGGATCGAGCTGACCACGGCCCGCCGGCGGGCCTCGGTCGGGTGGGCGGTGAGGACAGGGCGCAGCTCGAGGCCGCGCAGCTGCTCGCGGAGCCGCTCCTCGCCCTGGCTCTCCCTGATCTCGGTCACCGTCGCCGCCAGCGACTCGCGCAGGTTGCCGAGCTCGTGCTCGCGGGAGCGAAGCACCCGGGCCCGGTGGTGGTCCTCGGCCAGGTTGACCAGGTGGAAGTAGCAGGTGAAGGCGCGGGCGACCTGCTCGGCCCGGGCCAGGTCCCAGCCCTCGACCAGGCGCTCCGCCGCCAGCTCGTCCTCGTCGCGGGCGCGGCCGGAGATGAGCAGGTGGCGCAGCCGCTCGACGTCCTCGAGCAGGCCGGGCCCCTCGGATTCGGTCAGCACCTCGCCAAGCAGGCCGCCGAGCAGACGGACGTCTTTGCGCAGCTCGGGTGGCATCTCCCGGCGGGCGCTGTCGCGAAGAGTCGGGAGCGGGCTCACGGGGCAGATCGTACGGGTCGGGTGTGACAGCCTGCGTGCGACGTATATGGAGGAGGAGAATCTCAGGACCAGATGACTCCGACCCTGGATACACCTCTGAGCGACCTCCCCGAGGTCAAGGCGGCCGACGAGCGCCGGCTGACGCATCTCGGGCTGATAACGGTGCGGGACCTGCTCTTCTACCTGCCCTTCGACTGGGAGAACTACCAGCCCTCCAAGGTCAATGACCTTCAGCCTGGGGAGCAGGCGCGGGTCGAGGGCACGATCTCGAAGATCGTGGCCAAGCGCACTCCGCGACGCAACATGCAGCTCACCGAGGCCGTCCTCATCGACGACGACGACGCCGGCCTGAAGCTGGTCTGGTTCAACATGCCCTTCGTCGCCAAGCAGATCAACCGGGGCGATCGGGTGGCGGTCGCGGGCAAGGTCCAGGGCCCGAGCCGCTTCTCCAACCAGCTGGAGATGCGCAACCCCCGCCACGAGCGCCTTCGCTCGGGCGACGAGGGCCCCCGCGGCCTCCACGACCTGATGCCCAAGTACCACCTGACCAAGGGCCTGACCTCGATGAGGGTCGCCTTCCTGGTGGCGAAGGTGATCGACCTCGCCGACCAGCTGGAGGACCCGATCCCGGACGAGGTCCGCGCTCGTCACGACCTCCTGCCCATCGGTGAGGCGATCCGGCTCGGCCACCGCCCCGAGAACGAGCAGGAATGGCGCCGAGCGCGCCAGCGCATGGCCTTCGCCGAGCTCCTGGAGCTGCAGATCGCCTTCCTGCTGCGGCGCCGGGAGATGGCGGCCGAGGAGGCGACGCGGATCCCCTACCACCAGGAGGTGATCGAGCGCTTCAAGGAGGGCGTCGGCTTCGAGCTCACGCAGGCCCAGCGGCGCGCCATCTGGGACGTCTACAAGGACATGGACGGGGAGGTGCCCATGAACCGCCTCCTCAACGGTGAGGTCGGCTCGGGCAAGACCGCGGTGGCGGCGGCGGCGGTGGCCATGGCCCACGCCGCCGGCGTGCAGTCGGTGGTGATGGCGCCGACCGAGATCCTGGCCCGGCAGCACCTCGCCAAGTTCCGCACCTACCTCGAGGACACCTTCCCCGATCTCAGGGTCGAGCTCCTGATCAGCGGCCAGGCCGCGGCCGAGCGGCGGCGGGTGCGGACGGCGGCGGCCTCCGGCCACTGTGCGCTGCTGGTCGGCACCCACGCCCTGATCGAGGACGAGGTCGAGCTCTCCGACCTGGGCCTGGCCGTGGTCGACGAGCAGCACCGGTTCGGCACCGAGCAGCGGGAGCGGCTGCGCAACAAGGCAGGCCGTGGGCGTCCTCACTTCCTGGCCATGACGGCGACCCCGATCCCGCGCTCGATGGCTCTGGCCATGTACGGCGAGATGGCCCTCTCCGTCATCGACGAGCTACCCCCGGGCAGGACGCCGGTGGAGACGTCGGTGGTGGCGCCCTCGCGCCGCGAGGAGGCCTACGAGCTGGTCCGGCGCGAGGTCGCCGCCGGCCGCCAGGCCTTCATCATCTGCCCGCTGATCGAGGAGTCGGAGACGGTCGAGGCCCGGGCCGCGACGGCCGAGTTCGAGCGCCTCCGGCAGGAGGTGTTCCCGGACCTACGGCTGGCCCTGGTCCACGGCAAGGTCAGGGACAAGGACGGGATCATGGGCGCCTTCCGCAACGGCGAGGCGGACATCCTCGTCGCCACCGCCGTCATCGAGGTGGGCGTCGACGTCCCCAACGCCGCGGTGATGCTGATCGAGGGTGCGGACCGCTTCGGCCTGGCACAGCTGCACCAGTTCCGGGGCCGGGTCGGGAGGGGTTCCCACGCCTCCCACTGTCTGCTGCTGGTCGACGACCCCTCGGAGAAGAGCCTCAGCCGGCTGCAGCTGCTGTCCTCGGTCAACGACGGCTTCCGGCTGGCCGAGGAGGACATGCGCCTGCGCGGCGCCGGCGAGCTGCTCGGGGCTCGCCAGCACGGCATGTCCGACATCGCCATGCAGGGTCTCTTCCAGCCGCAGCTGCTGTCCGAGATCCAGGAGGAGGCGGAGCGCCTGCTCGAGGGCGACCCCGACCTGGAGGGCACGGCCCTGCTGCGGGACGCGGCCAGGCGCCGGCTGGAGCGGACCGCGATCAGCTGATCCCCGGGTCCCGGCGGGGATCCGGTCAGTCCGCCTCGAACACGCCGTGGCCGGCCACCGCGTACCGGCGCACCGCCTCCATGTCGAGCTCGACGCCGACGCCGGGCGTGTCGCTCAGCCGGATGTGGCCGTCCTCCACGATCGAGCCCCCGGTGTTGTAGGAGTTCCAGACCTCCCGCTCCTCGAGTGCGTGCCACTCCAGGATCAGGAAGTTGGGCACCGAGGCGCAGACGTGGCAGGTGGCCATCGTCCCCAGCGGGCTGGAGACGAGGTGGGGGGCGAGGGGCACGTAGTAGACCTCGGCGTAGTTGGCGATCTTCTTGCTCTCGGCGAGGCCGCCGCACTTGGGCACGTCGGGCATGATCACGTCGGCCGCCTGCGCCTCCAGCAATTCGCGGAAGCCCCAGCGAAGGTAGAGGTTCTCGCCGGCGCAGATCGGCGTCCGCGTCGACGAGCGCACCCTGGCCAGCGCCTGCACGTTCTCGGCCGGCACCGGCTCCTCCAGCCAGAGCAGATGGAAGGGCTCCAGCTCCCAGGCGATCCGGCAGGCGGCGGCGACGTCGTAACGGGCGTGCATGTCGATGCAGAGGTCGACGTCCGGCCCGATCGCCTCGCGGACCGCCGCCACCCGGTCGACCATCGAACGCGCCTCGCCGGCGGAGAGGGAGTGGTTGTAGGGGTCGCGCTTGGCCGGGTGGTGAAGGTCGTCGATGTCGAACTTGACCGCGGTGAAGCCCTCGGCGACGCAGCTCCGGGCGCGGGCGGCGCAGCTCTCGGGTGAGCCGTCCTCGCCGTCGCCACAGTCGGCGTAGAGGCGGATGCGATCGCGGAAGCGACCGCCCAGCAGCCGGTAGAGCGGCTGCCCGGCCGCCTTCGCCGCCAGGTCCCAGAGCGCGAGCTCGATGCCGGAGAGGGCGATGACGAAGATCCCGGCCTGGGCCCCGCCGAAGACCCGGGCGCGCCGGACCCGCTCCCAGCAGCGCTCGACGTCCCGCGGATCCTGTCCGATGAGCAGGTGCTTGAGCTCCCGGATCAGGCCGACGACGGGAGCCGCCCCGCCGTCCGGGTTCGCCTCTCCGTAGCCCGACAGACCCTCGTCGGTATCGATCCGGACCAAGGTGCAGGCACCGTGGTAGGCGACGACAGCGGTCCTCACGTCGACGATCTTCACGAGCCTACCCCCTGGATCGCTTTATCGATTGACACGATGTCCAAGCCGTTCTAGGATCACCGAACCGGTCACCGATTTGGTGACCATGCTACTGGCAGGGAAGAGCGAGAGTCTGAGGAGGGAAGGATGGTCCGCGTGTACTTCGGCGCATCCGCGCCGAGGACCGACGGCGGGATCGTTCCGACGAGCGGTCGGCGGACCCGCGCACTCCCCATGGGCCGCGTACCGGCCCTCCCGCCCAGGCGACCCGCGGGTGTGGTCGCCGCCCTGACCGGACCCGGGCCCCCAGGTGGGCCGGCCGTCTGACAGGAGGCATGACCCATGTTCACGTCGCGCTCGTTCAGCCGCCGCCGCTTCCTCGGCCTGGCCGGAGGCCTCACCGCCGGCGGAGTCGCCGCCGGGCTCGCCGGCTGCGGATCCGGTCCCGCCGCGTCGACGGCCCGGAAACCCACCCATTCCGCCTCGGCCGAGCTCCCCGAATGGCTGCGTGAGGAGGCCAAGCAGTACAAGGGCCGGACCCTGAGCGTGCTCGGCTCCGAGCAGTACTTCGCCACCGCCAACCAGGACTTCATCAACGCCTGCCAGCACTTCGGCCAGGCCACCGGGAACACCATCAACGTGTCGATGATCAACGTCGACACCGGCGATCTGGTCTCCAAGCAGGCGGCCGCGGTCAAGGCCGGCAACGTCCAGGACCTCGGCTTCGTCGACAGCGGCCGGTTCGTCTCCGAGCTCCACCAGCTGGGCGCGCTGGAGCCGGTCACCGACGTCGTCACCGAGCTGCAGACCAGGTACGGCGACGCCCACCCGATCAACAAGATCTACCTCACCTACGGTCCCAAGAAGGACTGGTACGGGATCCCCTACTTCTCGCTCGTCAACGGCTTCTTCGCCAGAAAGGACTGGCTGCGGGAGAAGGGCATCAAGACCTCGGAGCTCAAGACCTATGACGACGCCCGCTCCGTCGCCATGGAGCTCTCCGACGCCGCCAGCCAGCGGTACGGCTGGGGGATCACCTACAACGGCAGCGGCGACGGCGCCGGGGCCGTCGAGGCGGTGCTCAACGCGTACGGCGCCGCGGTCGCCGACAACACGGGGACCAAGGTCATCTTCGGCAACGGTTCGGAGACCAAGGAGGCGGTCACCTGGATGGCCGAGACCTACGGCAGCTCCAAGTACTCGAAGATGCTGCCGCCGGGGATCGCCAGCTGGCTCGACACCAGCAACAACCAGGCGTGGCTGGCGGGTCTGGTCGGGATCACCGCCAACGCCTTCAGCCTCTACGCGCAGTCGAGGGCCGAGAACAACCCGGTGTACGGGAACACCTACCTCTTCGGAGGCCTCACCGGCCCGGCGACCAGCGAGGTCATCGACATCGCCGACTCCGAGGCCTTCGTCGTCTTCAAGGGTGCCAAGGAGCCCGGCCTGGCCAAGCTCCTCGCCAAGTACCTCGTCTACGGATCGCCGCTGCTGACCATGGTCAAGCAGTCGGTGGGCCTGATCCTCCCCGCCTATGAGGAGATCTGGACCTCCAACCCCTTCTACCTCAACGGCGATCCCGCCTTCAAGAGCGAGCACCGAGTCCTCGACGAGCCGCTGCCGATCAAGACCACGACCGGGCTCAGCTTCCCGCAGACGCCGAGCCCGGGCACCGACGCCGTCAACTCCGCCTACCCGATCTGCGACATGGTCGGCCAGATCGTGACCAAGAAGGCGACCATCGACGAGGCCATCGCCACCTGCCGGCAGCGGATCGTGCAGATCTTCGAGCAGCAGGGGTACCCGCAGTCGTGAGCTCGGTGGCCACGCCCCGCGGGCGCGACGCCGCCCTGGCCGGCCGAGCCCGGTGGCGGCGCTTCGGGCAGCGGGCGCTGGGCCCCGACTGGCGCCTGGCGGCGCTCTTCGTCGGGCCGGCGCTGGTGGTCATCGCCGTCGTCGTCGTCTATCCCTTCCTCGATTCGATCTACCTCAGCTTCACCCAGCGCCACGTCGGCAACGAGCTGGTCTTCGTCGGCCTTCGCAACTACACCGCGCTCTGGAACGACTCGTTCTTCCGCAACGCGGTCAAGAACAGCATCGTCTTCACCGTCTACTCGGAGGTCTTCAAGATCACGGTCGGGATGGTGGCCGCGCTCCTCCTCCACAACCTGAGGAGGGGCCGCTCGCTGCTCACCGGGCTGGTGCTGCTGCCCTGGATCATCCCCACCGTGGTGACGGCGCTCGACTGGCGCTCGCTGGTCGACCCGCTGTTCGGAAGCCTGAACGACGTCCTCACCTTCACCCGGCTCGGGCCGCTGCTCTTCCACCTCCACTTCATTGACCAGTGGCCGGCGACCTGGCTCGGCGACGCCACCCTGGCCATGCCGGTGGTGGTGCTGGTCAACATCTGGAAGGGCATCCCCTTCTTCACCATCGTCTTCCTGGCCGGTCTCAAGGCCATCCCGCAGGACGAGTACGAGGCGGCGTCGGTCGACGGCGCCAACGCCTGGGACCGTTTCCGCAACGTCACCCTCCCCGGTCTCAAGTACCCCCTGATCATCGGCCCGCTGCTGTCCACGATCTGGACCTTCAACACCTTCGACATCGTCTGGCTGATGACCCAGGGCGGACCCGCCAACTCGACCATGCCCTTCGTCGTCTACGCCTACGAGAAGGCGATCGAGGAGCTCGAGTTCGGGCCCGGGGCGGCGGTGGCGCTGACCATGCTGCCGATCACGGCGGCGCTCGTCTTCGTCCTCGCCCGCTACATCCGGCGCTCCGACCAGGACAGCAGCCCCGGCGCCTTCGACCGCTTCTTCTCGCGCTGGGGCCGCTGGCTGGCGCTGGCCGGCGCGGTCGCCCTGGTCATCGCCCTGCTGCTCTTCGACGCCGGGCTGCTCTGGAAGATGGCGGTCGGCCTGGGCGTGATCCTGGCCGTCTGCGTCGGCTACGGGCGCTTCCTCCACGAGCGGCTGGTCAGGCCGGCGGGGGTGCGCGCCCGGCGGTCCGACCTGCTCGGCCGCCTGCCCATGTACCTGGCACTGGCGGTGCTGGTCTTCTTCGTGCTGGCGCCGATGTACTGGCTGCTGGTCACCGCCTTCAAGACCGACCTCCAGGAGGAGCTCCGGAACTCGATCCTGTGGCCCCGGCCCTGGACGCTGGTCCAGTTCCACAACCTGACCGCCCAGAACCCGTTCTGGACCTGGTACCGGAACACGCTCATCGTGGCCGCCGCCTCGACGGTGCTCGGGGTCGGCCTCTCCGCCTTCTCCGGCTACGCCATCGCCCGGCTGCGATTCCGAGGCGCCCAGGGGCTGATGGGAGGGCTGCTCCTCATCTACATCATGCCCAGTGCACTTCTCTTCATCCCGCTTTACCAGATCTTCAGCGCGCTTCACCTGATCAACTCCCTGTGGTCGCTGATCGTCGCCTATCCGACCTTCACCATCCCCTTCGCCTCGTGGCTTCTGATGGGGTACTTCCGGTCGATCCCGGCGGAGCTGGAGGAGTCGGCGATGGTGGACGGAGCCTCCCGCTTCGCCGCCTTCAGCCGGATCGTCCTCCCCCTGGCCAGGCCGGCGCTGCTGGCGGTGGCGCTGTTCACCCTGACCAACGCCTGGAACGAGTTCCTCTTCGCCTACGTCTTCATCACCAACAACCACCTGATGACGCTGCCCGTGGGCATGCAGTCGATGATCGTCGGCGACATCCTCCCCTGGGGCCAGATCATGGCCGCCTCGATCCTGGTCTCGGTGCCCGTGGTCGTGCTCTACGGGTACGCGCAGCGCTTCCTGGTCGAGGGGCTGACCGTCGGCGCCATCAAGGGGTGACCGCTGCGGGGCGGGGCGGGGCCGGTGCCAGCCGCCGCCCCGCGCCCGGCCCGGTCGGGGCGCTCCTCGGGGCCGGGACCTCGGCAGGTAGGATGCCTCGCAGTGTCGAGGTCACCGTCAACGGCGGGCGCCTGGCTCTTCCCGGCCCTGGTCGCGGGACAGGCGGCCCTGCGCCTGGTCGAGCTCGGGGTCTCGGCCCGCAACGAGCGCCGGACCAGCGGTGAGCGGGCCGCCGCCTCCCGCTATCCACTGATGGTCGCGGCCCACTGCGCACTCTTCGCCGCGCCCCTGATCGAGGTCCGCCTGCGCCGGCGGACGCGGTTCGATGCGCGCTGGGCGGGCCTCCTCGTCGCCACCAACGCGCTGCGCTGGTGGGTGATCGCCACCCTCGGGCGGCGCTGGAACACCCGTGCCATCGTCCCCGGGGATCTGACGCCGGCGACCGACGGACCATACCGGTTCGTCCGCCACCCCAACTACATCGCCGTGGCGCTCGAGTTCCTGTCCCTTCCCATGGCCGGCGGGGCCACGATCTCGGCGCTGGCGCTGAGCCTCCTCGACGCCGCCATCCTCTTCGACCGGATCCGCGAGGAGGAGCGGCTGCTGAGCCGCAACCAGGCCTGGCGCCGGGCCTTCGCCCGCCGCGCCCGGCTCATCCCTGGCATCTTCTGACCCGGGCCATCTCCACCGTCACGCCGGGCCCGAAGGCGAGGGCCAGGCCGTCGCCCCAGGTTTCGGGGAGCGCGTCCAGACAGTAGAGGATCGAGGCCGAGGAGAGGTTGCCGACCGAGTCGAAGACCCGGCGCGAGGAGGCGAGGGCGCCCTCCCCGAGGTGCAGGGAGCGCTCGACGGCGTCGAAGATGCGGGGCCCGCCGGCGTGGACGGCGTGGAAGCGGGGCGCGTCGCCGGTCCAGAAGCCGCTGACGGCGTCGGCCAGGCGGTCGCCGATCACGGCCGGGAGGTGGGGGTCGAGGACGACGTGGAAGCCGTCGTCGCGCAGGTCGAAGCCGAGGCGGCCGGCGCTGTCGGGCAGGAGCCGGCGCGAGGTGCTGACCAGCTCCAGGCCGCCGGGTCGTGGCGCCGAGGCGGTCAGCACCGCGGCGGCGGCGCCGTCGCCGAAGACCATCGACGCGATCAGGTTGTCGATGGAGCGGTCGTCGGGCTGGAAGCTGAGCGAGCAGAGCTCGACCGCGACCACCAGCACCCGCTCCGAGGGATGCCCCTCCAGGTGCCGCTGGGCGAGTCCGAGCGCGGTCATGCCGCCCGAGCACCCGAGCTCGGTCAGCGGGATCCGGACGACGTCGTCGCGCATGCCCAGCCCGGCGACCAGGCGGACGTCCAGGGCGGGGCAGAGGTAGCCGGTGCAGGAGGTGGAGATGACCACGTCGATCTCGTCGGCGGCGATCCCGGCCGCGGCGAGGGCGGCGGCGCACGCCTCCGCCGCCAGGCGCGGCGCGTGCCGCTGGTAGAGCCGCATCGCCTCGCCCACCGCCCGGGCCCGGAGCAGCTGGTCGGGCGGCTCGACGCTGTAGCGGGTCACGGGCTGGAGGCTGACCGTGCGCAGCCGGGGGAAGACCCGGCAGAGCAGGTCCGAGGTGCGCTCCGGGTCGAGGCGGTGCTCGGGGAGGGCGGTGGCGATGGCGGAGATGCTGGCCAATTCCGTCACCAGCCGGCGAGGGCGGCGCCGTCGGCCGGGCGCAGCGCGCTCAGGCCCCGGCTGCCGTCGGCGATCTGCAGCATCCGCTCCAGCGTCTGCGGGTGGCGGGAGATGCCCCTCAGGGCGCGCTGCGCCGCGCGCGGTGATCCGGTCATGGCGCGAGCCAGCCCCGTCATCAGCCGGCGGCGCCGCCACTGCGCGGCGAAGTAGCGCGCGTAGGCGGGGGCGGCGCCATGGGGGTCGCGCGCCAGCTGGCGGGCCAGGAAGTCGGCCTGCTCGATGCCCGAGGACATGGCCTCGCCGGTCAGCGGGTCGATGAACCCGGCGGCGTCCCCACAGAGGAAGACCCGGGCTCCGGCGACCCGCCTCGCCCTGATGCCGAAGGGCCCGGCGCCGCGCAGACCGCCGTTGAGGCGCGCCGCGGCCAGCTCCGGGTGGGCGTCGTCGACGAGGCGCCGGTACAGCTCCTTGGTGGTCGTGCCCTCGGCGTGGAGACGGGATCTCGCTCCCAGCACCGCGACCAGCAGCTCGTCGGGGCCGGCCGGGGCCAGGTAGGTCTCGACGCCCTCGAGCAGCGTCACCTCGATCTCCGACCGGCCGTGCCGGGGCGCCTCGAGGTGGCCGACCATCCCGTACCGATCGCAGGCGGGGCCGTCCTGCTCCCAGCCCATCGCTCTGCGGATCGGTGAGCGCATGCCGTCGGCGGCGACCAGGGTCGCGCACCGGAGCCGGCCCCGATCGGTCTCGACCACCACCGAGTCGCGGCGGGGGGAGATGGTGCTGACCGCGGTCGGGCCCTCGGCGCCGGCGAGCTCGGCGAGCACGGCGTCGAAGCGGACGCGCCGGACCCCGAAGGCCGGTCCCGAGAACGCCGCGCTCACCCATCCCCGGTGGGGGAGGCGGTAGCGGACGCCGTCGATGCGGGGGAAGCCGAGACCGGCGAGATCGACGCCGACCTCGGCGAGGAGCCGGACGCCTCCCGGCATCAGGCCCTCCCCGCACGCCTTGTCGCGCGGGAACGTGGCCCGGTCGACGAGCATCGTCCGCACCCCGAGTGCCCGGAGCATCAGGGTCAGCGCGCTGCCCACCGGACCGGCGCCGACGACCAGGACCTCGGCGTCCATCCGCCGGGCACCCTACCAGAGCGCGGAGCGGGTGGAGACGCGCCGGCTCACGACCCACACCGCCGGAGGTCGGAATGGAGGGAAACGTGGGGACCTTGACGCGCCGCACGGTGAAGCCGCTATCATTCTCAACCAAGTGGTTGGTTGGTAAGGGTGAAGTCCATGGACGAGCGGAACACGGAGCACTCGGATCGCCGGCAGGGCCTGGTCGAGGGGGCCTTCCGGCTGATCGCGGAGAGGGGGTTCGAGGGCCTGCGTCTTCGCGACGTCGCCGCCGCGGCGGGCATCGACCACTCGACGCTGCACCACTACTTCTCGACGAAGGAGGATCTGATCGCAGAGGTTGTCGACTACGCGACCCGTCGGGCCTGGACCGGCGTGTCCTCCGCGGGCGCGCCGGTCATGGAGATCCGTCAGCGTCTCGAGGTCATGGCTCGCATGATCGAGGAGCAGCCCAGCCTCTACGTCGTTCTTCGCGAGCTCGATCTCCGCGCCACCCGCGATCCCGCCACCCGCGCCGTCGTCGACGAGCGCGAGCAGGGCTGGCGGGACGCGCTGACCGGGTTGCTCGGCCAGATCGGCGTGCGCAGCGCGGCCGCCGCCGCCGAGCTGATCATCGCCACCGTCAAAGGCGCCAGCTTCCGCCCCGACAGCGCGGTGCGCGTGCTCGGGGAGCTCGGCCGGCTGCTGGGCAGACCAGAGGAGAGGAAATGAGCAAGCGCCGGCTTCACGTTGTGATCGTGGGTGGTGGGATCGGGGGGCTCTGCCTGGCCCAGGGCCTCCGGCGGGCGGGTGTCAGCGTCGCCGTCTACGAGCGGGACGGCACGGCCACCGGCCGCGAGCAGGGATACCGGGTCCACATCGACCCCACCGGCAGCCGGGCGCTCCACGCCTGCCTGCCGCCGTCACTCTGGAACACGTTCGTCGCCACCGCCGGCGACCCGGGCACGGCCGGCTTCGGCTTCCTCACCGAGCGGCTGGAGCCCCTGGTCGTGGTCGAGGACGAGATCTTCCGGGGTGGTCTCACCGACCCGGCCCAGGGCCACCACGCGGTGAGCCGGGTCACCCTGCGCCAGATCCTGCTGGCCGGGCTCGAGGGCGTGGTTCACTTCGGCAAGGAGTTCACCGGCTACGAGGTGCAGAGCGACGGTCGCGTCCGCGCCACCTTCACGGACGGGACCGCCGCCGTCGGCGACGTGCTGGTGGGGGCGGACGGCGGCGCCTCCCGCGTGCGCGGCCAGTACCTGCCCGACGTTCGGCGCGTCGAGGTCGGCGCGACCGGCATCGGCGGCAGGCTGGACCTGAACGATCTGACGCGGTCGTGGCTGCCCTCTCGCCTCACCGGAGGCATGAACGTCATCCTCGGCCCGCGTGACTTCCTCTTCACTGCGGTCTTCAACCGGCGCCGCTCCAGGGCCGAGGCGCTGGCGCTGATCGGCGACGAGGTCCGGGCGGCGGGCCTCGACCCGGACGCGCTGCTCGCGCACCTGGAGCAGCGCGACTACATCCTCTGGGCGTTCATCACCAACAGCGACGCCTGCCCGACCGGGGCCTCCGGCCCCGAGCTCCAACGGCTGGTCTCGGGCCGGATGCGGGGCTGGGACCCGGACCTGCGCACGCTGATCGCGGACACGCAGCCCGGCGACATCAACGCCTTCCCGTTCCG
The DNA here is from genome assembly GCA_036272915.1 of Candidatus Dormiibacterota bacterium. Classification (GTDB taxonomy): domain Bacteria; phylum Chloroflexota; class Dormibacteria; order Dormibacterales; family Dormibacteraceae; genus DATAXV01. The sequence continues at coordinate 12,834 of DATAXV010000081.1, forward strand.
CACCTCGGTCCGTCCGAAGCCGTGGCCGAGCACGAACGTCACGCTCCTCGGTGACGCCATCCACAGCATGACCCCGGCCGGAGGCGTGGGGGCCAACACGGCGTTGCGAGACGCGCTGGTGCTGGGTGAGGCGCTGGCGTCGGCGAACCGCGGCAACACCGACCTCGTGCCAGCGATCAACGACTATGAGTCGCAGATGCTGAAATACGCCTTCAAGGCCGTCGACCGATCGCTGGGCAACGCCAGGCAGGCCCTGGGCGGCCGGTTCTCCAGGGTCGGGGCGCGCAGCTTCTTCCGGCTGTGCGGGGCGCTGCCGGCGCTGAGGCGCGCGGTCTTCTCGGACACCTGGACGGAGAGGAGCAACGAGGCCGCGTAGGCCGGATCCATGGCCAAACCGATACGCCGGTGGATGGGTGCTCCCGGTCTCACGAGCGGGGATGGCGTCCATCCACCGGAATCCTGGTCTTCCGCCCGCCTCCCTCTGCTGGCCCGATGACATCCGCCGCGCCGCGCAGCCGTCAGCAGCGGAAGGCCGACACCCTGGCCAGGCTGCAGCAGAAGCTCATCGACGTCTGGGTCTCGTCGGCCTCCGGCGCTGAGGACGCCGTGCAGCCCTACCTGGTCCCGCTCTCGCTGGCCTGGATCGACGATCGCATCGTCATCGCCCTGGATGGCGACTCGCGCACCGCCCGCAACATCACCGCCGGCGGCCGTGTGCGGCTCGGCCTGGGCCCGACCCGCGACGTCGTGCTCATCGATGCCGACCTGGAGCGCGTGACCCCCGCCGCGGAGGCCGACGACGGGCTGGTCGAGCGCTACGTGAGCCAGGCCGGCTGGGATCCACGCAAGGCGGGCGGCGCCTCCGCCCTCATGCTCCTGCGGCCCCGTCGTATCCAGGCCTGGCGCGAGGTGAACGAGCTCGCCGGCCGGACCCTGATGCGGGAGGGCATCTGGCTCGACTGACGCCGGCCCGCCGGGAGCGCGCCCGCGCCATACAGTGAGGCGATGGCGGACGCCCTCCGGCCCGGGCCGGGTGCCGGCTGGATGATGGGAGAGGGGAGATGGGTCGGCGCCCCCGCCTGACCGCTGTCGCGCTGGGCCTGGCCCGCAGCTGCCATCCGGAGCCGGTGATCGCGGTCTCGCTGCTCACCGCCGCCCTGGCCTGGTCGGCGGGCCGGGGCTGGGGCTCGCTGCTGGTGCTGGCGGCGATCATGACCGGCCAGCTCGGCGTCGGCTGGTCGAACGACTACCTGGACCGCGAGGCGGACCGCCGGCGGCGGCGAACCGACAAGCCGCTGGCCACGGGCGGCGTCGCCGCTCGCCTCGTCGGCGCGGCCGCCCTCGCCGCCTTCGCCGCGACCGTCCCCCTCTCGCTGGCCCTGGGGCCGCTGGCCGCGGCCGCCCATGCTGCCGCCCTGGCCATGGGCGTCGCCTACAACCTCGGCCTCAAGGACCGGCCCTGGAGCGTGGTCTGCTACGCGGCCGGCTTCGGCCTCCTGCCCGTGATCGTGAGCCTGAGCCTGGACCCGCCCCGACCGGCGCACCTCTGGACCGTCTGCGCGGCCGCCCTGATCGGCGTCGCCGGGCACTGCACCCAGGTCCTCCGCGACATCCCCGCCGACCGGGCCCAGGGCAGCCGCGGGCTGCCTCAGCTCCTCGGCCGCAGGTGGGCGACGGTGCTGGCGGGCGGGGCGCTGGTCGGCGCGCTGCTGGCGGTGGCCCTGGGTCGGGGGATGCTCACCGGGCCCGAGCTCGGCATCCTCGCCCTGGCCCTGGTCGGGACCGGCGCCATCGGGCTGTCGGCATGGTGGAACCGGCCGACGCTGGCCTTCCGGCTGACCATGGGGGTGGCGGCCCTAGCCACCGTGTCGCTGCTGGCCGGGAACCTCTCGCGCTGATCCGTCGAGCCGTCGGACCGGGCCGCGCCCTCCAGCGCCGGCGGCGTCCGCTCCGCCCATCCCTCCGGTGCCTCGTAGAGGCGGATGCCCGCCTCCAGGGCGACGCGCAGGGACCGGAGCCGGGGGCTTGGCCTGGAAGTCCTTGCCCTCGGCCAGCGCGCGGAAGTGGGCCGCCTGGCTGGCGAAGTAGCCGGCCTCCTGCTCAAGGATCGGCGTCAGCGGACGCCGGTACCTCGTCGCCGGGCGGCGGCAGGACATGGCGACCGTGGTCGGAGAGGTGGCACGCGCCGCCGGGGTGCCTGCCCCGCGGCGGGTCCCGGCGCGGGCGGCGCTGATCGCCGCCACCGTCCTCGAGGTGTCGGCCCGGCTTCGCGGACGAACCCCTCTCACCAACCGGGAGGGGGTGCGCGTGCTCATGCAGGGGACCCGCCGCCGGATGTCGTCGGCCCGCGCCGAGGCGGAGCTGGGGGTGCGCTTCCGTGCGCTCACCGAGACCATGTCCGACGAGGCCGCCCTCGTACCGGGAGCAGGGAATGCTGCCTCGTGCGGCCGGCGTCGGGGCTCCCGCCGCCGCCGCCTGATCAGCCGCCGGCCGTCCGGCGCTCCCCGGCCCCCTGCCGATCGCTCGCGCCCAGCGCGCTCTCCACCGCCTCGATGAGCGCGCCACGGACGGCGTCGGGTGGAGGCGGGACGTCGACCGCGACCAGGAGCACGTCGAGCGCGGCCGCGATCGCCCCCACGAAGGCGCCGGTCAGCGCCGCCGCGGACGGGCCGTCCAGCTCGCCGGGGTACGCCTCCACCAGCGCCGCGGCGATGTCGCGCTGAGCGGCGAACTGGGCGGCGTAGGCGCGGCCGGCGACGGCCGGCACCGTCGGGATCAGCCTGAGCCGCAGGAGGGCCAGCCGGCCGACCAGCTCGTCGTCGTCCGGGGGAAGGCCGCGGAGCCCGCCGAGCAGCACGTCGACCGGGCGCTCCCCGGGGCGGCGCTCGCGGATCGCCGCGAGCGCCGCGGCCACCCGATCGTCGGCACGGGGGAAGAGGAGCTCCTCCTTGGAGGCGAAGTAACCGAAGAACGTTCGGGTTCCGATGTCGGCGGCGGCGGCGATCCCGGCCACCGTGGTCTGGTCGTATCCGTCCCGTTCGAAGAGCTCGACGCCGGCCGCGATCAACGCGGCTCGCGTGCGCTCACGCTTGCGCTCACGCAGCGAGGCCGGCGGCTCCGCCGGGCGCGGATCGGTGGTCACCCCGCCATCGTACCGCAGTTGACGCTAAATGGCATTGAGTGCATAATGGCATTCAATGCAGAAATGGCGAGGCGAACGATGACGGTGAGGCGGGCTCTGATCTCCGGCTACGGCATCGCCGGCGCGTCGATCGCCCACTGGCTGGTCCGAGCCGGATGGGAGGTCACCGTCGTGGAGCGCGCCGCCGCCGTTCGCTCCAGCGGCGCCCCGGTCGACGTGCGCGGCGACGCCGTCACCGCCCTGCGGGCGATGGGCTGCTACGAGGAGATCCGCGCTCTCTCGACCGGCGTCAGCGACGTCGAGTTCGTGGATCGGGCGGGCCGGCGTGTCGGCGGGTTCGCCATGGAGCCGTCCCCGGGCAAAGGGGACTTCGAGATCGCCAGGCATGACCTCGCCCAGGGGCTCACCCGCGCGGCGACCGGTGCGCGGATCCTGTGGGCGGACTCGATCGTCGAGGCGAGACAGGACGGCGACGGCGTCGACGCCGTGCTCGCCAGCGGCGCCCGGCTGCGATCCGACGTCCTCATCGCCGCCGACGGGCTGCACTCGGCGCTGCGCCGGATGGTGGTGGATCCCGAGGACGCGGTCGTCGCCCCGCTCGGCCTCTGGATCGCGACGCTGCCCTGCCCGATCACGGCCGGTGACGGCCGGACGGTCCGCGTGTACAACGAGCCCGGCCGCTCGGTGGCGGTGCATCCGGCCGGCGGCCACCCGGGGGCGGCGCTGATGCTCCGTGACCGACCTCACGAGCGCTTGGACATGCGCGATCCCGAGGACCAGAAGGCGTTCCTGACCGGTGCCTTCGCCGGCTCGGGCTGGCTGGTGCCGAGCGTCCTCGAGCACCTCGCGGGCGCCGCGGACCTCTACTTCGACGAGGTGAGCCGCGTGCGGCTGGGCCGCTGGTGGAGGGGCCGGGTGGTCCTGATCGGGGATGCGGCGTCCTCGGTCACGATCTTCGGCGACGGTTCGAGCATGGCCATCGCCGGCGCCTGGGAGCTGGCCAGGGCGCTGGAGCGGTTCCCGGAAGTCGGCGACGCGTTCGACGCCTACGAGCGCGCTCAGCGCCGGCGCGCGGAGCCGCTTCAGCGCCGGGTCCAGTTCGCGTCGCACTTTCTCGTCCCCGCGTGCGGCGCCGGCCTGGCCGCCCGGAACGTCTTCCTCCGCGCGATCGACCTGCGACGCCGGCGCGGCCCCCGGGACTGAGGCGCGGCCGGCGCGCCGGCTTGGAAACCCGCCCGGTGGGCCAGCGAGGGGGACCCCGTTCTGGACACGGCGTCCATGGCCCCTCGGAGCGGAGCTCCGCCGCCGTGGCCCGGTCGTGGGGGACCCACGTCCCGGAACCGTCCCCGGAGTCGTCCACCTTCCGCCGCATTTCGCCACCGTGTCCAAGCCAAGGCGCCGGGCCTGCCTTAGACTGCTGGGCGATGACGGAGGGATCAGCCACGGTCACCATGCCGGAAACCCGGTCGGAGGAGGACCGCCTGCTACGCCGCATCTGGCGGGTGGTCGCCCTCTGCCGCGCCGTCGACGAGCGACTCTGGAAGCTCTCCCGGCAGGGCCGGTCGAGCTTCGTCCTCACCGCCCGGGGCCACGAGGTGGCCCAGGTCGCCAGCACCGCGGCGATGAGGCTCGGGGTCGACTCGGCCTGGCCCTACTACCGCGACATGGGCGTCGCCTTCGCCCTCGGCATCACGCCGTACGAGCTCCTGCTCGGGTCGATGGGCCGGGCCGAGGATCCCCACACCGGCGGCCGCCAGCTGACCATGCACCTGGCCAGCCCGGAGCGGAAGCTGGGGAGCATCTCCAGCGTCATCGCCGACCACATCCCGCACGCGGTCGGCGCCGCCTACGCGGCCTGGGTGCGGCGCGAGGACAGCGTCGCCCTCTGCTGGTTCGGCGACGGCGCCACCTCGGCGGGGGCGACCCACGAGGCCATGAACCTGGCCGCCGCCCGGCGCCTGCCGGTCGTCTTCATCTGCGAGAACAACGGGCTCGCCATCAGCGTGCCCCTGCACCTGCAGACGTCGCTGACCTCGATCGCCGACCGGGCCAAGGGCTACACCATCCCCGGCGTCCGCGTCGACGGCACCGACGCCATCGCCGTCAACGACGCGACCCGGGAGGCCGTGGAGCGGGCGCGATCCGGTGCCGGCCCCTCGCTAATCGAGGCCGTCGTGCCCCGCATCCTCGCCCATTCCTCCCAGGACGACGACGCCTACCGCGACCAGGCCGAGCTGGCCGCCGCCCAGGCGCGCGACCCGCTCCCCCGGCTGGAGCGCGAGCTCATCGGCCGCGGCGTCCTGACCGCCCAGGAGGCGCGCGCCGAGCACGAGCGGTTCGACCGGATGGTGCTGGCCGACGCCGATCGCGCCTGGTCCCGGCCAAAGCCCGAGGGGTCGCGCTTCAACCGCTGGCTCTTCGCCGGCGACGAGCCCCATCAGGCCGCGTCCGACATCGGCCTCGGTCCGCTGCCCGGAGGCGTATTCGATGACTGAGGCCCTGGTCGCCGCCCCGCCCGAGGGCATCACCATGATCGAGGCGGTCCAGCAGGCGCTGATCGAGGAGATGCGCCGCGATCCCAGCGTCGTCGTCATGGGCGAGGACGTGGCCATCAAGGGCGGCGTCTTCCGCGCTACCAAGGGCCTGCTCGAGGAGTTCGGCGACCGGCGGGTGCTGGACACCCCGATCGCCGAGGCGGTCATCGCCGGCGCCGCCATCGGCGCCGCCATGTCCGGCCTGCGGCCGGTCGCCGAGTTCCAGTTCGCCGACTACATCCACCCCGCCTACGAGCAGATCGTCAACCAGGCGGCGACCATGCGCTGGCGGACGGTCGGCAACGTCGGCGTCCCGATCGTGCTCCGGGCCCCCTTCGGCGGCGGCATCTCCGGCGGCATCTACCACTCCCAGAGCGTGGAGGCCCTCTACTGCCATGTGCCCGGGCTCAAGGTCGTGGTCCCGGCCACCCCGCGCGACGCCAAGGGGCTGCTCAAGGCCGCCATCCGCGATGACGACCCCGTCCTCTTCTTCGAGCACAAGAAGAGCTACCGGCGCTACCGGGAGCTGGTGCCCGACGACGAGGTCCTGCCCATCGGCAAGGCCCGGCTCGACCGCGAGGGCGACACCGTCTCGGTCATCACCTACGGGGTCGGCGTGCACCACGCTCGCGAGGCGGCGGCGGCGCTGGCCGAGGAGGGGATCGAGATCGAGATCCTCGACCTGCGCACCCTGGCCCCGCTCGACCACGATGCCATCGCCCGCACCGTCGGCCGGACCCACCGGGCCCTGATCGTTCACGAGGCCAACCGGACCATGGGCATCGGCGCCGAGATCGCCGCCTTCATCGCCGACGACCTCTTCATGGACCTGGACGCGCCCGTCCGCCGCGTCTGCGGGCAGGACAGCCACCTGCCCTACAACGCGCCCGAGGAGCAGGAGATCATCCCCGATCCGGGGAGGGTCGCCGAGGCCGTCCGGCGCCTCGCGTCCTACTGATACCGAGTTCGCGCTCCCTGGCCGCCGCCCCGTGACCGGCCGGGCCGGAAACCGTCTCCGGCTGTGGCATGCTGTCTTTGGGGGGCAGGAGGGGACTCGCCCGAGGAAGCCGAGCGTTTTTCCATTGAAGGCGAGCCATCCCTTGCCACACAGGAGGCACCAGATGACGGAAGAGCGGACGGGTTCGGAGCTGCAGGTGCAGGCTCCACAGGACCTCGTACTAGAACCGCCCAAGCCCGTGGCCGCGGTGACGACGTCGCAGGCCGAGGGAACGGTCGCGGTCAACAGCGAGACCGCCAACCAGATCGAGAGCGCGGTGAGCGGGTTCGTCGAATCCCTCTCCACCATGGACATCCACTCACCCGAGTTCCAGCGGAAGGTCCAGTCGGTCAGCCAGATGGGGAACCAGGAGATCCGGCGTTCGTCGGAGGTCTCCAACCGCTTCCTCCAGCGCCCGACCGGGGCGATGGACAAGGGCCCGCTGGGCCAGGCCTCGAACGTCTCGACGGCCCTGGTCTCGCTGCGGCGCCAGATCGAGGACCTCGATCCCTCCAAGAACATGCGGAGGCGGCCCGGCTTCCTCCGCTCGCGGCTGACCAACCGGGTCCGCGACTACTTCCACAAGTACCAGTCGGCGCAGACCAACATCGAGGCCGTCATCAAGGGCCTCTACCGGGGCAAGGACGAGCTCCTGCGCGACAACGCCGCGATCGACCAGGAGAAGGTCAAGCTCTGGCAGATGAAGGACCGCCTCGAGCAGTACTCCTACATGGCCGGCAAGCTCGACGACGCCCTCGCCGAGAAGATCGCCGTGATCGAGGACTCCGACCCGGAGAAGGCCAAGACGATGAAGGAGGACGTCCTCTTCTACGTCCGCCAGAAGCGCCAGGACCTGCTCACGCAGCTGGCGGTGACGGTGCAGGGCTACCTCGCCCTCGACCTGGTCCGCAAGAACAACGTCGAACTGATCAAGGGCGTCGACCGCGCCACCACGACGACCGTCGCCGCGCTGCGCACGGCCGTCATGACCGCCCTCGCCCTGGGCAGCCAGAAGCTGGTCCTGGACCAGATCACCGCCCTCAACAGCACCACCGGCGATTTGATCGAGAGCACCTCGCAGATGCTCCGGCAGCAGTCCGCCGACATCCAGCAGCAGTCGGCCAGCGCCACCGTCGGCGTGGAGAAGCTGCAGGCGGCGTTCAACAACATCTATCAGACGATGGACGCCATCGACTCCTTCAAGGTGACCGCTCTGGAGAACATGCGGCAGACGGTGGACGCACTGTCCAACGAGGTCGACAAGTCCCGCTCCTACATCGAGCGGGCGCGAGCGGCGGAGGTTGGTGCGCAGACGGCGGAGCTCTCGCTGCCTGCGGCGATGCGAGACAGATGACGTGGATCCGTTCGCTGCGCTGGGGGCCCTCCTCAGTCAGGCCTCGGGCGTGGAGTGGGTTCTCATCGGGCTCGGCATCTTCGTCGTGGCCAGGGCCTCACGGGGTATGCGACGCAGCAACCGGGGGCTGCCTCCACCGCGGACGCGGCCGCCCCGCTACATGCCTCCGCCTCGCCCGGCCCCGCCTCCGCCCCGGGTCCCGCCGCCACGGCCACGGCCGGTGGAGGACGTGAGCCCGATGAACTCGCCGCGGCTGCCGCCGTCGGTGCGCCTCAAGGTGCAGCAGATCCGGCGCAAGGCGGACGGGCTGATGCAGTACGCCAAGGACTTCCCGGTCGGGTCGGAGGAGCTGTACGTGGTCCAGGCGACCACCACCGACTACCTGCCGGCGACGCTCCAGGCCTATCTGCGGATTCCCGGCGGCACCGAGAACACGCCCGTCACCGACGACGGCAAGACACCGTGGCAGGTCCTCTGGGAGCAGCTGACGCTGATCGAGGGCAAGCTCGACGAGATGGCGCTCAACCTGCAGCACCGCAACTCCGAGCAGCTGGTCGCCAACGGGCAGTTCCTCCGCGAGCGGCTGCAGCAGGCCAGCGACGACTTCGACCTGGCGCGGAAGCGGGGACCGGAGGAGAAGTGATCGCCGGCGGGCCGCTGCCCGCCGCAGATCACGTCGTCCCGCTCGCCTGAACCGGAGGCGGGATTGCGGAGCCGGTCCGGAAGCCGCCGGACCGGCCCTTCAGCGAAGCCCGAGGTCGTCCGACGGGTCCTCCCGGCCCGCCCGCAGGCGGCCCTGTTCCAGCGACTCGGCGATCCATTCTCCGAACCGGGAGCCGAGGATGGGCGGCCGTCCGCGCCACTCGCTCAGCGCCCGGGCGGCCCGCCTCCAGTCGGAGTCCCAGTAGGCGGCCACCTCCAGGTCGACCTGCCGCCCGTCGTCGAAGACGTACCAGCCGGGCTCCGAGAAGGGCTCGGCCAGCCAGCCGATGAGGCGGCCGTGGTTCTTCGTGGCGGTGCGTGCCAGCCCGCGGCCGATGTCGGCCGCCGCCGGTTCCAGCGGCCGTCTGGTGTGGAGGAGCGGGGCCAGCCCGTGCCCCAGCCGCTTGATCTGGCCGCTGGGGATGCCGAGGACGAGCTCGTCCTCGGGGACGGATTCGCTCGGGTGCTTGATCATCCAGAGGTGCGAGATCGGCGTCGGTCCGCCGTCGAGGATGGCCGCGAGCTGAGCCGGAACGCCCGACAGGTCGGGCCCGCGTAGCAGCTCCGGTTCGAGGATCGCCGTCATCTCCACGGAGGCTACCGGCGTCCGGCGGACGCGACGCGGACGAAGGTGGACGGGCCTGGGACCCGACGGTCCCGAGCATGGCTCACCGGATGGCGCGGAGCCGGTGACGGTCGGCCCAGGCGACGATCGCGGCGGCGATGGCCTCGGGCTGGTCCTCCGGCACGACGTGGGTGGCGAAGCCGCACTGCGCGATCTCGAGCCCGGAGATGTTCGAGGCGCACCAGTCGACCAGGCGCCGGCCCATGAGGATGCCGGGGCCGTCGGGGTCGAAGGCGAGGAGCAGCTTGGGCACGGAGGGGCTGGCGGCGAGCCAGAGGTCGTACGCCTCGACCCGCGCGACCACCTCGGCGGGGTCTCCGTCGACCGGCATCGAGCGTGGCCAGCGCAGCAGCGGCAGCCGGCTCTCCCGCGTCGGGTACGGCCTCCTGTAGATCTCGCGATCCTCGTCGGTGACGCGGTCCCCGCTCCGGCCCAGTGACCGCTCCAGCTGCGCGTTCTGATCCAGGATCATCTCCTCGCCGACACCGGGCGTCTTGATCGCCGCGAAGTACCCTCGCGCCGGATCCGGGAACTCGTCGCCGACCATCGGCTTGATGATGGTCTCCATCAAGGCGATGCCCCGCACCCGGCCGGGGTTCCGGCTCGCCCAGTCGAGGGCGAGCGCCCCGCCCCAGTCGTGGCCGACCAGGATCACCCCGTCCAGTTCCATGGCGTCGAACCAGGCGTCGAGGTAGCGGGCCTGGTCGTCGTAGGTGTAGTCGATCGGCGGCTTGCCCGAGTCGCCCATGCCGATCAGGTCCGGCGCGATCAGGCGCCCCGGCTCCCCGATCCGGGGCAGCACGTGACGCCACACGTGGGAGGAGGTGGGGTTTCCGTGGAGGAACACCAGAGGCGTTCCCGATCCGCTCTCCCGGTAGGACATGGTCGAGTCGAGGACGTTCACGTTGGGCATGACGAGGACTCCTTTGCTCTCGGTTCTATCATGGTCAGGTGCCTGACCTTCAACAGCCTAGTCAGGTGACTGACCATTCCCTCGGCGAGACCGGGCCTCCCCTGCTCGGCCTGCTGTTGCGGCTGGCCGGACAGCACTGGGGCGTCGACGTCGACGCGGCGCTTCGCGCGGCCGGGTTCGGCGACATCAGGGCGGCGCACGCCAACGTCTTCCCCTTCGTCCCTCCGGAGGGGATCCAGCCCAGCCGGCTCGCCCGCCTGGCCCGCGTCCGCAAGCAGACGATGATGCAGACGCTGGAGGAGTTGGAGCGCGGAGGGTACATCGAGCGGAGGGCCGACCCGGAGGATGGGCGAGCCCGGCTGGTCTTCCTCACCCGGAGGGGGGACGAGGTCCGCGCGCTGGCCGTCGAGGCCTCCCACCAGGTGACGCGCCGCTGGAGCGCGCTGACCAGCCCGGAGCAGATCCAGGAGCTGACCCGGTCCCTGGCGCACCTGCTCGCACGGCTCGGCGAGACCTCGCGTTAGGGGCGGCGTGCCGGGTCCGGCGACGCGCCCTCGATGTGGGTCAGAAGGCCCAGGATCGTCTCCCCGCAGAAGAGCTCCGCCTCCCGGGTTCGGGGTGGCAGCGCCGCCAGCAGCGAATCCATCGCTCCGGCCGCCTCGGGGTTGCGGACCCGCCATCGAGGGGCGAGGTCGCCCCAGCCCGCCCGCCAGGTGGTGAGGACCGGCTCCCCCTGCTCCACCAGCAGGGCGCGGGTGGCCGGCTTCAGCCGGGTCATCATTAGCCGGACCAGCCGGCGCCGCCGCGCCGGGCCGGCGGCGATGGCCCAGGGCACCTTGTCGTCCTCGATCCGTGCCACGACGCCGGCGAGCGTGGCGAAGCCGACCGCGCGGAGGGAGGTCTCGTCATGGATGTAGGCGGGGTCGGGGATCCGGCCCCGGATCATGGCGAAGGACCCCGGCACCAGGGTGGGTCGGGGGGCCTCGTCGATGTCGGCGAACTTGGCCTGGAGATAGTCGAAGGGATCGGGCCCGAGGTCCTGGAGCAGCCGTTGCACCCCGACGGCGTCCTCGACCTCGATCCGGCCGTGGATGAAAAAGGCCAGGTCGAGGTCGGAGAAGCCGGGTAGGAAGGAGCCGTCCACCGAGCTGCCGTAGGCGGCCAGGGCGACCAGGCGATCGCCCAGCACCGCCGCGAAGGCATCGCCGACACGCCTGCCGATGCGGGTCGCGTCGCCTGCCTTCGCGCCGTCAGCGGCCGGCGGCACGGTCCCGATCGAGGCGGATCCGGAACCGGAACCGCGCCGGACCCCCGTACCACATCGGGAAGTTCGTGCCCCAGACGTTGTTGTGGAGGTTGACGTGGGGCCCCTGGCCGGGCTCGGGGCGCCGGTCGTTGAAGTCGAGCAGCGAGGGAGGCCCGGGCGCGATCAGCGGCGCATCCAGCGTCTCCAGGACGGCGCTCCCTTGGGTATCGGTGTAGGCGGCCCGGCCGGAGACGGCGTGGAGGGTCCGCGCCCCGCGGCTCACGACGTGACGGGGCGAGACCGGCAGCCCCAGCTTCTCCAGGGTCCATCCGTCCTCGGCAGGGGCGAGGAAGGGGAAGGACAGCCAGAGCGCCTCAGGCAGACGGCAGGCGGGCTTGTCCACCCACTGCAGCGTCAGCTCGAGCTCCGGACCGCGGTCGGGTGCGGCGATCTCCAGGGTGGCCTCGGTCGGGGCGCCATAGAGCGCCACCGGCTTCTCCGGCATCCGAAGGTGGAGCAGCAGCCGCCGTCCCCACACCTCCTCGGCCTGGCCCGCCCAGACCAGCTGCGGATGCCACGAGCCGTACTCCCGCACGGCGGACTCGATGCCCGGCTTGCTGAAGTCGGGGACCGACCACCAGCGGTGGTCCTCCCCGCCGACGAGGTACTGGAAGAGGAAGCGCTGGTAGTTCTGGTCGGAGAAGACCTCGTAGCGGAGCTGCGCCAGCGGCCGCTCCGCCACCGCCCACTCGCGGTCGCCTGACCGGAGCGAGGCGATTCCGCCGCTGCCGTCCAGGGCGAGGTCGAAATGGCGCGTGTGGACCCGGGCTCCCACCTCGATGGGGCTGAGGCCGGTCCGCTCCGGCGGGACCACGTCCAGCGTGCGAAGCCGCGCCTCCGCCTCCTCGCGTTGGGGAGGCGGCAGGGCCTCGACCGCCCGGTCCAGGTAGGCGCGCTGCTCCGCCCACGAGGCCTCCATCGCCATTCCCGCCGGCGTGCGCCGGAGCTCGGCCAGGTCCTCCCGCGAATAGTGCTCGTAGTCGTCGAGGCGGGTCTTCTCGTCCAGCCCCCAGGTGTGCTCGGGGACGAGGAGCAGGAATCGTGAGAAGCGGTCGCCCCAGCCCGTCGGAGGCAGGCTGCCGGCCCGCTCCCACTCATTCCGGAGCCGGCTCAGCTCGCGGAACCTGGCGACCTTGCCGGGATCGCTGCCGGCGCCGTGGATCCAGGTGTCCCCGATCTCCGCGGTGATCACGGGCAGCCCCCCGGAGAGGGGTAGCAGGTCGTGGGCGAAGCGGTCCAGTGTCGACGCCTCGACGGTGGCGCCGGGGTGGTTCTGGCGCAGCTCGGCGAACACGCCGGCCACCTCCTCGGGCGGAGGCGGTCCCCCGTTGTCGCCGCTGTGGGCGAAGTGGAGGGCGATCCCTTCACCGGGCGCCGTGTAGTCGCCGCCGTAGCCCCCCGGGTGGTACACGACCAGGATCTCGCTGGAGGCGTCGGGCAGGCGCCAGACGAACGCCGGTGGAACCTGGACGGGGCTGGACGCGCCGTTGATGCCGATGTGGAGGAAGCGCACGCCGGCCTCGGCCAGGAGCGGGACGATGCCCAGCGTGTGCCCGGGCACGTCGCTCATCTTGGCCGCCACCGTCCTGCGGCCGAAGCGCCGGTCGAGGCGGTCGGAGAGCGTGAGCCCGAACCGGAAGAGGGAGGGGTCGAGCAGCTCCGAATGGAGGGTGAAGGGGAGGGCGTGCCAGGCGATGTCGCCGGCCTCGATGGCCTCCTCCATCAGCCGCCGCTCATCCGGGGCTGCCTGCTCCAGGTACTCGTAGATCAGCCAGGAGCCGGTGGTCCAGATGAAACGGTCGCCGCCCTCCCGTCCGCGCAGCTCTCGGGCGAGGCGCACGGCGCGCGGGATGAAGTCCTCGATGTAGCGGGCCTCGACGCGGGCGGCGAGGTCGGTGAAGCCAAGGTCCAGGTGGGTCTTGAAGACGACGTGGACGCGCATCAACCGAGTATCCGCCACCCCAACCGGCTCAGCCGCCGGCCGGCCCCGCCGGAGCCCAGTCGAAGCGCTCGCCGATCGCGCGCAGCCGGTCCCGCGCCGCCTCCTCGCAGAGGGCGCCGGCGACGCCGGCCTCGTAGATCGCCCGGGGATGGAGGCCGAGGCTCGTCGCCGCCTCGTAGTCGCGGCCCAGGTCGGTGTCGAACATCGCCGGGTCGTCGGTCGAGATCGAGCAGCGGACACCGGCGTCGACGAGGCGGGGCAGGGGATGCAGGTCGAGCGAGGCGACGGCGCCGGTCCGCAGGTTGGACAGCGGGCACACGTCGAGCACGGTCCCGCGCCCGGCCAGCTCGCGGACCAGGCCCGGATCCTCCACCGCCCGAAAGCCATGCCGGATGCGGTCGGCGTGCAGCGCCTCCAAGGCGCCGCGCACCGAGGCCGGCCCGGCGACCTCGCCGGCGTGGGGTGCCGATCCCAGCCCCAGGGATCGGGCCAGCTCGAAGGCGGGGGCGTAGGGCTCGGGCGGGTTGCCCGCCTCGGGACCGCCGAGCCCGATGGCGACCACGCCCCGCTCGCGATAGCGGGCGGACCATTCGGCGGTCGCCCGCGCCTCCTCGAGGGTGGCCAGCCCGCGGGGGATGTCGGTGGTGATGCGGATCTCGACGCCATGGCGCTCCCGCCCCTCCTGGACGCCGTCGCAGACGCCCTCGAAGGCCTCCTGCCAGGAAGAGCCGGCCCACACCCGCTCCAGCGGCGTGAAGATCCCCTCCAGGTAGACGGCGCCGTGCGTCGCGGCCTCGGCGGCGTAGTCGGTCACCATCTGGCGAAGGTCCTCCGCCGTCCTCAGAGCCCCGGTGGTGAGCCTCCAGACCTCGAGGAAGTGGTCGAAGTCGCGGAAGCGGTAGAGGCCGGCCAGGCCCTCGACCGTGTCGGCGGGCAGCGGGTAGCCGTTCCGGCGCGCGATCTCGATGAGGGTGTGCGCCCGCACCGTCCCCTCGAGGTGGACATGGAGTTCGATCTTCGGGTACATGGGTCCTCCCTGGGTCGGGGCGGCGGAGGGGCGGCGCGTCGCCGGCCCCGCATCATCGCAGCCACGGTCGCCGCCGCGCCGCCGGCAGGTCGGGGACGGTACGCTGTCGCGGCATGGCGAGGGTCCTCGTGGTGGAAGACGAGCGCGGCCTCAGCGATCTCGTCCGCAGCCATCTGGAGCGGGAGGGACACGAGGTGACCCAGGCCTTCGACGGCCGCGAGGCCCTTCGCATCGCCCGCCAGCAGTCGCCGGAACTGCTCGTCCTGGACTGGATGCTGCCCGGCCTTGACGGCCTCGAGGTCTGCCGCGAGCTCCGCCGCACCCACCTGATGCCGGTGATCATGCTCACCGCCCGCGACAGCGAGACCGACCGGGTCCTAGGCCTGGAGGCGGGCGCCGACGACTACGTGGTCAAGCCCTTCTCCATCCCCGAGCTGCTGGCTCGGGTCCGGGCCACGCTCCGCCGGGTGGCGCTGGACTCGGCGGCGATCGAGGCGGAGGCCGGCGACAAGCCGCTCGTCTGCGGCTCGCTCGTCCTCGACCCCGGCGGCCACACGGCGACGCTGGGCGGGGTCCGCCTGGACCTCACCGCCAGGGAGCTTGACCTGCTCGGCATGCTGCTCAGCCACCCCAACCGCACCTTCACCCGCGACTACCTGCTGGACCGGCTCTGGGGCCCCGACTATGAGGGACTGGACCGAGCCGTCGACACGCAGATGGCGAGGCTGCGCCGGAAGCTCGGCGACCAGGGGCGTGCGCTGGAGGCGGTCTGGGGGGTTGGCTACCGCTTCCGTCCCGACCTCGTGGTCGGCGGCTGACGGTGCCCGCTCACGGGCTCCGGGTCCACGGCGGCGAGGCCAGGGGCCGCCCGCTGGTGGCGCCGCCCGGCATCCGGCCCAGCCAGGGGATGGTCAAGGAGGCGATCTTCAACGCCGTCTCGGCGGTGCTCGAGGGTGCCGTCGTGATCGACCTCTGCGCCGGCTCCGGGGCGCTCGGCATCGAGGCCCTCTCGAGGGGGGCGGCCCGCGCCCACTTCGTCGATCAGGGCGACCGCCAGGTGGCGACCATCCGGCGGAACCTGGAGCGCCTGGGCTACGAGGACCGGGCCACCGTCGATCGGGCCGACGCCGCCCGCTGGCTGGAGGCGCACCCGGCGGAGGTGGGGGAGGCCGATCTGGTCCTCCTCGACCCGCCCTACGCCGACGCCGTCGTCGATCGCGTCCTTGCTGGCCTGGACCACATGGTCCCCGACCGGGCGGTGGTCGTGGTCGAGCACGAGCAGGGCAGGGTCCTGCCTCCCCTGGAGCGGCTGGCGGAGGTTCGCCGCCGGCGCTACGGGGACAGCGAGGTCAGCCTCATGGAGGTCAGAGAAGAAGATGAGTGACCCGTCACCGCGGATTCGCCGCGCCCTCTATCCGGGCAGCTTCGACCCCTTCACCAACGGGCACCTCGACGTCCTCCGGCGAGCGACGGACCTGTTCGACGAGGTCCTGGTCGCGGTCGCCGCCAATCCGGAGAAGCGCACCCCGCTGTTCACCCCCGAGGAGCGGGTGGACATGATCGCCGAGTCGGTGCGGGACCTCGAGGGGGTGGCGGTGAGCTCCTACCAGGGGCTGACTGTCGACTTCGCCCGCAGCCGCGGGATCACCAGCCTGGTCCGCGGTCTCCGCGCCTACTCCGACTTCGACGCCGAGCTCCAGCAGGCGCTGATGAATCGCAAGTTGGCTCCCGAGATCGACACCGTGTTCCTGATGTCCGGCTTCGCGCATATCTATGTGTCGTCGAGTATCCTCAAGGACATTGCCAGCCACGGGCGCGACGTGGGGGAGTTCGTCCCCGGGCCTGTGGCGGCCCGCCTGAAGGAGAAAGTCCGCTGAAGGTCGACGAGATTCTCGACCGCATCGAATACCTCGTCAACCACGCTCGGCACGTGCCCTTCTCGAGCCAGGTCATGGTGGACGAGGAGGAGGTCATGGAGCTGGTCGATCAGCTCCGGCTGAACCTGCCTGACGAGATCAAGCAGGCCAACTGGACCGTGCAGGAGCAGCAGCGGCTGATCGCCGAGGCGCACTCCGAGGCCTCTCGGATCATGACCAAGGCGAACGAGCGCGCGGAGTCGGCGGTCCAGGAGCACGAGATCCTGCGCCGCGCCCAGCGCGAGTCGCAGCAGCTGGTGCGGGACTCCCAGGCCAAGGCCGAGGAGACGATCCGCGAGGCCGAGGCCTATGCCGTCGAGCAGCTGCAGCAGCTGGAGGCCCACCTGAGCCGGACGCTGGTCACGGTGAAGCGCGGAGTCGAGGCCCTGCAGACGACGCAGCCGCGGCCCCACGAGGACCAGGTCAGAGTCTGATCGCCGCCTTCCGGGTGGTCCGTCCAGTAGACTGTTCTGGCTCATGTCCAGCCAAGTCCCGAAGGTCAAACTCTCAAGGAGCCGGACTCGGCGTCGGCGCGCCCACCAGGCGCTCGTCCCCGAGACCCTCCACCCCTGCCCGCACTGCAAGAAGCCCTGCCGGCCGCACCACATCTGCCTCAACTGCGGCTTCTACGGCGGGCGCGAGGTTCTCGAGACCGAGTAGGCGGGTTGCCGCTTACAGGCTTCCTCTTTCCCGGCCAGGGCTCGCAGCAGGCCGGGATGGGGCGGGAGCTGCTCGAGGACGCCGAGCTCGCCGAGCTCGCTGAGCGCTGCGGGGCCGAGGCCGGCATCGACCTTCGTCATCTCCTTGTCGAGGCGGATGACGAAGAGCTGACGCTCACCCAGAATGCCCAGCCGGCGCTGGTCTTCACCGGCGTGGCTTTGGTGCGCCTGCTGGCCCGCAGGGGCATCGAGGCGACGGCCGCCGCCGGGCACTCGGTGGGCGAGTACAGCGCGCTCGCCGCGCTCGGCGCGCTGGCGCCGGAGCAGGCGGTGAAGACGGTGGTCGAGCGGGGGAGGGCGATGGCCGCGGCCAGCCCGCCCGGGCAGAGCTCGATGATCGCCGTGCTCGGCATCGGCCCGGAGCCGATCGCCGAGGCGCTGACCGGCATGGACGGCATCTGGCCGGCCAACTACAACACGCCCACCCAGACCGTGGTCGGCGGCACCGTGGCGGCGCTGGAAGAGGCGACGCCACGCCTGCTCGAGGCCGGAGCCAGGCGGGTTCTCCCACTCCGGGTGGCGGCCGCCTTCCACACCCCCCTCGTGGCCGCGGCCGGCGCCCGCCTCCGCCTGACCCTGGACGCCCTCGAGTGGACGCTGCCCCGAGCCCCGGTGGTGGCCAACGTCGACGCCGAGGCCTACCAGGACGCCACGCTCATCGCCGCCCGGCTGGAGCAGCAGCTCAGCTCCCCGGTGCGCTGGTCCGACTGCGTGAGGCGCCTGGCCGACCTCGGCTGTGAGAACTTCATCGAGGTCGGCCCCAAGCGAGCGCTGTCGGGCATGATCCGCGAACTCCTGCCTGGCCGTCAGGCGAGTTCGGTTGGCACGCCTTCGGCGGTTGCCAGCCAACAGTCCGTCCAGAGCGATGAGAGTGCCGCTGGCAGACTGCTACAGTAGTGCCGATTCTTCGCAGGGATTCGAGGAGAACGAGTTTGGACAGCCAGAAAATCACCTTTGACGACTTCAAGAACATCATTGTCGAACGCT
>DATAXV010000082.1:0-10985 GCA_036272915.1 Candidatus Dormiibacterota bacterium
CGGGCTGCTGCTGCTGACCGTAGCCGGGCTGCTGCTGCTGGCCGTAGCCGGGCTGTTGCTGCTGGCCGTAGCCGGGCTGCTGTTGCTGGCCGTAGCCGGGCTGCTGCTGCTGACCGTAGCCGGGCTGCTGCTGGCCGTAGCCGGGCTGCTGCTGACCGTAGCCGGGCTGCTGCTGGCCATAGCCGGGCTGCTGCTGCTGGCCATAGCCGCCCTGCTGACCGTAGTCCTGCCCGGAGGGCGCCTGCGGCGGCTCCTGGCCGTACCCCTGCTGTGGGTCACCGGGACCGGCGGGCGGCTGTCCATAGCCGCCGGCGGGCGGCTCCGGTGCCGCACCCTGCGTGTCCTGGGGAGCGCCCTGCGCCTGGAGCGGTCGACCGCAGCTCTGACAGAACTGATTGCCGTCAGGGTTCTCGGTCTGACAAGAAGGACAGGTCAGAGCCATCCTTACGCGTCCTCCTGGCTGGCCGGTGCGGACTGCTCACCGCCCGGCGGGAGCTGGGCCGGAGCCTCCGGTTGCTGCTGATCCGCCACGTCCCTGCGGGCCTGGCGGACGGCGTGAGGCGAAGCCGCCATCGCCTGCCCGCAGCTGGGGCAGAAGCCGGCGGCCATCACGTGCTTCTGACAGTTGGGGCACACGGCCTCGGCCATGCCCAGGTCGGCTCCCTCCTCGAGGAGCGCGAAGTGCAGAAGGTAGCGGACGACGATGAGCAGGCAGCCGACCACGGCCACCTGCCAGGCGTCGGTCACGACCGGGTTGACGCCGGCCGTCTGCAGGAGCTGCGAACCGAGGACGAAGGCGATGTGGCCGATCACGGCAGCGGCCACGCCGAGGACCTCGCGGGAGGTCAGGTTGCCCTTGGTCGCCCGCCAGACCGAAGCGGTGATGATGCCGGTGGTCGCGCCCTGCATCACGGGGAGCAGGACGGCGACGGACAGCAGCTGGAAGATCCAGTTGCCGGGGTTGGTCTGGAAGTTCTGGCTGCCGATGACCGCCGAGAAGTTGATGATGCTCTCGGCGGTGGCGAAGCCGACGCCGGCGGCGACGCCGAAGGTCAGCCCGTCCATGGTCTCGGGGAAGTTGCGACCCCGGAGCACCAGAGCCGGCAGCGGCTTGACCACCTCCTGGATGATCGGGTAGAGGACGGCGAAGCCGAGCAGCGACAGCCAGGGGATCGAGAGGGTCGAACCGACCTGGCCCGGGTTGGCCGGCAGGACGCCGGGGACGGGCTGGTGGAAGAGCCGGGTGATCAGCGTGAGGATGATCCCCAGCACGGCGCCGCCGCCGATGGTGAATCCGACCACCGCCGCCGGCTCGTCCTGGTAGACCTGCGCCTCATACAGATAGATGAGGTAGAGGACGGGGACGAGGAACGCCGCGACCAGGATCGCCGCCGTGACGAAGCCGGTCGCCCAGAGCACCACGATCGCCGCCAGTCCGGCGAGCAGCGCCCACCGGAACTCGTGGACCTTCTGCTGGCCCAGATGCGGGAAGAGTGTGGTGATGAGGCCCGGATGGGCTACGTGCTCACCGGGGTGAGCGGCATAGCTGTGGGTGCGCGCTTTCGCGTCCCGTGGGTCGTCGGTCGTCCCCTGATGGGCGCCGCAGCGCGTGCAGAAGACTCCGTCGACCACCACCTGGTGGCAGTGATCACATTGCATGACGCTCTCCGTCCTCCGGATGGGGGCTTGTACGGTCGCTGGGAAACAGCCTTAGGAATCCCAGCACGGTGCATGAGCATACTTGGCCGAGCCACGGCTGCGCTGGGGAATTCAGGACGACGGCCCAGAGCGCGACCCGAATGTCCCGGACGGCCGTCCCACAGCTAACGGACGAGGCTCACCGGTGGTGCCGTTCCGGCTCGATCAGAGCTTCCAGACCAGGCTGGGTACCACCTTCTGGTCCGTCTGGGAGTAGAACTGGCTGATCAGCGAGGTGGTGCTGGTGAAGGCGACCTCGTAGTAGTTCCCTCCGGAGACCGCGATCCAGATCATGCTGCAGTGCACCTCTTTCGACCCGTCGTTGAACTGCACGGTGTACTTGAAGCCCTCCATCTCCCCCTGCTTTCCCTGCACCGTCATCGTCTGCTCGGCCCTGCAGACGCTGGTCGTCCCGTACTGCTGCTCGTCCTCCTTGCGGATGTCGAGGAGGATGCTGCCCGGGGTGTCGGATTTGTTGATCTTGTGGTCGGAGCTGACGTAGAAGGAGCCGTCGCCGGCGTAGAAGTCGATCAGGTCCTTCTGGCGCTCGTCGACCGTCCACGACTTGGGCACGGTCACGCTGAAGGTCTTGGTCGACACCGCCTTCCCGTTGGGGATCAGCGGCTGCCGCGACCGGTAGACGAGGACGCCGCCGATGACGGCGGCGACGACGATGACCATGGCCGCGGCGGCGAGGCCCTTGAGCAGCCGGGTCGGACGGCGCCGGGGAGGGGTGATCGGAGGTCGGGGCGCGCGCGCCTGGGCGGCGGGCGTCGCGTAGAGGCTCTCCCAGGAAGTGCGCGCTTCGGGTGCCGGCGGTGGCGGCGGCGTCCAGACCGGCGGCCTGTAGTCCTGGCCGGGCCGCACGTCGGCCAGCGAATGGCCGCACGCCTCGCAGAACTGGGTTCCGTCGTGCTGGTTCTCGCTCCCACAGAAGGGGCAGGTCAGCGCCATCCACGCGCCTCCTCGAGGGTTCGACTCATTCGTTTCAGGTGACCAGCGTACGGCTCCGGAGGCATGGCTGCCGGGCGCAACCGCGGGCTTGTGCCGAAACCCATGCAGTGGTGCTGTAATAGAAGGGCTCGCGGGGGTTGTCATGGGCTGGCGGTGGTCTCTTGGGCCCGGCGCGGGTTTTCGACGCGGAACCTCTGTGACCCGACCCGGCCCAAGGAGATATCGATGCAGCTTCGTCCCAGCACCCACCACGCCGGCGCCCTTCTCGGGTTAGCCCTCTCCGCGCTGATCGGCGCGATGGTGTTCAGCTCGTCGACAGCCGACGCCGCGCCGATGAGCCCGTCCGCCGTCGCCAGCTGGAAGTCGACCCATGACACCGACCCCCACCTGGCCCTGCCCGCCGCCGAGCTGACCCAGCTCGACCAGCGACAGCAGGCGGCCAGCAGCTGGCACCAGGTCCTCGTCGCCGGCGCCAGGTCGGACGCCGCTGATGCGACGCCGGCCGCGACCAGCTCTGACATCGTCGCCAACCAGCAGGGGCAGATCAACGGCTACTACTGCGGACCGGCCGCCGTCTCCGAGGCGCTGGGCGCCCTCGGCGTCAGCCTCACCCAGTCATCGGCCGGCAGCCTGCTGCAGACCACCGCCGACGAGGGCACCTCCTGGTCAGGCCTCGACATCAACGTGCCCAAGACCACCGGGTACCCGGTCGCCGACCTCATCAACTACGAGAGCGGGGGATGGTACGCGCCGGTGTCGGTGCCCTATCAGCCTGCCGCCGGCGACGACACCACCTACGTCAACGACCTCACCTACGACATCGACCACAAGTGGCCCCTGGTCGGCGACGCCTGGGAGGTGCCCAACGGGCCCCACCTGGTCGGGCACCCCAACATCGAGATCTTCCACTGGTTCGAGATCCGCGGCTATGAGAACGCGGGGAGCACCACCGACTACGAGGACTCGGCGACGACGGTCTGGTCCGGCATCCCCCCCTACTCCAGCCTGAGCTCGCAGACCATCGTCACCATCGTCGGCGGCCGCGGCTACGTGTGGTGAGGGCCCGTTGGCTCCTGGCCGCGCTGGCCCTGACGGTGAGCATCGCCGCCTGCTCGCCGTCCCCCCCGCCGCAGGCAACCGCACACACCCCGACGGCCACGCCTCGGCCGACGCCGACCCCGGCGCCGCTGGTGATGCGCTCGAACTACTGCCAGGTGACGCTCCCGACGGCCTGGCGGACGGCCTTCGACGCCGGCGTGGTCGGCCCCGCCGAGGGCAGCGACATCAACGCCTTCGCCGTCTCCCCGGACGGCCGGTCGGTCTTCGCCGCCGTCACCGGCGGCGGCTGGGCGGGCGTGGTCCGCGTCGACGCCCACACCGGCGGCCAGGACCGGGTCGCCGCCTTTCCCGACCCCGGCCAGGATCAGGTCGCGTGGGGTGAGTTCGACGGCCGCTTCCTGGTCTGGAACGAGCTGCACTCGATGACCAACCTGGGCGACTGGTCGATCCGGGCCTGGGACGAGAACACGGGCAGCGTCTGGACGCTGGCCAGCTCGAGCTCGCAGGCGCAGCTGCCCGGAGCCACCCAGTTCGTCACCCCGACCCTGAGCTCGGGCACCGTCGCATGGACCCAGGCGGCCGGCGACGGAACCGCCGTCCACCTCTATTCGCTGGCCTCCCGGCAGGATCGCGTGGTCCTGACCGGGCACCCCGCCCAGCCCGTCTTCTGGGGCGGGAACCTGCTGGTGCCGGTGACCCCGGCACCGGGGCAGCTCAACCACCTCGTCACCATCTCGGCCGCCTCGGGCAGGCAGGTGGCGACACCGGGGCCGCTGGACGGCCTCTCCGGCGTCACCTTCCTCGCCGCCAGCCCCGACCGCGTGGTCTGGACCGCCTCCGACTACAAGAGCGTCTGGCTCTGGATGCCGCGGGCGCGGCAGCCGGTGATGCTCACCCAGTCGCCGGGGGGCTACGCCGAGTACCAGGCGCTGGCCGGCGACGTCGTCGCCTGGACCTCGCCGCAGGGCGTCTTCGCCGCCGACCTGCGGTCCGGCTCCTACACGCAGATCACGGCCGACGGCGGCTATGCCTACGCCGCCGGGAACTCGCTCCTGGTCACGCAGGCGGCAGGGAGCGGCAAGCAGAGCCCCTTCCCGGCGCAGACCGCTGTGGTCACCGCGTCGGGGCTGCCACCGCTCCCCGGCTGCTGAGCGGGAGGAGGCGGCCGGCTCGGCTCAGCCGGCCGCCTCCTCGTCCAGGGCCCGGTAGACGGCCGCCGTCATCCGGGGCAGGTCGGCGAGGTCCGCCTCCGGCTGGAAGGACTCGACCAGGGCCACGTTGCGCTCCACCTCCTCCGGCCAGCGCATGCCGATGTTGGCGACGTGGACACGGGAGTCGGCGAGCAGGAACCGCAGGCAGACCTGGTAGCTGTCCCTCGCCCCCTCCCACTCGGGAGCGATGACGGGCAACAGCCGCTGCAGGACCCCGGAGGTCATCGAGCGCATCGTGACCACGCCGACGTCGCGCCGCCGGGCCTCGGGCAGGGCGTGCAGCGCCGCCCCCTGGTAGATGACGTTGTAGGCGAGCTGGGCGACGTCGAAGGCGTCCGTCTGGAGCAGGCCGAGGCAGGAGTGGGGCTCCTCGGTGGTCAGCCCGATGAAGCGGACCTGGCCCTGCTCCCGGAGCCGCCGCAGCGCCTCCAGGGGACCTCCCTCGAGGATGTGCCGGCGGTCGTCGTCGGTGTAGACGCCGCCGTGGAACTGGATCACGTCGACGTGGTCGGTGCGCAGCCGGCGGAGGCTAGCCTGGACGCTCTCCGTCACCGCCCTCCCGTCCATGCCCCGCCATCCGACCTTGGTCGCCAGCACGCACTCGTCGCGGCGCGCGGCCATGACCTCGCCGATCAGGGTCTCGCTGTGCCCGTCGCCGTAGGCGGGGGCGGTGTCGATGTAGGTCACGCCCCGGTCGAGGGCGGCGTTGACGGTCCGGATCGCGGTCCGCCGGCCCTCCTCGCTGTATGGGTCCCAGCCCCTGGCCCGGTTGACCCCGGAGAAGGGGTACCCGCCCAGCCCGATCGGTGGCACCTCGAGCCCGGTCCTGCCCAGCGTGATCTTCCTCATCGGTCCTCCTCGCTCGTCCGGCCGCCCCGCTCCTCGACCACGATCACCTCGTGGTCGAGCACCGACGGCACCTCCAGGACCCACCAGCCGTCGGCCGCCGCCAGGTTGAGGACCAGGTCCGAGACCAGGCTCCTCGCCACCGCCCGCTCGGCGCCGCGGGCCCGGATCCGCACGCGGAGCGGCCCCACCGGCAGGAGCTCGGACACCGGCGGCCGCCAGGCGCCGGGGTTGGTCAGGTTGACCAGGTGCAGGATCTGACGCCCCCGCTGGCGGTGGAGGCGGCAGTCGATCAGGCCCGGCCCCTCAACCTCGAGCGGGCTCTCGCCGGCCATCGCCCAGCGGGCCAGGTTGGCGAGCAGCCGCAGGTGGTCGGGCTGGCGGTCCCGCCCGGCGCAGCGGTCGACGTCGGCGGCGAGGTAGGCGGTCCTCCCACCCTCGGTCGAGGACAGGACCAGAGCCGGGGACTCCTCACCATGGGGACGCATCCAGGCCGTCTCCGGCGGATAGACCGGATAGGGCGGCACCCGGGTCGCCGGCACCTCGCGACCGGGCAGTGCCTCGACCACCTCCAGCGAGCCGCCGAAGGGGATGATTCCGGTCTCCTCGAACCCGGCGAGGACGGCGTGACGGGAGCCGGCGTCGCCGGGTTGGAGCCGCAGATAGGTGTGCCGAGCCCACTCCTCGCCGCCGTCCCCGTCGGCCGCGGTCCAGCCCAGGCGCCCACCCGCCGGACGGACCCCGAGCAGTTCGCCGAGGAGGGGCGGCTCCCGCTCCTCGCCCCAGGTGTCGAGGCGACCGGTCCGGCCGGAGGCGATGACGCCGCCGCCGGCGGCGTGGAAGGCCTCCAGGGCCTCGGCCTGCGTCTCGCTCATCGCCGCCAGCTCGGGCAGGACCAGAAGGCCGAGGCCGTCCGACTGGGAGGCGATGTCGTCGGCGTGCACCAGCCGGTGCGGGATGCGGGCGGCGATCAGGGCCTCGATCCACCCCCGCTGGGGGAGCATCACCCGCTCGGTGGCTGCGTCGCGACCAAAGAAGTCGACGTTGCGCTGCGACCAGACCAGGCCGACCGGCGCCACCGGGACGCGGTCGACCAGGAACTCCTGGTTGCGCTCGTGCCAGCGGAAGAGCGCCTCGGCCGTGCGGTACTGGCGCCGGTCCTCGTGCGAGGCGCCGATGTGGTGCCACCAGGGCTGGATGCCGGCGGCGAATCCCTCCAGCGCCCAGAGCCGGACCTCCGGCTCGGGCTTGGCGGAGGCGCGGAAGCTGGGGCTGCCGGCGCCGTAGAGGGCGGTGCTCTCGGGGACCAGCGTGTCGGAGCCGACCAGACCGTGGATCATGCTCCCGGCGGCGGCGTTGACCCAGAAGCCGTCGCCCGTCCGGCGGGCCTGGAAGTCGAGCATCACGATCGGCGCCCGCCGCCCGATCCCCCGGTAGTCGCGCAGGTGCTGGCTCTGGCCGACGATGTCGCCGCTGTTCATCCCGATCCAGCGGCAGTCGGGTCCACCCGCCTCCACGGCCGTCCGGTCGTTGAGGTCCCAGACCGCCAGCCGGCGGGCGTAGCTCCACTCGATCCACCGGCGGTAGGCGTCGAGGGCCCAGTCGGCACGGTCGGGCAGGCCCAGACCGGTGTCGTCGCGAAAGCGTTCGCGACAGCTGGCGCAGTGGCAGACGCGGTCCCGCTCGAGGCCGCTCCAGCTGTTGTCGGTGAAGCCTTCGGGATGGCTGCGCGCGGCGATCTCGCGGAGCAGGCCGGGCAGGTACTGGGCGTAGTAGGGTCCGTTGACGCAGGCGACGTAGCGATCGGAGGCGCGCAGCGGCCGCCCCTCGGCGTCGACGCAGAACCAGTCGGGGTGCGCCTCGTGGAAGCGCTCGCCGGCGCGGTTCGAGTCCATCCGGGCGAGCACCGTCAGCCCGTCCTCGTGGGCGAGGCCGGCGATCTCGCCGAAGAGGTCGCGACCCCCCAGGTGAGGTGAGCGCTCGTGGAGAGGATAACAGCTCGGGTAGTAGGCGACGATGCCGCCGGCGTTGACGATCACGCCCTGCACCCGCGTTCGGCGCCAGTACTCCCGCCACCACCCGGCGTCGTACCGGGCGGGGTCGATCTCGGTCAGGTTGGTCTGGCCCCAGCGCAGCGTCCGGCGGTACCAGGGCGCGGCCGCGGCCGCCCTCACCGGCCCAGCTCGCGAAGGGCGTCGCCGGCGCCGGACAGGTGGTCCAGCGTCATCTCCGAGTACTTGCGGCTGAGCACCACCCCCTGGGCGCCGCCGGCGAACGCCGCCAGCACCGCGTCCCTGACCCCCTCCCGGCTGCCCCGGGTGACGCGCTCGCCGCCCGGCTCCCCGGGCGCGGGCTCGACCGGGATGTCGATGTCGATCCCGGGGTAGATGCGGCTGCGCCCGGCCACGCCGGCGACCGCCCTCGCCGTCTCCCGCCGGACGTAGTCGGTGGAGAACCCGGTCTCGGGCAGGGTCTCGTAGGCGCCTTCGTCGTAGCCGAGCAGGCGGAGCAGGAGCGGGTAGCTCTGGGTCGGGTCGGCGTCGGCGAAGAGGCTGTGCGAGATCCGGTCCATCCAGCGGTGGAACCGGGGTCCGGCACAGTTGTGGTAGGTCACGACCTTGATGAAGTCGGAGTACCGGCTCATCTCCGCGTAGTCCTGGGAGGCGCGGTAGAACGGGTTGAAGGAGAGGTTGTAATAGACGTGCCAGCCGACCTGGAGGTCGGGCCGGCAGGCCTTGGCCACGCCGTAGATGTCGCGGTAGATCTGGTGCTGGCTCTCGCTCCAGAGCTTCTGCCAGGCGAGCAGCTCGGGGTAGTCGAGCAGCAGCCGCCAGAAGGTGACGAAGGCGCCGTCGGCGGGCCGGTCGCCGGAGGCGACGCGGGCATTCCACTCCAGCGCCCGCCGGTAGCCCTCCCCGGCCCTCTCCGGGTCGATGCCACGCTCCCGTCCCAGCGCCCGGCAGTGGGCGCAGAAGCAGGCGATCTGCTCGGCCCGGACCGGGCCCTCCATGAGCAGGTTGAGCGGGCCGCAGTGCTCGGAGCACCAGGCCAGCCCGTCGAGGTCATAGCTCTTGACGTAGTCCTCGACGATGCTCAGGTGCCAGTTGCGGTAGTCGGGATTGTTGAAGCAGGGGCGCGTCGCCGGGCGGCCCCAGGCGTCGACCTCGAGAACCTTGGGGAAGTTGGGATAGGTGCGCAGCTCCTGGGCGTAGCTGCTCTCCTCCATCCAGGCTATGCAGCGCATGCCCCGGCGGTGCGCCTCGGGAAGGACCGTGTCGAAGAGGTCGAAGTCGGGGTGCTCGGGAGCGCGGCCGGCGGTGCCGATCACCGTCCCCGCGTAGTACTGGGGATGGATGGTGGCGTAGTTGCCGCCGACCCAGTCCGGGTCGTGCTCCTGGACACCGTGATCGGGCAGCGGATGGCGGGGAAGCTGGCGGCCCCCCGTGCCCCGCGTCCAGGTCGGGGTGGCCAGGAAGAGCGCGTTGACGCCCGCCCGCTCCTGGAACACGTCGAGCACGGGCTCGACCCCCTCGTCCACGAAGGAGACCGCTCCGACCTGGATCGCAACCACCGGTTCGTCCCACGCCACCTCGCTCACTCGGACCTCCTCGGATCAGTCGGAAACGGTGCCAGGGCCACCAGAGGGCCGTCCTCCATCATGCCCGGACCCGCGGAGAGGGTCCCCGAGCGGGTTCCGAGTCGTGACATCGGGCCGACCATGTCCTACGGTGCCGAGATGCTCACCCCACCTGAGGATCTGGATACCGAGGAGCTCTCAGAGGTCCTCCGGGATGGCTGGCGCATCGAGGAGGCTGAGGTCTCCTACGCCGCGGTCGGCAACGGCACCCACAACTGGCGCGTTGCCGCCCCGGGGAGCCGTCGATGGTTCCTCAAGGCCTACCGCCGCAACGGCGACTCGAGCTTCTTCGACGCCAGCTACCGCACGGCGGCGGCATTGCACGACGCCGGGCTGGATTTCATCACCGCCCCCATCGCCGACCGGGAGGGACGGCTGCGGCCGGGTCTGTCCGATCGGTGGGAGCTCGCGCTGCTGCCCTTCGTCGAGGGGCGCAACACGGACTTCAGCGTGAGCGCCGAGCGGGCGGGGATCGCGAGCGTCGTCGGCCGGCTCCACACCTTCGGGCCTGCGCCGGAGAGCGCGCTGCGCTGGACACCCGGCTACCTGCAACCGGAGCTGCGCGAGCTGCTCGATCGAGAGCTCGACCGCCCCTGGCGGTCGGGGCCTCACGGGGAGCCGGCCCGCGCGCTGCTCACCCGCCACCGCGCGGGCGTCGAGCGCCTGCTTGCCCTGGCCGAACGCCTCGCCGACCGGCTGGCGGGATCCGGCGAGCCATGGGTGATCACGCACGGCGAGCCGCACGGCGGGAACACCATGCGCGACGAGGTGGGAGCCACCCATCTCATCGACTGCGACGCGATGATGGTCGCGCCACGGGAGCGGGATCTGCGCCTGCTGCTCCATGCCAGCCACCGCGGGCCGCGCGGCGTGGACGGCACCGAGGTGCTCGCCGCCTACCGCGCCGCTGCCGGAGAGGTCGAGGTCAGATCCTTCGTCGTCGAGCTCTTCCGCGCCGAGTGGTACATGATGGAGATCTGCCGGTACGCAACCGGCTTCTTCCGGCCCCACACCGAGTACGAGGACATGGAGAATGCCTGGCGAGGCCTCCGGAACTACGTTCCGGCCGAGCCGAACTGGCTGGAGATCAGGGCCTGAGAGACACTGGCCGCGCCGGCGGGTAGACGGCGCGCCGGCGGGAGCCCGCCCGCCGGGGCCGATCAGTGTCGCCGCTGCTGGCGAAGGGACACCCGGTTGCCGTCTGGATCGAGCGCGGTCACGCGCACGCCGAACGGGTAGTCCTCGGACTCGGGCTCCACCAATCTCTGGAGGTCGGCGTGTGTCTGAGGCCGGCGAGGGGGCTTTCGGCTGGGCGGCGGGCGGAGCTGAAGCAGCTCGGCCGACACCTGACTCAAAACCACCACCAGCAGTCCATTCCGCCAGCGCCGATCGCGGCCGCTGACTCGGCCACCTGCGGACTGGTATCAGCGTCGAGGGCGGCGAAGCCAAGGAGATCGTGGATCCTCATCATGCGCAACTGTTCGAGCGCCTCGCCGTCGACGGTGCCTCCTGCGAGATAGCCGGAGAGCAGAGCGTCGGCGAGGACGTCAGGTCGATCCGAGGCGCAGGCTTTCACCAGT
>DATAXV010000083.1:0-17969 GCA_036272915.1 Candidatus Dormiibacterota bacterium
CGAGATGATATTCGAGCTGGGACTCCAGGACCCCCTCGACCTCGGCCAGAATGTCCCCCTCCAGCCGCAGGCGCAGGAAGAGGGCGCGGTCGCCCTCCACCATCACCCGCAGCACCTTGATCCCCTGCACCGACACCGCCGTCATCTCCAGATGCTCGCAGTCGGCGCAGAGGAGCCCGCCGGCGGCGGCGACGAACGGCGCCGGCCCCGGTGCCAGCGGCTTCTGGCAGGAGGCGCAGAGGCGCAGCTGGGGCGTGTAGCCGAGCACCTCCAGGGCCCGGGCGCAGAACCAGGCCGAGCCGCGGCGGGGATCGTCCTCTCCGGCCAGGTCGTCGAGGGCGCCGGCGGCTAGCTCGAAGACCTCCGCCGCCGGGTGGCGCTCCTCGCAGACGCGGTCGGCGAGCTCCGCCACCAGCCCGGCGTAGGCGGTCCGCTCGACCTCGGCGGCGACGCGCGGCCCGGGCGGGCGCACCGCCTCGGTGATCACGTCCAGGTTCCGGCCCCTGGCCAGCTGCACCTCGATCCGGGAGAAGAGCTCGAGCGAGCCGGCCAGGCGGCTGCCGCTCCGGCGGACCCCGCGGGCGATCGCGCCGACCTTGCCGTGCTCTCGCGTGAGCAGGGTGTAGATGCGATCGGTCTCGCCGTAGTCGAGCTTGCGGATGATCAGGGCCTGGTCCCGGTAGGTGCTGATGTCCGAACTCTAAGGAACGAGCGCGCCGTCCGCCGCGCCCCGCCCCATCGCGGCGACCGGAACCACCCGGAGGCGGGACTCATGGGTCCCGGTCGGGACCCTGGTCTCGGGCCGGCCGACCCGACGGTAGACTCAGAGCCGAATGGTCACTGCGCTGCTCTTCGCGCGGCTGCGCGAACAGGCGGGTACGAACAGCGAGACGCTGCCCATGATCGAGGGCGAGACCATCCTCGACATGTATCGGCGGCTGCGAGGCCTCCACCCGATGCTGGAGCCGGACACCAGCCTGATTCGGCCGGCGCGGCACGAGGAGTTCGCCGCCTGGGCGGAGCCGGTCGCCGACGGTGACGAGATCGCCTTCCTCCCTCCCGTCAGCGGAGGCCTTGACGACCTCGTCGACGTCACCCGCGAGCCGATCGACATAGGCCAGACCGAGGCCGCCGTCTCCCACCCCGGGGCGGGCGCCGTGGTCAGCTTCAGCGGCATCGTCAGGGACAACAACCGGGGCGAGTCGGTCACGCACCTCGAGTACGAGGCGTACGAGCCGATGGCCAGGAGCGAGCTGCGGCGGATCGCCGCCGAGGTCGCCGCGCACTGGCCGGGCACCAGGGTCGCGGTGCTGCACCGGATCGGCCGCCTCGAGATCGGCGACGCGTCGGTCGTGATCTCCGTCTCCTCCCCACACCGCGCCGCCGCCTTCGAGGGCTGCCGGCACGTCATCGAGCGGATCAAGGAGACGGTCCCGATCTGGAAGCGGGAGTACGCCGGATCGGGAGAGGTCTGGATCGAGGGCCCGACCGCGCACCCGGCTGGGGACCCGACGCGGTAGCACGCCCGCCCGTGGGGTGCCTGCTCGCTACGCTCCGAGCACCGCTCTCGTCTGGCGGGCGATCTCCAGGTCCTCCCTGGCCTCGATCACGAAGACGCGCACCGGGCCCTCCTGAGCGCCGATATCGGTGTCTCCCCTGGCCCCGTCGTTGGCCGCGCGGTCGAGCCGCACACCCAGGAAGCCCAGGCCCTCCGCCGCCCGTCCCCTGACCTCGGACGCGTGCTCGCCGACGCCGCCGGTGAAGACCAGCGCGTCCAGCCCGTCCATCGCCGCCGTCATCGCCGCGACCGAGGCGCGCAGGCGGTGCAGGTAGACGTCGAGGGCGAGGCCCGCCTCGCCGTCACCCGCCGCCGACCGCGTGAGGACCTCGCGCATGTCGGCGGTCCCGGCCAGGCCGAGGAGCCCCGACTCCTTCTCCAGGGTCCGCGCCAGATCCGCCGCGGGCACCCCGGCGTGCTCCTCGAGCCAGAGCACGAGGCCGGGATCGACGCTCCCCGAACGGGTGGCCATGACCAGGCCCTCCAGCGGGGTGAAGCCCATCGTGGTGTCGACCGACCGCCCGCCGCGGACGGCGGCGAGGGAGGCGCCCGCGCCGAGGTGACAGGTGACGGTGCGAAGCTCCTCGACCGGCCGGCCGATGAGGTGGGCGACGTGATGCGAGGCGTATTCGTGCGACAGCCCGTGGAAGCCGTAGCGCCGGAGGTTCCACCGGTCCCGCCATTCCCGGGGCAGGCCATAGGTCGCCGCCGCCGGCGGGATCGTGCTGTGGAAGGCGGTGTCGAAGCAGGCGACGGCGGGAACACCCGGCAGCGCCGCGCTCACGGCATCCAGTCCGGCGAGCGACTTGGGCTGGTGGAGCGGAGCCAGGTCGACGAGCTCGCGGAGCCGCCTGACCACCGAGTCGTCGATCAGCACCGGCCGCGAGAAGTCGGTGCCGCCGTGGACGATCCGGTGGCCGACGGCGTCGGCCCGGCCGAGGTCACCGAGCTCGCCGGTCAGGGTCCCGTCGTCGGGATCATCCCCGGGCGGTGGCAGGTCCCTGGAGGCGATGACGTCCTCCCCCTCGAGCAGGCGGACCTTGAGGCTGCTCGAGCCGGCGTTGACGACGAGGACCCTCATCGCCCCGCAGCCGGCCACTTCCAGTCGCTGATCTCGGGCGGGTCCTCCCCCTCGAGGCGGGTGTAGGCCCGGCTGGAGAGGCGCAGGTCGTTCATCTCCTGGCGGACGTGGGCGGCACGGGCGCCGAGACCGGGGACGCGGTCGATGACGTCCATGACCAGGTGATAGCGGTCGAGGTCGTTGAGCATGACCATGTCGAAGGGCGTCGTGGTCGTGCCCTCCTCCTTGTAGCCGCGGACGTGCATGTTGTCGTGGTTGGTGCGCCGGTAGGTGAGCCGGTGGATGAGGGCGGGATAGCCGTGGTAGGCGAAGATCACCGGCTTGTCGGGGGTGAAGAGCGAATCGAACTCGTGCTCGGAGAGCCCGTGCGGATGCTCCTCCTGGGGCACCAGCCGCATCAGGTCGACGACGTTGATCACCCTGACCTTGAGATCGGGGAAGCGCCGCCGGACGAGGTCGACGGCGGCCAGCGTCTCCATCGTCGGGATGTCGCCGCAGCAGGCCATGACCACGTCCGGCTCCTGGTCGCCGTCGTTGCTCGCCCAGTTCCAGATGCCGAGGCCGCGCGTGCAGTGGAGGATCGCCTCCTCCATCGTCAGCCAGCTCAGCGAGGGCTGCTTGCCGGCCACGATCAGGTTGACGTAGTTGCGGCTGCGCAGGCAGTGGTCGGCGACCGAGAGCAGGCAGTTGGCGTCGGGCGGGAGGTAGACGCGGATGATCTCCGCCTTCTTGTTGACGACGTGGTCGATGAAGCCCGGGTCCTGGTGGGAGAAGCCGTTGTGGTCCTGCCGCCAGACCAGCGAGGAGAGCAGGTAGTTGAGGGAGGCCACGGGGCGCCGCCAGGGGATGCCGCGGGTGACCTTCAGCCACTTCGCGTGCTGGTTGAACATCGAGTCGACGATGTGGATGAAGGCCTCGTAGCAGTTGAAGAGGCCATGGCGGCCGGTGAGCAGGTAGCCCTCCAGCCAGCCCTGGCACTGGTGCTCGGAGAGCACCTCCATGACCCGGCCGTCCGGCGCCAGGTTCTCGTCGACCGGCAGCGTCGCCTCCTCCCAGACCTTGCCCGTCGCCTGGTAGACGGCGTCGAGCCGGTTGGAGGCGGTCTCGTCCGGCCCGAAGAGGCGGAAGTTGTGCGGGTTGCGCCGGGTCACGTCGCGGAGGAAGCGGCCGAGGACGCGAGTCGCCTCGCTGACCACCGTGCCCGGCTGGGGCACCTCGACGGCGTAGTCGCGGAAGTCGGGAAGGGACAGGCTCTGGAGGAGCAGGCCGCCGTTGGCGTGAGGGTTGGCGCTCATCCGGCGGTCGCCGCGGGGCGGCAGCTCGGTGAGGTCGCTGCGCAGCGCGCCCTCCTCGTCGAAGAGCTCCTCGGGGCGGTAGCTCCGCATCCAGGAGTCGAGCTTGGCGAGGTGGTCGGGGTTGGTCCTCACCTCCGCCATCGGTACCTGATGCGAGCGCCAGGTGCCCTCGGTGGGCAGGCCGTCGACCTCCTTCGGCCCGGTCCACCCCTTGGGGGTGCGCAGGACGATCATCGGCCAGCGCGGCCGCTCGCCGCGCCCCTCCGTTCGCGCCCGCCGCTGGATCGCGTCGATCCGGTCCAGGACCCGGTCGAGCGCCGCCGCCATCAGCTGATGGGTGGGCTCGGGGTCGTGGCCCTCGACGTAGACCGGGTCGTAGCCGTAGCCGCGCAGGAGCGAGGTGAGCTCCTCCTCGGGCAGGCGGGCGAGGATCGTCGGGTTGGCGATCTTCCAGCCGTTGAGGTGGAGGATGGGCAGGACGGCGCCGTCCCGGGTCGGGTCGATGAACTTGTTCGAGTGCCAGCCGGTGGCCAGCGGTCCGGTCTCGGCCTCACCGTCCCCGACCACGCAGCAGACGAGCAGGTCGGGGTTGTCGAAGGCGGCGCCGTAGGCGTGGGCCAGCGAGTAGCCGAGCTCCCCGCCCTCGTGGATCGAGCCCGGGGTCTCAGGGGCGACATGACTGGGGATGCCGCCGGGAAAGGAGAACTGGCGGAAGAGCAGCCGCATCCCCTCCTCGTCCCTGCTCACCTCGGGGTAGAGCTCGGAGTAGGTGCCCTCGAGGTAGGCGTTGGCGACCAGCGCCGGGCCGCCGTGCCCGGGTCCGATCACGTACATGGCGTCGAGATCGCGCCGCCTGATCGCCCGGTTCATGTGCGCGTAGACGAAGTTGAGACCGGGAGTCGTCCCCCAGTGGCCGAGCAACCGCGGCTTGACGTGCTCGGGCCGCAGCGGCGAGCGGAGCAGCGGGTTGGCGAGCAGATAGATCTGGCCCACCGACAGATAGTTCGCCGCCCGCCAGTAGGCGTCGATCAGGCGAAGCTCCGGTTCGCTCAGGGGTCCGGCGACTGCGGTCTGACTGCCTTCAGCGGTCATCGGATTGAACTCCTCCGTTGCAGCACGCGCACAGGAATCGCACGCACGTCCCAGCCCGCGATAGAGACGCCACCGTGGTCGCCGTCGAGTCCGCCTCCCCGCGCCGGGGGACCTGGCGCCTCCAGCTTACTTGGACGGCAACGGTCACACTGGGCTTGATTTCGACTGTTAACCGTTCACTAACGGACGGCGTACAGAGGGTGTGTGATCACGATCACAGAGCGGTCTCGCCCCGAGGCCCGATCGTGGAATGTTGACGGCGCGCCGCTTGTGTGATCGACGCTTCCAAGGCGGGCCGGCTAGCTTGGAGGTGCGTCGACCATGCACGACACGGTGTTCTGGGGTCTCGCCGAGGCGACCGGCAACGGATGGCAGCAGCTGGTCGAGCTCGCCATGGCCCTCATCCTCTCCTCCCTGATCGGCCTGGAGCGGGCGGTCCGCCGCCGCGACGCCGGCCTCCGCACCTACGCCCTGGTCGGCGTCGGGTCGGCACTCTTCCTCCTCGTCAGCGAATACGGGTTCCAGGAGGTGACCCGCGCCAACCTGGTCATCCTCGACCCCTCTCGTGTCGCCGCCCAGATCGTGACCGGCATCGGCTTCCTGGGCGGCGCCCTGATCTTCAAGGACAGGGGATTCATCCGCGGGCTGACCACCGCCGCCGCGGTCTGGGTCGCGGCCGCGGTGGGCATGGCCTGTGCGGCCGGGCTGCCGGTGCTCGCCGTGGCCACCACCGCCGCCTACTTCCTGGTCGTCTTCGGCTACACCTGGCTGCGGCGGACGCTCCACCTCGCCGCCGGCCCGGCCAGCCTGTCCATCGCCTACCGCGACGGCCGTGGGATCCTGCGCCAGATCCTGGCCGAGTGCACCGGCCACGGGTTCACCGTCGGCGAGCTGTCATCGGAGGAGATCGACCCGGACCAGGTCGACGGCGACCGGGCGGTCCGGGTCGTGCTCGAACTCCGCGGGCGGGGGGCGGTGACGGAGCTGGCCGGCGACCTCCAGGAGCTGGACGGCGTCCTCAAGGTCGGCACCGAGGCGGACTGAGGAGGAGCGCAGAGGTCAGCCCTCGCGGTTCTCCTGGCTTCTCGCGGCCCTGGGCTCGGGCGCCCTCAGCCCGGCGTCGATCAGCGCCTCCTCGGGCCACGGCTTGGTCGACTCGAGCCGGACGCGGAGGATGCGATAGCCGGTGACCGCCTCCACCGTCCAGCGGACGGCGCCGCTCTGGAAGGTGGTGCCCGCCGCCGGGAAGCGGCCCAGGGTGGCCAGCACGTAGCCGCCGACGGAGTCGTAGTCGTCGCTCTCCTCGACGCCCAGCTCGAGGACCTCGTTGAGCTCGGCGATCGAGAATCGGGCGTCGACCACGGCCTGGGTCTCGCTGATGACGTGGAGCTGCTCCTCCTCGGCGACGTCGTACTCGTCGCGGATCTCGCCGACGATCTCCTCGAGCAGATCCTCGAGCGTCACCAGCCCGGCGGTGCCGCCGTACTCGTCGAGGACGATCACCATGTGCACCCGCTGCGCCTGCATCTCGTGCAGCAGCTCGTCGACCTTCTTCGACTCCGGCGTGTAGGTGATCGGCCGCATCAGCTGCTCGAGCCGGAACTCCGGCCGCGGCTCCTGGGCCAGGAAGCGGAGCAGGTCCTTGGCATGGATGACGCCGACGATCCGGTCCAGGTCGTGCTCGAAGACGGGGAGCCGGGTGTGCGGGCTGTTGCGAACGATCTCGATGATCCGCTCCAGGCTCAGCTCCCGGTCGATGGCGTCGATGTCGGTGCGCGGGACCATGACCTCCCGCACCGCCTTGTCGCCGATCTCGATGATGCCGTGGATCATCTCCCGCTCCTCGCCCTCGATCACGCCCTCCTCCTCCGACACGTGGAGCAGCGTCATCAGCTCCTCCTCGGTCAGGTAGGGGGCGTGGGCGGCACGGCCGCCGGTCACGGCGCGGGCGATGATCGTGATCGTCCAGATCACCGGGCGGAGCACGCGACTCAGCGCGTTGACGATCGGCGCCGCCGCCAGCGAGATCCGCTCGGCGTTGCGCAGCGCCAGCGACTTGGGCGTGACCTCGGCGAAGATCAGGAGGAAGGCGGAGAGGATCAGGGAGGTGATCAGATCGCCGATGAACCCCCAGCCGGCGGGCACGTAGCGGACCGAGAGCAGGGTCGTGGCGAAGGAGGCGAGGATCAGGGCCACGGTGTTGACGACCAGCACCGTGGAGAGGAAGCGGTTGGGGTCCTGGTGCAGGCGCTCGAGGATCAGCCCCGAGCGGCTCCCCTCCTCGGCGAGGTGGCGCACGCGGAAGCGTCCGACCGACGTCAGCGCCGTCTCCGTCGCCGAGGCCACGCTGGCGATGACGACGCAGGCGACGAGGAGAGCTACCTCTCCCCACGTCTCGGGAGGCATGGATCAGTCCTCAGCGGAAGAGGGCACTGACGCTCCTGTTCTCGTGAACCCGGATGATCGCCTCGGCCAGGAGCGGCGACACGCTCAGCACCGTCAGCTTGGGGCTCGTCTTGTCCAGCGGGACCGGGATCGAGTCGGTGACGACGACCTCCTCGATCGGGGCCTGGGCGAGCTTCTCCGGCGCGTGGTTGCTGAGCACGGCGTGGGTGACGCAGGCGATGACGCGGCCCGCGCCGGCCTCCTTCAGCGCCCTGGCCACCTCGATCAGGGTGCCTCCGGTGGAGATGATGTCGTCGACCACGACGCAGTCGCGCCCGGCCACATCGCCGGCCACCTCCAGCACCTCGGAGACCTCGTCCTCCGGCCGGCGCTTGTAGGCGAAGACCAGAGGAGCGCCGAGCAGCCCCGCCATCGACTCCGCGCGCTTGGCGCCGCCGGCGTCGGGCGAGACCACGGCGACGCGGTGCAGACCGCGGTCGCGCAGGTAGGCGGCGAGGATGCGGTGGGCGGTCAGGTGGTCGGTGGGGACGTCGAAGAAGCCCTCGATGGCCTCGGTGTGGAGGTCGAGCAGGAGCAGGCGGTCGGCCCCGGCCAGGGTCAGGAAGTTGGCCATCAGCTTGGCGCTGATCGGCTCCCGCGGCTGTGACTTCCGCTCCTTCCGCGCGTAGCCGTAGTAGGGGACGACGGCGGTGATGCGCCCGGCCGAGGCCCGGCGCAGCGCGTCGAGGAGGATGAAGAGCTCCATCAGGTTCTCGTTCACCGGCGGGCAGGTGGGCTGGATCACGAAGACGTCGTGACCGCGCATGGAGTCCTGGATCTTGACGTCCAGCTCGCCGTCCGAGAAGCGGCGGATCCGGGGGTCGGTCAGGGGGAGTCCGAGCTCGGCGCCGATGCGCTCGCAGAGGGCGGGGTTCGCGGTCCCGCAGATCAGCTTGAGCTCCCCCCAGGGGGATGTGTCCTCGCTGGCGAACTCGACGGTGGTCTGCGGCCTGCCGATCATCAGCCCTCCTATTCCGCCGGGGTTTCGGCCCGGCGCCTGCGTATGGCCCTGGCCGGCATACCCACCGCCAGGGAACCCGGGGGGACGTCATGGTTGACGATGGCCCCGGCGCCGGTGGCGGCGCCCTCCCCGATCGTGACCGGGGCGATGAGGACCGAGTCGCAGCCTATGAACGCACCCCGACCGATCACGGTCGGGTTCTTGTCGCGTCCGTCGAAGTTGGCGCTGATCGTGCCCGCGCCGATGTTGACGTCCTCGCCGACCGTGGCGTCGCCGAGATACGAGAAGTGGCCCATCTTGGTGCCCCGGCCGAGCCGGGAGCGGACGATCTCGCCGAAGCTGCCGATGTGCACCCCGGGGCCGATGTCGGCGCCCGCTCGGAGCTTGGCGAAGGGACCGCAGTCGGAGCCCTCGGCCATCCGGGCGCCGCGCAGATGGGAGTGGGTGATGGTGACGCCGTCGCCGATGACCGAGTCGGCGATGTCGGCGCCGGGCCCGATCCGGCAGCCGTCGCCGACGACGGTCTCGCCGCGGAGCATCGTCATCGGCTCAAGGACGGTGTCGGCCCCGACCCGGACCTGCGGCTCGACGTAGGTGGTGGCGGGGTCGACGACGGTCACCCCCTCCCGCATCAGCCGCTCCAGGACCCGGCCGCGGAGCGCCGCCTCGGCCTGGGCCAGCTGCACCCGGTCGTTGATGCCGAGCGCCTCGGTGCGATCCTCGATCGTCACCACCTCCACCGGGCGGAGGTCGTTGAAGACGTCGGTCAGGTAGTACTCGCCCTGCGCGTTGCTCGAGGTGAGACGGCTCAGGGCCAGGCTCAGGTCGGCCCCCCGGAAGCAGTACAGCCCGACGTTGATCTCGTCGCAGGCGCGCTCCTCGGGCGTGGCGTCGCGATGCTCGACGATCTTCAGGAAGGAGCCGTCGGCGCCGCGGATGACCCGGCCGTCGGGACGGCCCGCGTCCCGCACCGTGGCCAGCGTCGCCGCCGCCCCGGTCTCGCGATGGCGCCCGACCAGGCGGCTGACGGTCTCGCCCCGGAGCAGGGGCTGGTCGCCGTTGACGACGAGGACGTCACCCTCCTGCAGGAGCACATCGGGCACCTGCATGACGGCGTGCCCGGTCCCTCGCTGCTGGTGCTGGAAGACGATCTCGCAACGCCCCTCGAGATGGCGGGCGACGTCGGGCTGGGCCGGCGAGAGGACGGCGATCAGGCGGGTGACCCCAGCCGCCGCGCAGGCGTCCATGACCCGCTCCACCATGGGCCGGCCTCCGACCGGATGGAGCATCTTGGGCAAACGCGAGCGCATGCGCGTACCCAATCCAGCAGCTAGAACAACGGCCGAGAGTTGGTCTTGCAAGAGCAGGTCCCCGTGGGATCGATCGGATTATACGGTCCGGAAGTGTAGCCCTCGCCGTCGGATCCCGAGGAGGAGGGCCGCCGGTCGGGGAGGCTCGGGAAGTGGACAGAACTCCTGGAATAGTGCTTAGGATGACGGCCGACAGTGTGCGATCAAGCACGTCCCCACAGGGTCCATCGGATCGCGTGGTCGGGAACCGTGGCGCTCGGCTGCGCGGCGCTGACCCTGCTCCTGTCCTCATGTCTGGGTCAGGCGCGGGCGCCGGCACCCCACCACGTGGCCTCCGGGGCGCGGCAGGGGACGCCCGCGCCGGCGGTCGGCACCCCGGCCGCGGTCTGGGTCCTGACCCCGGTCGGCCTGAACCTGCATCAGCAGCCGTCGACCTCGGCGTCGGTCGTCCTGACCCTGGGCCAGGGGGCCAAGCTCACCGTCCTCGCCGGGCAGCGTGACGGCGGCCAGACCTGGTTCCACGTCAAGACCCAGAGCGGCAACGACGAGGGCTGGGTGGTCGACTCCGACCAGTACCTGACCGACGAGTCGGTGGAGACCCTGTCCGACGCCGGCGACGGCTACTCGATGCTCTACCCCTCCGGCTGGCAGGTGAAGAGCGGCAACCCGGCCACCCTCACCGCCAGCGCCGGCAGCACCGATGCCAAGGCCCTGGTGATCGCGGTGGCGGCGACCCAGGCCGCCCTGCCCTCGGTGCCGATGAGCCCCGGCACCGAGCAGCAGCAGGACGAGCCCCGCCAGCCCCTGGTGATCGCCGGCGTCACCTCCTTCGTCGTCGTCTATCACTCCGACGACGGGGATTGGGAGGTCGCGGCCGCCGCCACCGTCGGGGGCAAGGCCTACCTCTTCGACCTGACCCAGCCCGACCGGACCCAACCCGACCTCTCGCTGTTCGACGAGTTGACGAGCAGCGTCAGCGTGCCCCCGGTCTGACGCCCGGCGGCACCGGCACGGCGCCTTCGGCCGGGCACCGGTCATCCGCCGGCCGGGGACCCCGACGGAGGCGCCTTCGAACAGCGGCCGTAGTGGTCGGCGAGGCCGGTGCTGCGGAGCCGGGCGCCGCACCAATGGCAGCGGACGGGCTGGTCGCGGCCCCAGCCGGCGCAGTCGTCGCAGCCTCGGCGCGCCCGATCCGCGCCCTCCCCGACGAGGACCATGCCCAGGCCGTGGCACTCCCGGCAGCCCCGCTCGGCCCAGCGCTTGACCAGGGCGCGGAAGGCCTGGTCCGGGCTGGCGCCGAGGCCGACCCAACCGGCGTCCTCGCCGTGCCACCAGGCGCTGGCCGCGACGTCGTCGCCGAAGGGCTGCGCCGGGACCTCCTCCGGATAGCAGCGGAACGCCGCCCAGCGCCCGCCCTCGTAGGTGCCGGCGTGCCGGGTCGGGATGATCGTGCAGGGATAGAGGAGGGAGTGGGCGTCGGCCACCAGCCGCTCCAGCTCATCGCGCATCACGATCCGAATTATGAACCAAACAGTTCGCTACCGTTCCAATCCATCCAGGACCGGCCCGCCGGAACGCGGGCCGGGCCGGCGGAGACCGGTCAGCCGCATACCCGCTCCTTGATGCGGCAAAGTTGTCTGAATGTCCGAGCCCAGGGCGACCCAGTCCCTGCCCGTGCTGCCGCTCAAGAACGCGGTGGTGTTCCCTCAGCTGGTGGTGCCGCTGGCGGTGGGCAGGCCTCGCTCGCTCCGGCTGCTGGAGGACCTGCCTCCCGACGACCGGATCATGGCCGTGGCCGCCCAGTTCGACGAGCACGTCGAGGAGGCGCGCTGGGACGAGATCCGGCACATCGGCACCAGGGTCCGGGTCCAGCATCTGCTCAAGCTGCCCGACGGGACCGTCCAGATCGCCGTCCAGGGCCTGGAGCGGATCCGCCTGCTCCAGCAGGAGGGCGGGGATTCCCCCTACCTGCGGGCCGAGGTCGAGGAGCTGCCCGAGGCCGGGGAGGATCCCCTTCCGGCGCTCGAGGAGGAGGCGCTGTCGCGCAGCGTCCGGGCCTCCTTCCAGCAGCTGGTGGCGATCGCGCCCTATCTCCCCTCCGAGCTGCTCCAGGCATCGCTGGCGATCGACGACGACGCCCATCTCACCTACTTCATCGCCCACCACATCCGCCTCTCGGTTGAGCAGCGACAGCGCCTGCTCGAGCTGGACGGTCCCAAGGCCAAGCTGCGCAGCCTGCTCGGCCTCATGGCCCATGAGCTCGAGGTGCTGGAGCTCGGCCGGCAGATCCAGTCCCAGGCCGAGGAGTCGATCGGCAAGTCGCAGCGCGAGTACTTCCTGCGCGAGCAATTGCGGGCGATCCAGCGCGAGCTGGGCGAGCTCGACAGCGAGAGCGCCGAGATCTCCGAGCTCCGCGAGCGGCTGCAGCAGTCGGGCATGGCCGCCGAGGCCAGCCGCGAGGCCGAGCGCGAGCTGACCCGGCTGGAGCGGATCCCCTCGGCCTCGCCCGAGTCCTCGGTCATCCGCACCTACATCGAGCTCCTCCTCTCGCTGCCCTGGAACCGCTCGACCGAGGAGGTGATCGACGTCAATCACGCGCGGCGCGTGCTCGACACCGACCACTACGACCTGGAGAAGGTCAAGCAGCGGATCATCGAGCACCTGGCCGTCCGGCGGCTCAAGCAGGACCGCGGCAGCGAGGGCACCGGCCGCGAGCCGATCCTCTGCTTCGTCGGCCCGCCCGGCGTCGGCAAGACCTCCCTCGGCCAGTCCATCGCCCGGGCCATGGGCCGGAAGTTC
Source organism: Candidatus Dormiibacterota bacterium (assembly GCA_036272915.1). Lineage (GTDB taxonomy): Bacteria > Chloroflexota > Dormibacteria > Dormibacterales > Dormibacteraceae > DATAXV01. The sequence continues at coordinate 12,542 of DATAXV010000083.1, forward strand.
GCCCGCGCCTCGCTGGGCGGCGTCCACGACGAGGCCGAGATCCGGGGCCACCGGCGGACCTACATCGGGGCGATGCCGGGCCGGATCATCCAGGCCATCCGGCGGGCGGAATCGAATGACCCCGTCTTCATACTCGACGAGGTCGACAAGATCGGCGCCGACTGGCGCGGAGATCCCTCCTCGGCGCTGCTCGAGGTGCTCGACCCGGAGCAGAACAAGGACTTCAGGGACAACTACCTGGACGTCCCCTTCGACCTCTCCAAGGTCATGTTCATCTGCACCGCCAACACGCTCGATTCGGTGCCGCCCGCCCTTCGCGACCGGATGGAGGTGCTGCAGCTCTCCGGCTACACCGAGGACGAGAAGGCCCAGATCGCGCGCCGCTTCCTGATCCCCAAGCAGATCCAGGCGCAGGGCCTGAAGCGCGGCGAGGTCCGCTTCAGCGACCGCTTCACCCGCCGGCTGATCCGGGACTACACCAGGGAGGCGGGCGTCCGCAATCTGGAGCGGGAGATCGCCGGCGTCCTCCGGCGGGCGGCGGCCGACATCGCCGGCGGCACGGTGCAGGGCCCGATCGTGGTCGACCAGGCCCGGATCCGCGAGGCACTCGGCCGGCCGCGCTTCTTCAACGAGTCGGCCGAGCGTTTCGAGCGGCCCGGCGTCGCCACCGGCCTGACCTGGTCGCCGGTCGGCGGCGAGATCGTCTTCGTCGAGGCGGCGACCATGCCCGGCAAGGGCAAGCTGCAGCTCACCGGCCAGCTCGGCGAGGTGATGCGGGAGTCGGCCTCGGCCGCGCTGACCTATCTCAAGGCCAGGGCCGACGAGCTCGGCATCGAGCGCTCCTTGTTCGACGAGCGCGACATCCACGTCCACGTCCCGGCCGGGGCCCAGCCCAAGGAGGGCCCGTCCGCCGGCGTGACGGTGCTGACCGCGATGGCCTCGATCCTGAGCGGGCGGACGGTGGAGAGCGGGATGGCGATGACCGGCGAGATCACGCTTCGCGGGCGGGTGCTGCCCGTCGGCGGCATCAAGGAGAAGGTCCTCGCCGCCCACCGCGCCGGCATCCGGCGGGTGCTGGTGCCGAGCCGGAACGAGCCCGACCTCGACGACATCCCCAAGGACCTGCGCGACGAGCTCCAGATCGTGCTCATCGAGTCGATCGACCAGGTCCTCGACCAGGCGCTGCCGGGACTGCTCCGGGACCGGGCCGCGGCGCGCCGGCGGGTGGCGCGGTAGCCGGCCGCCCACGCGCCGGCCCGGGCGGTCAGGCCCGGTCGGCGCCCTCCTCGTCGGCTGGGCGCGAGTCGCCCCGCACCGTGCGCAGGCGGCCTCTGACCGCCTGCAGGTCCGGCGGCACGGCACGTTCGACCGCCTCGCGCCCGGTCACGATCGCACGTTTGATCTGAGGACCGGCCCCACCCAGCTCCTCGAGCTGACGCCGCAGCCGGCGGCGGTACCGCCAGAGCAGGACGCCCGCGCCGGCGACGCCGGCGACGCCGGCGACGAACCCGAGCAGGCCCAGCCTCGACGGCTTCGGCCGGAGCCGGTATTCGAGGAGGACCAGGCTGTCGGCGAGGCGCTCCCTGACGTCATCGAGCTCCGGACCGTCGAGGTCACCGTCGGCCGCCAGCATCAGATCCTCGGCGGCCTTCCGCAAGCGCTGGCTTTTTCGCACAGGACACCCCCTTTTGAGAACCGGCACCTTCGAGTCTGCCCCTCGCCGCCCCTCCGATGCGAGCCGATCGACATCGCCGTCCCACCGATCGCGATGCGCGTGAGGGACCTCGCTCGTCGAGCGCGCCGAGGCGGCGAGGAGAGCCCTGAACAGTCCGGCGGCGGCCGCGGGCGGCCGCACCGCCTCGGCAAGGATCGCGCGCACCTCCGATTCCATCGAGCGGTGCCGGGCCGCGCGCGCTCGAGGTAGTCGCCACACCGTCTCAACGAGGTTGTCGATCTTCAAGCGGCCGGTGGACGACCTCCGAACGCCGGTGGCGTCAGAGGCGACCGAAACAGCGCCGGCGGCGAAGGGGAGATGATGTCGAGATGGAGGCCATCACCCACGTCGCCCCGTCCCGACCGGAGCGTCCCGGCCGCCCGTGCTGCGGAGCCGGCCGATGCTGATCGTCGACTCCCACCTCGACCTGGCCTGGAACGCGTTGCAGTGGAACCGTGATCTGGAGCTGGACGCGCTCACCATCCGAGCCCAGGAGCAGGCGCCGACGGCGAGAGGCCACGGCACCGGCACCGTCGCCCTGCCCAACCTCCGCGAGGGGCGCGTCTGCGTCTGCTTCGCCACCACGCTGGCCCGGTGCACGGGCAGGCCGGTGCCTCACGTCGACTACGGCTCGCCGGCCCAGGCCTACGCTCAGGGGCAGGGCCACATCGCCTACTACCGCGCGCTCGAGCGGATGGGCCTGGTCCGGATCCTCCACACCGGCGACGAGCTCGAGCGCCACGTCGCCGCCTGGCGGGCCTGGGACGCCGACCCCGAGGGCGATTCGCCGCCGGTGGGCATGGTCCTGGCCATGGAGAGCGCCGACCCCATCCTCGGACCCGACGACATCGGCGAGTGGCACCGCGACGGCATCCGCGTGATCGGCCCCGCCCACTACGGTCCAGGCCGCTACGCCGGCGGCACCGGCACCGACCAGGGCCTCACCGCGGCCGGACGGAGCCTGCTCGAGGGGATGGCCCGGGAGGGGGTCATGCTCGACCTCACCCACCTCTCCGACGCCGCCTTCTGGCAGGCGGTCGACCTCTACCAGGGCACGGTCCTGGCCAGCCACAACAACTGCCGCGCGCTGGTCAGCCACCAGCGCCAGTTCGACGACGACCAGCTGCGCGCGATCATCGACCGCGACGGGGTCGTCGGCGCGGCGATGGACGTCTGGATGCTTCAGCAGGGCTGGAGACGGGGCGACTCCAACCTGGCCAGCGGGCTGGCCCAGGTCGCCGACCACATCGACCACGTCTGCCAGCTGGCCGGCAACAGCCGCCACGCGGCCATCGGCAGCGACCTCGACGGCGGCTTCGGCGGGGAGCAGTCGCCCCACGACCTGGACACGATCGCGGATCTGCAGCAGGTCGCGAAGATCCTGGCCGGGCGGGGCTACGGCGACGAGGACGTGGCCGCGATCATGCACGGCAACTGGTTCCGCCTGCTCGGGAAGGCCCTGCGCTGACCCTCGCCGGCGCCCGCGGGCTGGTGGACCGCCGCCGGCCCGCGGCCGTCAGCAGGCGGTGTGGGTGACCCCGTTGACGCCCCGCGCCTCCTCGATCATCCAGGAGCCGTCGATGCGAACCATGGTGTAGGCCAGGGTCCAGTTGTCGCAGGTGTCGCCGTCGGGACCGGTCGCTGCCGTCTGGACGCTCCGGAAGGTGACGTCGGCGACCGCCACTGTCGGGGCCTCCACGGTCACGTTGCCGAGCCCGATGTCGAAGTCGTAGCTGGTCGCCTCGGAAAGCGCGAACCGCTTCTCGCTCCCGACCAGCGTCTGTCCCGACGCCGTGAACTGGGCGTAGGCGGCCTGGTAGTCCCCGTCGTCGATGGCGTTGAAGTAGGTGGAGAGGGTGCCCGCGATCCTGATCGCCTCGGGACTGCTGTTGTTGGCCTGGACGGGGCCCGAGGTCTGCTGTGCCTCGGAGCCGGCGCAGGCGGCCGGGGTGGTGCGCATGGGGTTTCTCGACCAGGACACGAGGGAGGGCTGGGCGAGGCTGGCGGGCACCGCGTAGCCGATGTCGGCGGCCCGGGAGTTGACCGCGTCGACCAGGCCGACGACCCTCCCCTCGAGGTCGATCAGCGGGCCGCCGGAGTTGCCGGGATCGATCGGGGCGTCGGTCTGGATCATATTGGCGTGGGCCGTCCCGGCGACCTCGATGGTCCGGTTGAGCCCGCTCACCGTGCCCTGGCTGAAGCTGAGCGGGCCACCCTCGGGATAGCCGATCACGCCGACCGGGGTCCCTACCGGAGGAACCGTGCCGGCGAGCTGGAAGGTGTGACCGCTCAGCGGCGAGGCGGTCCGGATCAGCGCCACGTCGTTGTTCGGGTCCATCCCCACCAGCCGGCCGCTGCTGGTGTGGCTGCCGGCGGTGACGTCGATCGCGGTGGCGCCGGCGACGACATGGCCGACGGTGGCGACGAGCCGGGGGCTGAGCAGGAAGCCGCTACCCACACCGCCCCCGTCGCACGTGGTGGCATCGATGCGGACGACGCCCGGGGCCTCGGCCCGATAGAGCACGGCAAAGCTCTGCGGCGCTGGGGGGTCGACGACCCAGGGCCGCACCAGAGTCACTCCAAGCAGCACCAGGGCGATGAGCAGGGCGCTGCCGAGGCCGAAGACGGCTATGCGGTACGGCAATGGGACCGGGCTCTCCAATAAAGATGGTGATCCCGGTGCGGTCAGGACACCAGGTGTCGGAAGCCCTACGGATCCTGGGCCAGAAGACCCGAATAGCCAGGGACACCCATCCCAGGCTCGGCGCCGGACCTGCACGCGGCGGCCCGGTCGCTGGGTACGATCGATCTCATGCCCGACCTCCCCGCGTCACCACCGCCGCCAGGCACCGACACCCTCGGCGAGGTCGCGGACCTGCTCTCCAGACTGGTCCGCATTCCCAGCGTCAACCCTCGCGACACGCCGCGGCCGGCCGAGCGCGAGGCGGCCGGCTTCGTGGCCCGGTGGCTGGAGGCGGCCGGGCTCGAGGTCCGGCAGCAGGACATGGGCGGCGGCCGCCCCAGCGTGCTCGCCCGGCTGGCCGGCGAGGACAGGGGCCGGACCCTGCTCCTGGAGAGCCACCTGGACACGGTCGAGGTCGACGACATGACCGTCGCCCCCTTCGACCCCAAGATCGAGGGGGGCCGGCTCTACGGCCGCGGCAGCTGCGACGCCAAGGCCTCGGTCACCGCCTTCATGCTCGCCGTGAGCCGGGTCGCGGCCGGCGGGCAGCGCCCCGCCGTCGACGTCGCCCTCGCCACCGTCGCCGACGAGGAGCACCACCACGGGGGCATCGACCACCTCCTCGACGGCGGGCTGCGCGCCGAGGCGGCGGTCGTCGGCGAGCCGACCCGGCTGCGGATGGTGATCGCCCACAAGGGTGGCGTCCGCTTCCGGGTGATCGTCCACGGGCGCGCCGCCCACTCCTCCCAGCCCTGGAACGGCGACAACGCGATCGACCGCATGGCGGAGGTCCTCGACCATATCCGGCTGCGGATCCAGCCCCGCCTCCTGGAGCGGACGCATCCACTCTGCGGTCCTCCGACCCTGACCGTCACCCAGATCGAGGGTGGCCTCGGGATCAACGTCGTGCCCTCCACCTGCACCATCGCCGTCGACCGCAGGACCGTGCCCGGCGAGGAGGGCGAGGACGTGTTCCGCGAGCTCGCCGCCTCGCTGGAGTCGGTCGGGCCCGGCCGGGTCGAGGTACCCCC
>DATAXV010000084.1:0-34831 GCA_036272915.1 Candidatus Dormiibacterota bacterium
GAGCCGGGCGAGGGTGAGCCTGTTCACGCTGCGGCACGGCCTCCTGCCCGAGGAGGAGCTCGCCGACTCCCCGACGTGAGCGGCGCCCGGCGGCGCCGCCCGCTCACCGGTCAGTCGGCGGGATGCTGGGAGAGGTCGAAGACGGGCTCCATTCGCCGCCACCACTCCCCAGGTGCCGCGTCCGGAAACTGCTCCTGCAGCGTCCGCATGAGCTCCTCCCACTCGGCGTAGCCGGGGTCCTCCATGGTGCGGGCGAAGTCGCGAACGGGGTCGAATCCGTCCACCGCCTCGAGATACATGAAGAGGCGGCGTCCGTCGAGGAAGATACGCATGCCGGTTACGCCGACCTCGCGGAGGGCGGAGCGGACGACCGGCCAGGGCTTCGCGTGATAGTCCTTGTACCGCTCGATCCCCTCGGCGTCATCGCGCAGCTGCAGGGTCATGCCGAAGTAGGTCACATCAGGCCTCCGCTCCCAGACGGTAGACGCGTCTTGCATTCTCACCGAGGATCGCCTCCCGCTCCCCGGCGGTGACATCGCCCAGGGCCTCGAGCAGGGCCGACAGCACCCGGCTGTACTCGGCGGCGACCAGGCAGACCGGCCAGTCGGAGCCGAAGAGCAGCCGTTCCGGTCCGAACCACCCCTTCACGGACTGGACGAACGGGGCGAGGTCGGCCGGCTTCCAGCTCTTCCACTCGGCCTCGGTGACCATGCCCGACACCTTGACGGTCACGTTCTCCAGATCGGCCAGGGGGCGCATGCCCTCCTCCCACTCCGGGTCGGGACCGGCGGCGATGCGGGGCTTGGCGATGTGGTCGACGACGAAGGAGAGGTGGGTGAACCGCCTGGCCACGGCGAGAGCGGAGGGAAGCTCGCGGGGCTTCACCAGAAGGTCGTAGACGAGCCCGGCGTCGGCGACGGCCTCGAGGCCCCTGAGCACGTCGGGCCGGAGGAGCCAGCGGTCGTCCTCCTCGTCATGGACCTGGTGGCGGACGCCCACCAGCCACTCCCCGCCGGGCGCCCGGCGAAGGTCCTCGAGATGCTCGGGCGCGGTCGGGTCGGTCAGGTCGATCCAGCCGATCACGCCGGCGACGAAGGCCGTCTCCGCCGCCGTCTGCAGGAACTCCCGGGTCTCCTCCTCGGAGGACCGGGTCTGAACCAGCACGGTGGCGTCGACGCCGACCTCGTTCAGCGCGGGCCGCAGGTCCTGGGGACCGAACGGGCGCCTGATGGCGGCCTGCTCGCCGGTCATCCAGGGGTAGTCGGCCCGGTTGGTGTCCCAGAAGTGGTGGTGGGAATCGACGATCATGCGTCGCTTTCCGGCACCGGCACGTTCTCGGCGAGCACGCCCTCCGCCTTGAGCTCGGCCCAGAGGGCGGCGGGGATGGGCAGCTCGAAGAGGGCGACGTTCTGCTCGATCTCCTGCTCCGAGCGGGCGCCGATGACGACCGAGGCCACCGCCGAGTGGCCCATCGGGAACTGGATGGCGGCGGCCGCCAGGGGCACGTCGTGGTTCTGGCAGATGTCCTGCAGCCGCTGGGCCCGGGCCAGGATCTCCTCCGAGGCCGGCGCGTAGGCGTAGGTCGCCCCGGGGGAGGGGTTGGCGAGGATGCCGCTGTTGAAGGTGCCGCCGCAGATGACCGAGATCCCCCTCTCGGCGCAGAGCGGGAGCAGTTCGTCCAGCCCGGACTGGTCGAGCAGCGTGTAGCGCCCGGCGAGGAGGAAGCAGTCGAAGTCCGCCGCGCGGGCAAAGCTGGCCGGCATCTCCGGCTGGTTCATGCCGGCGCCGACGGCGCCGATCACGCCCCGGCTGCGCATGTCGGCGAGCACCGGGTAGGCGTCGCGCAGCGCCGTCTCGTAGTTGTCGTCGGGATCGTGGATGTGGAGGATGTCGATCCGGTCCAGGCCGAGCCGCTGGAGGCTCTCGTCGTAGGAGAGCCGGATCCCGTCGGCGCTGAAGTCGAAGACCGGCTGCACGCCCTCCGGGGTCCCCCGGTAGATCGACTGTCCGTCTCGGATCTGGGTCGGGTCGGGGGGCGCGCCCTGGCGCAGCAGCCGGCCGACCTTGGTGGCGAGGACGTAGGAGTCGCGCGGATACTGGCCCAGCGCCGCCCCGACGCGCCGCTCGGAGTAGCCGGACCCGTAGAGCGGCGCGGTGTCGAAGAGCCGGAGGCCGAGCTCGTAGGCGCGCTCGACGACGCGGACGGCGACGCCGTCCTCCACCTCGCGGAAGAGGCCGCCAAGCGGTGCCGTGCCCAGGCCGAGCCGGGTGACCCTCAGGTTGGTCCGCCCCAGCTGTACGGTGTCGGTCGCCCTCATCTATCGCTCCTCCCCACGAAGCCGGTAGGTCCTGACCTGGAACGGAGCGAACTCGAGGTCGGGTGCCCCGGCCGGGTCCTCCAGGATGTTGAGCTCCTCGGCCAGGCTCCAGCCCTCGGGCGGCCTGACCTCGGCGGAGCCTCGCCCGCCCTGGGGCTCGTAGAGCCGCAGGATCAGGCCGTCCCCGTTCTCGGCCGCCTTGAGCGCCCCCAGCCCGAGGGGCTGGCCGCCGATGTCGAGCAGCCGCTCGTGGGCGCCGCCGGCGGCGTGGCAGGGCCGGGCCAGCAGCGGGCGGTTGAGGTCCTCGGCCTCCATCAGCACGCCGCCCTCCAGCCAGGTCCCGAGGTGGGGGAGCAGGGCGTAGACGAAGTCGTGCTCGCCCTCGTCGGCCATGGGATCGGGGTAGATCGGCGAGCGGAGCAGGCTCAGCCCGAGCTCGTTGCCGAGGATGTGGTGGCCGTAGCGGCCGTTGTTGAGCAGGGCCACGCCGTAGCCGGGTTCGGAGAGGTCGGCGAACCGGTGCCCGGCGACCTCGAAGCGCGCCTGCTCGTAGCTGGTGTTGCGATGGGTGGGCCGCTCGGTCACGCCGAACGCGGTCTCGAACGTCGCCCGCGGCGAGCGGACGGCGAGCGGGAACCGTGCCTTGAGCAGCACCCGGCGGTCGCGCCAGTCGATGTGGGTGGCGAACTCGATCCGGGCCGATCCCGCCCAGAGCCGGATGTCCTGGGTGATCGTGCTCGAGTGGTAGCGCCAGCGCACGCGCAGGGCGGCGCGGTGGGGACCCGGCTCGAGGATCTCGACCGACTCGGGGCGGCCCAGCTGCTCGCCCTCGTTGGGGTACTCCATGTCGACGTCCCACGCGTCCCAGGAGCGCGGCTTGTCGACGTACGCCCAGAGCTGGTTGCCGTGGCCGTCCAGCACGGGACGCCCGGCGCGCTTGTCGTGGATCGAGGCGATGGAGCCGTCGTCGGCCAGATCGAGGCGGACCCGGCCGTTCTCCAGCCCGCCCTCGAAGGCGCGTGCCGCGGAGTCGGCCGGCGGCACCTCGGCGCCGAGCAGGATGTGCGCGGAGAGGCCCTCCAGGGCCTCGACGCCGGTGGCGACGAAGCCGCCCTCGACCGGCTGCGCGCCGGGCAGCGCCTGGTCCAGCCGCACCCGCAGCGGGCGGGTGGAGAGGTCGGGGTTGACGAGCAGCGCGGCCTCCTGGCCGGCGCCTCCGCCCACCGCCGGCGCGAGGGCGTCGAGGTTGGCGTCCATCGCCCGCCCGGCGATCTCGATCGCCTCGCTCAGCTCGCGCTCCGCCCGCTCGTAGACCTCGGCGATGCTGGAGCCGGGGATGATGTCGTGGAACTCGTTGCGGAGCAGCAGCCGCCAGGCCCGTGACAGGTCGGGCGCGGCCAGGTCGACGCCGCGCAGGCGGGCCAGGCCGTAGGTGGTCTCGGCCGCGACCAGGTCCCGCTCGGCCCGCCGGTGCAGCCGCTTGAGCCGTCCCTGCGTGGTCAGGGTGCCGCGGTGCAGCTCCAGGTACATCTCGCCGACCCAGACCGGGACCTCACGCTCGGCGGCGGTCCGGTGCAGCCGCTGGAAGAGCGCGTCGGCCCGGCCGAACTCCAGCGTGGGGAGCCCGGGGAAGTCGGCCATCGCCCGCATGTCGAGGAGCATGTCCTCGTTCATGCCGCCGCCGCCGTCGCCGTAGCCGAGGGTGAACAGGCTCTCCGGGTGGATGCGCCGCGACCGGCAGCGGTTCCAGACCCCGGTCGTCGACTCCGGCGAGGGATCGCCGTTGTAGTTGCCCCTGGGGTGGGTGAAGCTGTGGACCAGGACGCGGCTTCCGTCCAGCCCCTCCCACCACCAGAGGTCGTGGGGGAAGCGGTTGGTCTCGTTCCAGGTGAGCTTGGCGGTGAAGAAGGACTCGATGCCGGCGCTCCGGTAGAGCTGGGGCATCCCGGGCGTGAAGCCGAAGCAGTCGGGCAGCCAGCCCACCGTGTTGCGGGCGCCGAACTCGCGCTCGAACCAGAGCTGGCCGGTCAGCAGCTGGCGGACCAGCGACTCGCCGGCGGGCATGTTCTGGTCGGACTCCACCCACATCCCGCCCTGGGGCTCCCAGCGGCCGGAGGCGACGTGCTCCCGGATCCGCTCGAAGAGCTTGGGATCGCGATCCTTGATCTCCTGGTAGAGCTCGGCGGTGCTCTGCTGGAAGATCATCTCCGGGTAGCGGTCGAGGTAGGAGACGGCGGTGGAGAAGGTCCGCTGCGCCTTGCGGTAGGTCTCGTCCAGCGGCCAGAGCCAGGCCAGGTCGATGTGGGCGTGGCCCTCGACCGCGAGCCTGCCCTCGGCGGGGTGGTCGCGGCGGATGCGGGCGAGATCGGTGGCGAGCCGGTCGAGCGCCGCCTGCGCGTGCTCCCGGTCGGCGTCGGGCAGCGGCTCCGGGTGGGCCCGGATGGCCGGCGGCGACCAGATGTCCTGGAGCATCGGCGAGGGGGCGACGCGGTCGATGTACTCCCGGCTCGCTGTGGGCAGGCGGGTGAGCCGGAAGGCGGCGTCGGCGGCGTCGAGCAGCAGCTCGGCCACGTCCTTGCCCTCGAGCGCCTTGGCCGCCTCCAGGGCAAGACGGAGCCGGCGGTACAGCGGCGTGATCAGGGGGTCCTCCCAGACCACGCGGCCCGACTCCAGGGTCGGGTTGCGGCTGGGCTGGCCGAAGGGCCGGCGGGCGACGACCTCGGCCTCGATCGAGAAGGTGCCGCTCTGGAGATGAAAGCGCTGGTGCCAGGGGGTGATGCCGTAGGCGTCGTTGGCGCCGTCGGCGTAGCGGAGGCGGAGCATGCCCTCGCCTCCGGGGATGAGCTCGAGGCGGGTCTCGGCGAGCGGCCAGCCATCGGGCACGGCGCCCTCGGCCAGGCTCAGCCGGCGCACGCCCTCCTCCGACGGCCAGCGGTCGCCGATCGCCATCGGACCTTCGTCGAAGGTCCACCCCTCGAGGTTCTGGACGGCACGATCACGCCAGGCCCCGAGCTCGGCGAGGCGCAGCTCCAGCCGTTGCAGTCGCTGCTCGAATGTCGGCATCTGTGCTCCTTCGTCTGGATCCCTTTCCGGTCTGCGTGAGCCCCGTCCCTCGGGGGATCTTCCAAGGTTAGGCGAGTGCGGCCGGGCGCCGGGCGGCCGCCCTCACGGCGGCGGTGCCGGCGGGCGGGACTGTCGGAGGCGGCGACGGCCTGCACGCGTTCGCCGAGGTCCTCCGGGGACGGATCTCTCCGGGCATCTGAATTCGCGACCCCGCCGCCGCTCTGCCGAGACTCTCGTGAGTGCGGTGGCGCGGGCCCGGGGCCGTGTCCCGGGGCTACGGGCCAAACGGCCCATACCCGTCACATGCCCGAGAGTGCAAGCATCGACGACAGCTCACTTGTGAGGCTCCGGGAGGTGAGTCCGCCATTCGGCCATGCATGGCGTGAGGAGAGGTGATCGGGGGTCCTGTCTCGGGCAGGTGACCTGGCTTGGACCCGCGCCGATTGGCAGGCACACCACGGAGCCCGGTCCGCGAAGGACGGGAGGTTTCGGCCGTGATTCAGCAAGCTGAAGATCGTCAGGCGGCCCTGTTGCCGTTCTATCTGGTGGTTGACGAGTCGTCGTCCATGTCGCCATGGGTGGGGTACCTCAACGACGGTCTCCGATCGCTGCTCGACGCGATGCACGAGCAGCCGAGCAAGGCCGCCAAGATCCGTCTCACCGTCCTCGGCTTCTCGGCTGACGTCCGCTGCCACCTCGAGCTTCAGGATCTCCGCGACATCCATCAGATGCCGATGCTGGGCGTGCGCGAGGGCGGCACCTCCTACGCGGCCGCGTTCTCCGAGCTGATCGGGCGGATCGACGCCGACGTCGAGCGCCTCGCGCTCACCAATCTGGTGCACCGCCCGACGGTCTTCTTCCTGACCGACGGGCAGCCCGCCGAGATCGACCACCACGTGCCCAGCTGGCGCGAGTCCCTGAGCCGGCTCCACGACCCGGAGAACCGGCGCCACCCCAACCTCCTCGCCTTCGGCGTGCAGGACGCCAGGCCGGAGACCATCGCCGAGATCGCCTCCCGCCCCGACTTCGCCTACCGGCAGTCGGAGGCCGCCGATGTCGGCCAGGCGATCTCGAACTTCATGCAGTTCTTCGTCCAATCCATCGTCGCCTCCGCCACCACCGCCGAGGGCGCCGACTCGGTCCGCGTACCTTCCGCGGCTCCGGAGGGGTTCGTAACGATAGACCTTGTCCAGTGATCCGGCGCCCGACTCGGGTCGGCGGGCGCGCCTCGTCCGCCCCGTCTGATTGACGGGACGCGGAGGGTGCCAGCTGACGATGTCGCATCGACGGACCGGGTCCGGCCGGGTACGCGCACCCCTGGCCGGTCCGACGCCGGCCAGCCCCGCCCGGCGGGTGTAGACGTGCGCGTCCCCTCCATGCTCCCGCCCGAGCCGGTGGAGCCGGCGGCCATCCCCGACCCCGGACGCCTGATCGTCGGCGTCGGCGCCCACGAGCTTGAGCCGCGGCCGGTCGACACGCGCCGGAGCGCGCAGCCCGCGTATCGATCCGACGCCGTCCTCGACGGCTTCGGCAATGCGCACTGGACGGTCCGAGCCGCCAGCGTCCGCGGCGACGACCATCGCGAGGGAGGTATCCCCCGCCAGGACGACTTCGCCCTCGGGCAGCACCCGAGAAGCGGGACGCTGGTGCTGGCCGTGGCCGACGGCGTCAGCGCGGCGGCGGAGTCGCACCACGCCGCGCTGCACGTGACCAGGCGGGCGGTCGATCTCCTGCTCGGGCAGGTCGGCTCCCGCAGCGGCCTCGATCTGGACAAGGTCGTCGAGCACTGCGCGTACGTGCCGATGGCGCTGACCATGCAGCTCTGGGGACTGAGGGAGCCGGACGCCGAGCTGGCCGTCAGGCAGCTCTCCTGCACGCTCACCCTGGTCGTGGTCCGGCCCGAGGAGGGGCACCTCCTGGCGACCTCGGTGACGGTCGGTGACGGCGCCGTCGGGATCCTGTCCGGGGAGGGCATATCCATGCTGCAGGGCGGCAAGCGCGGCACCGGAGGGATCAGCTCGTCCGCGGTCCTGGCCCTGCCCCGGCGTCCCGAGCTGATCGAGATCACCACCGCCGCCGTCTCCCCCGGCGAGGTGCTGCTGGTGGGCACGGACGGGATCTGGGATCCCCTCGGGAGCGGGCACAACCAGGTCGGGGACATGTTCCGGGAGACGCTTCTGCCCGGCCCTCCGAGCCTGATGCAGTTCGGCCGGGTCACCGACTTCTCGCGGGAGACCTGGGACGACGACCGCACCCTGATCGCGATCTGGCCCTCGGTGCCGGGCGCCGAGCGTCGGGACCGCGCGGCGCGGGAGATGCCCAGGTTCCTCGAGCCGCCGCCGCCGGCCGGCGACGGCGGCTCGGCCTCATGAGGCGCGTCTCCAGCCTGCCGCCCAGGGCACGGGTCCAGCGCGAGCAGCTGGGCGTCCTCACCCGCCTCGCCGACGGCGCCCAGGGGACGATCTTCCGGACGGAGCGGATGCAGGTCCGCCGCCGGCCCGCGCTCTACAAGCGCTACAAGCCGGAGACGCTCTCCGGCCTCGACGTGGTCGCGCTGGAGGCGATGGTCGACCACTTCCGCGACATGACGCCCGAGGCCGGGACCCGCCTGCTCGACATCGCCGCCTGGCCCGTGAGCACGGTTCTGAGCGGCGCCGTGACCGACGGGTGCCTGATGCCCCAGGCTCCACGCCGGTTCGACGCGACGCTGCACCTGCCCTCGGGCGTGACCAAGGTCAGGCCGGCGCATTTCGAGCAGCTGCTGAACAGCGACCAGTTCACCAGGCACCAGCTCGGCCGCCCGGTCCCCGACCTGGCCCGGGTCAAGCTGCTCTGGAGCGTCGCCTCGCACCTCGACTGGCTCCACGCGCACGGAATCGTCGTCGGCGACCTCTCCCCGACCAACCTCCTCTTCAGCCTGCCCACCGGCGCCGACCCGGACACCTACTTCATCGACTGCGACGCGATGGCCGTCGACGGCGTCACCTGCCTGGAGGCGGTCGAGACGCCGGACTGGAGGGTGAGGGAGAGCTACCCGGAGGAGCAGCCGGCGACGGTCCAGTCCGACGACTTCAAGCTGGCGCTGCTGGTCCTGAGGACCCTGGTCCGCGACCAGCACAAGCGGGTCGCGGCGGCGCTGCCCGGATGGGCGTCGCCCGAGCTCCGACCGATGCTCGAGGCCGGGTTCGGACCGGCCGGCGACCGCCCCGAGGCCTCCGAGTGGGTGACCGTTCTCGCCGGCGTCGCCGACGACATCGCCGCCGGCCGGATCACGGTTCCCGCCAGCCCCACCGGCCGCCGGTCGGGCGTGCTTCCGGCGACCCGCAGGCTGACGACGGCCCCGGCTCCGGTGGCGCCCGCGCGCAGGCCGGCGGCACGACCCCAACCGGCGTTCCCGCCGACTCCGGCGCCGCCACCGCCCCGCGCCTCGATCCGGCCGGCCATCACGCCGGCGTTCCCCCAGCCCCCGATTCCGGTGCCGGAGGTCGAGACCGCCGCGCCGGCGAGATTGGATCCGATCGCCGAGGTCCGGACGCCGGACCTCCCGGTTCCGGTCCTCGAGGCCGCGCCCGATCCGACGCCCCCACCCGCACCTCCCCCGGCCCCGGTCTCGGAGGTAATGGCTCCTCTCTCGAAGGAGGCGGCGGACGATCCCGTCTCGCCGCCGCCACCGGCTCCCGTCCGCGCGAGGAGGATCTGGGGGAGGCTCGCCGCGCCGGCGGAGACGCCCCCGATCCCGCCCGCGGACGCCGCGGCGGACCCGGCGCCGGCCCGCGTCAGGCGACCGCGCCAGCTGCCGCCCCTGCCGGAACCGCCTGAATCGCCGGAACCGGAGGCTTCCGATCACGTCGTCCGCGGCCCCTGGCCGACCGGCGTCCTCGGCCGGGCACGCTGGCGCCGGGGTGCGATCGCCGGCCTGGGCGTGACCGCCGTCGCCGTGGCCACGCTCATCCTCGTCCTGGTCACCGGCATCGGCGTCGGCGGGCTGGGCAACGGTACCGGCGCGGGCGCCGGTGCGCGCACCACCGGAACCCCGACGCCTCGAACCACGCCGAGGGAGACCCCGACCCCCGCGCCGACGCCGGTGCCGGGCACCTCCCTGGTCGCCGGCACCTTCTCGCTCAGATTTCCCGCCGGCGTCGTCGTCGATCAGAACGAGGACGACGCGGTCTCGCTCTATCAGACCGGCACCGACAGCGGTGTCCTCATCCAGACGGTGACGGTCGCCGGCACCACCCCCGCCGCGCTCCAGGCCCAGGTGCTCGCCAGCATGCGGAGCCAGTACGGAACCGTCGGGACATGCGTCGCCCGGCAGCCCCTGACCGTCGACGGCGTGATCGGGGTCCTCCAGGGCTACTACTACGTGTACCCGTCCGGCGGCGGGACCCCGCTGTGCAACACCTTCTGGTTCGGCACCAACGCCGACGGGACCGTCGAGTACCTGTTCCAGGAGTTCGCCAACCAGTCGAACTACGCCGCCTGGGACCCCCTGGCGCTGGGCATCCGCAACTCCATCACCTGGAAGGTCTGAGGCGCTCAGGACCGGCCGAAGCGGTCCAGCGCCTCCATCATCACGTCCGTCATCTCGTCTCCTCCGGCGTGCCCGGTGCCGACCAGGTGGAGCTCGGATCCCGGCCATGCCCGCGCGAGCAGCCAGGGGACGTCGGCCGGACCGCCCAGGTCGAGCCGCCCGTGGATCAGCACGCCGGGGATCCGGGCCAGGCGGCTGGCGTTGCGCAGCAGCTCGCCATCCTCGAGCCAGGCGGCGTGGGAGAAGTAGTGCGCGCAGAGGCGGGCGAAGGTCATGCGGAAGCGGGGATCCTCGTAGCGCGGGCTGGGCGACCATCCCGGTTCGAGCGACAGCGCGGCGTCCTCCCAGGCGCACCAGTTCCTGGCCGCCCACTTCCGCACCTCCGGGTCGGGGTCCGCGTTGAGCAGGCGGTCGTAGGCGGCGACCAGGTCCTCGGCGCCGCCGCCCCCCTCGCGAAAGCGCGCCCACTCGGCGGGGAGGAAGCGGCCGGTCTCGTGGTAGAGCCAGTGGACGTCGGAGGGCCGGGTCATGGTCACCGAGACCAGGACCATCTCGCTCACCCGCTCCGGGTGCCGCTGGGCGTAGGCGAGGCCCAGGGTCACGCCCCAGGAGCCTCCCCAGACCAGCCAGCGGTCGATGCCGAGATGCTCGCGCAGGCGCTCGATGTCGCCGAGCAGGTGATGCGTGGTGTTGGTCGAGAGGTCGGTGAGGGGATCGGCGGCAGACGGCGTGCTGAGGCCGCAGCCACGCTGGTCGAACTGCACCAGCCGGTAGGCGTCGGGATCGAAGGAGCGCCGCCTTCCCGGGCTGACCCCGCTGCCCGGGCCGCCGTGAAGGGCGACCGCCGGCTTGCCCCCGGGATTGCCGCTGACCTCCCAGTGGATGCGATGCCCTTCGCCCACATCCAGCATCCCCTCGCCGTACGGCTCGATCGCCGGGTATCGCTCACGCACGGGAAGACACTGTAGGGCCGGGCACGGGACATCGGGATCAGTGAAGGCTGATGGTGCCGTCCTCGGCCAGCTTCCATCCGGGGTTGTGAGCCACCTCCCAGAGGTGATCGTCGAGGTCGGCGAAGAGCGCGGAGTAGCCGCCCCAGTCGGTCGGCGCCGGCCGCCGCCTGATCGTCGCCCCGGCCCGCTCCGCCTCCTCGATGACGGCGTCGACCTCCTCCCTCGACCCGACGTTGTGGGCCAGGCTCACCGCCTCGGTGCCGCCGGTGTCGGTGAGGCCGGCCTCCTCGAGCAGGCGCTCCCGCCTCCAGAGGCCGAGGATCATCGCGCCCGCTTGAAAGAAGACGACCTCGTCGTCCGGCTGCTCGCCGCCGGTCCAGCCGATCGCCTCATAGAAGGATCGCGCCCGTCCCAGATCGCGGACGCCCAGGGTGATCAGGGTGATTCGCTGCTGCATGACGGGGAGGATGGAATCCGGCTCCCTCCCCGGTCTTGTCGGAAACGGACATCGGCGCAGAGGCCTGCTGAACCCGTGCCGTGAGCCCGCGTCGATTGATCGACCCGGGTCACGCCGCCGCCCGCCTCACACCGAGCCGCGGGGTCTTGACTCGCACGGTACTCACCGTCACCCCGGCTGGTGAAATCCGTGGGCTGAGGTGTCCTGGACCCGACACAGTTGGGGCAGAAGGCCCATTGTCCGCCCGCCTCGAAACGGCGACGCTGTCTCACGGTCTCGACACGATCTGTGTCGCTGACGGCCTTGACCCTTTGATTGATTTGCATGGCAGGAGCGGCGACGTGTACTGGCTGATTAGATGAGACGAACCCGGCCCCCGTTGAGTCGGTCGGGACGGGCCCCACTGTGGCGATATGTTCCCGAGTTCCAGGGCGGCCGTTGGTGGAGGATCACCCTCCTCGTCATCTCGTACATCCTCTTCGGACTGATCACCATCAGGCTGGCAATCGCTGGACAAGGCGAAGCCGCCGCCTTCGCCGGGTGCTGGCTCGTCCTCGCGGTGCCGGTCGCCTTCGGATGGATGGTGCGACGCAGCCCCGTCGCGCTGGCGGCGATGGTCGGATTGACCGTGGCCTCGGCGGCAGGTTGCGCATCGGCGATATCGATGTCGCCGGCAGGCTCAGGTGCTCTCGCCTCTGCCTCCCCGGTCGCCTCGGCCACCACGACGCCCTCACCCGAGGGGACGACGACGCCCTCGCCGCAGCCGACGACAAACCCATCGGCGCCGCCGAAGCCGATCGCCGGAGCCGGTCGCTGCCGTCCATCCTCGGCTCACCTGTCTCTGCATCTGGACGTGTCCAGCCAGGGCCCGTGGAGGGCCTCGATGGTGAGTGGCGGAGGTTGCGCCATCAGGTTCGTCGTGTACTGGGTACGGGATGTGAAGCACCACTGGACCGCCTCGCGAACCATGAAGCACAGTCCGTTCGTGGCTCAGATCAAGGGCGACGCCGACAGACCGGGCAAGGTGGTCGTCACCGCTCATGTCCGGCTCTGGTCGGGCAAGGCAATCGACAATCCTGGAGGGTGGCACTGGGTCAACAGCAGCCGGATCGATCCCAGAGGCACGCTGTCGGTGCAACTCAGTACGGGCGGCTCGGCGAGCGCGACCTACACACCAGACTCCGAGCGAGCGGCGATCAAGGGCGTGGCCTTCTGGCTGCGAAACGCCGGTGGGAGCTGGAGTCTGGCCGGAAGCGGCGTCGAGAGCTCCGGCTCGACATGGTCCGTGGCGAGGCTCGCCGGGACCGAGGCAGCGGGGTGGAATGGACCGTCCACCGCGGTCAGCGTCGATGTCGCCCTGGCCAGCGGGGCTGAGTTCGTCGACCCCACGTCCTGGACGTGGTCGGCAGCTTTCGACGCTCCTCCACCGACCCCCACGCCCACTCCGCGTCCGGCGACGCCGACCGCACCTCCGACCCCGGTACCTCCGACTCCCACCCCCGCCCCCCGACCGCCACCGCCGGCGCCCGTGACCACTCCGACTCCCGCGCCGCCCGGCTGCCACCCGCTGAGCGATGAGGGGACCTGCTACGAGCCAGGCGAGTACTGCCGGGATTCCGACCACGGGGCGAGCGGGATCGCCGGCGACGGGGAGGCCATCACCTGCGAGGACAACGACGGCTGGCGCTGGGAGCCGAGCTAGGGATCGATCCAGCATCACGACCGTCGGTCGGCGTCACCGGGTCGGAATCCGGCCTGTGTGACGCCCTCTCCTGAGCGGCTGCCAGGGCGGTCCCGCGATCGTCCGGCCGCGTTCGCGAACGACCGAGCCGGCATGAACGCACATCCAGGCCCGCACCCTCGGGGCTGGCGCTCGTCGATGCGGCGGGCACGCGCGCCGGCCCCGCCACCGTGGCACTCTTGTCTGCATCCCATCGTGAGCAGGCCCTGCACATGAACCCCGACACCGATCTCAAGGCGATCGACCAGCTCCGGCAGCGCGGCGCCGACCTGTCGCTCGTCCACGAGGTCCTCAACTACTTCATGTGCCGCGAGGAGCACAGCGCTCGCAGCCTGGCCAACTGGATGCAGGTCTGGGGCTACGAGGCGAGGGTGCTCCCGCCCCGGGGCACCCATGGCTGGGAGGTCCGCGTCATCGTCCGCATCGAACCCAGCGTCGACAACGTGCTGGAGATGCGGGGGGAGATGGAGCGCCTGGCCCGGCGCTTCGGCGGCCAGTACGACGGCTGGGAGGTCGAGGAGGTCCAGGGCGACCCGGGCGGCGAGTAGGTCGGGGGCCCACCGTCGCTCGGCTATCCTTCACGCCATCGATCCCAAGCTGCTGGCGATGGCGAGGGGGGACGAGCCCTGCGAGCTGGTCCTCACCGGGGGCAGGGTGTTCTCCGTCTTCACCCGCGAGTGGCTGGAGGTGGACGTGGCCATCGCCGCCGGGACCATCGTCGGTCTCGGCTCCTACCAGGGCCGTGAGCGCCGTGACGTCGCCGGCGCCTACATCGTCCCCGGGCTGATCGACGCCCATCTCCACATCGAGTCCTCGAAGCTGACGCCGGACCGCTTCGCCGAGGCCGTGGTCCCGCAGGGCACGACCGCGGTCGTCGCCGACCCGCACGAGATCGCCAACGTGCTCGGGACCGACGGCGTCCACTGGCTGATCGACGCCACCGGCTCCCTCGACCTCGACGTCTTCGTCATGGCCCCCTCCTGCGTGCCCGCGTCGCCGCACGAGTCGCCGCGGCGGCCGCTCGGCCGGGGCGACCTGGAGAGCCTCCTCCGGCGCCGGCGGACGCTGGGCGTGGCCGAGATGATGAACTTCCCCGCCGTCATCGCCGGCGACCCGGTCGAGCTGGCCAAGCTCGACAGCGGGCTGACCGAGCACGTCGACGGCCACGCTCCGGGCGTCACCGGGCCCGCCCTCAACGCCTACGTCGCCGCCGGCATCGGCTCCGACCACGAGGCGACCACCCTTGAGGAGGCGCTGGAGAAGCGGCGGCTGGGCATGTGGGTGATGCTCCGCGAGGCGTCCAACGCCAGGAACCTGCGGGACCTGCTCCCGATGGTCAGGAGGCACGGCCCCGAGCGCTGCATGTTCTGCACGGACGATCGCGAGCCGACCTCGCTGGTCGAGGAGGGCCACCTCAACCAGATGCTGCGGGTGGCCGTCGCCGAGGGGATCGCTCCCGAGGAGGCGCTGGTCATGGCCACGCTCCATCCCGCCGAGTACCACGGGCTCCGCCACCTCGGCGCCGTCGCCCCCGGCCGGCAGGCCGACCTCCTTCTCCTCGACGATCTCCGCGACTTCGTCCCGCGGGCGGTCCTGAAGCGGGGACGGGAGCCGCGCTTCCCTCACGGCGAGGCGCCGGAGTGGGTGCGTCAGACGGTGCACGTGGGACCGCTCCGCCCCGACGACCTGGCCATCCCCGGCGACGGGGCCGCCGACATCCGGGCGATCGGCATCGTCCCCGATCAGCTGCTGACGCGCTCCCTGCGCCGGCGCCCCGCGGTCCGCGAGGGCCGCCTCGTCGCCGACCCCGGCCGCGACCTGGCCAAGATCGCCGTGATCGAGCGGCACCACGCCTCGGGCCGCGTCGGCCTCGGCTTCGTCACCGATCTCGGACTCGCCGCCGGCGCCTTCGCCTCGACCGTCGCCCACGACGCCCATAACCTGGTCGTGATCGGGGTCGACGATGAGGACATGGTCCGGTGCGCCGAGCGTCTCACCGAGCTTGGCGGCGGCGTGGTCGTGGTCCGCGGCGGCGAGGTGGTTGGGGAGCTGCCGCTCCCCGTGGCCGGCCTGATGAGCGACCGGCCGGTGGCCGAGGTGGCGGCGCGGCTGCGGGCCATGGAGGAGCGGCTGGCCGGCCTCGGGGTGCGGGTGCCCTCACCCTTCATGGCCCTGAGCTTCCTCGCCCTCTCCGTCATCCCCGAGCTCAAGATCACCGACCGCGGGCTGATCGACGTCAACCGCTCCCGGCGGGTCCCGCTGACGCTCGCCTGACGCTCCCGGCCGGTCCCGGAATCGTTCGGTCCAGCCACGTCACCCCCGATCCCCATCCGTGTCCAGTGCACGAAGTAACGCCTGACTGTAGGGAGGATAAAAGGAATAGGGGATATCAGGAAATCTAAACGGCGTAGAAAGACGTTATAGGGGAAAGGAGGTTGATCGAAGATGGCATCCAACTCACGCAACTCATCAGCCGGCGAGCCCCGCGACCTTCAGACGCAGCTGGAGGAGATCCTGAACGCAGTGTGGGCGGCCGAGGCCGAGTGGCGCCTCGACGACCGCATCGAGATCTCTCTCCGCAACATGCCCAAGCGCCCCAAGGCGGACGCGGCCGGCGCGCCGGACGGTCAGGGGTGACGCGGAACCGGACCTGATCGGTAGGGCCGAAAGGGGGGAGGCCCACCCGAGGAGGAGGTCTGTGCCGCGCGGCGGCAGCCGCGGGGTGATGGGGAGGGGCGTGCCCGAGATCGGGGCCGCTCCGGAAGATGACTTGACCAGAGGGCCGGCTGTGGCCATATGATTTCCAGAACGAAGAAATATTTCGTCAGGAGGAAATCGAAGTGGCCGATAAGGGCGACCAGGTGAACATGAGCTATCCGGTCGTGATCCCGACCGTCGTGTACCGCGACCCGAAGGCGGCGCTGGCCTGGCTGGACCGGGCCTTCGGCTTCGAGACAAGAATGCTGATCGAGGGTCCGGACGGCGACGACAGCCAGGTCCATGCGGAGATGAACGCGGGCGAGGGCGTGATCTTCATTGGAGGCCGGTGGACCGACCGCGTGCGGAGCCCGCTCGACGTGGGCGGCGCCAACACGCAGTCGCTGCACGTCCACCTCGACGATGGCATCGACGCTCACTTCGCGCACGCCCGGGACGCCGGCGCCACCGTCGTGCAGGAGCCAGAGGACCAGTTCTACGGCGACCGCACCTACCGGGTCCTCGACCTCGAGGGCCACTCCTGGACCTTCGGCCAGACGATCCGGAGCATGACCGTCGACCAAATGGCGGAGGAGGGCGGCGTGACCATAAGGACCTCGAGCTGAGCGAGGCGGCGGCGGCCGACCTCGACCTGGTCCTGGCCGCGCTCGCCGATCCCCACCGGCGCCGGGCGGTCGACCTGCTCCGCGCCGGCGCGCTGCGAGCCGGCGACCTGGCCCGGGCGCTGGACCTTCCGGCCCCGGCCATGAGCCGGCACCTGCGCGTTCTTCGCCGTAGCGGGCTGGTCGAGGAGACCCACCCCGAGTTCGACGCCAGGGTCCGCATCTACGCTCTGCGGCCGGAGCCGATCGCCGGGTTGCGGGCCTGGCTGGAGGAGACGGAGCGGATGTGGACCGATCAGCTGGCCTCCTTCAGGGCCCACCTGGAGGACGGCTGAGATGCCGTCCCGGGTGCTGGTGGCGATGCGGGTCAGGGCCACGCCGGAGCGCGCGTTCCAGGCCTTCACCATGGAGATCGGGAGCTGGTGGCGGCCCAACGGACTGTTCCAGTTCACCGCCCAGGGCCCCGGCCGGCTCGCCTTCGAGCCCGGTCCCGAGGGCCGGTTGGTCGAGCGGCTGAGCGACGGCAGGGTGTTCGAGATCGGGCGGATCCGGGTCTGGCAGCCTCCCACCGAGCTCGTCTTCGGCTGGCGGCAGGAGAGCTTCCGGCCCGATCAGAAGACCGAGGTCCGGGTCGGCTTCGAGGCGGTCGGCGAGGAGACCCGGGTCACGGTCGAGCACCTGGGCTGGGACACGGTGCCACCCGAGCACGTCGCCCGCCACGGCTTCCCCGCCGCAATCTTCCTGCGCCGTCACGCCGAATGGTGGCAGCGGCTGCTGACCTCGATGGGAGTGGCCGTGGCCGGCGACCGTCAGTAGGATGTGCGGGCTATGCCAAAGGAACTCGACCCCGAGCTGCGGGAGCGCCTGCTCCGCGAGGCGGAGGGCGCGCTCGATCGCTCCTACGCCCCGTACTCCTCCTTTCACGTCGGCGCCGCCATCCTCACCGGATCCGGGCGCATCCAGGCCGCCGCCAACGTCGAGTGCGCCAGCTACGGCCTGAGCTGCTGCGCCGAGCGGTCCGCCATCTTCGCCGCGGTCGCCGCCGAGGGACCGGACCTCCGCATCGACGCGGTGGCGGTGGCGACCCGCCCGGCCGCGGTGGCCGCCCCCTGCGGCGCCTGCCGCCAGGTGATCTGGGAGTTCGGCCGGGAGGCGGTCGTGCTCTACCCGGGCGAGGAGGGCGTCTGCGAGCGGACCATCGCCGAGCTCCTCCCCGCCGGCTTCATCCTCTGACCTATTGCACGTCCCGGCGCAGCCAGACCGCGGCGCCGGCCGTGCCGAAGAGGGCGAGATAGAGGGCGACCACGGCCAGGGCCTGGCCCTCGCCGACGACAGCCGCCCCGCCGCCGCCGAGGGCGGCGACCAGCGAGGTGGCGCCGGCCCCGGGCAGGACCTTCTCGACCGTCGAGAGCACGCCGATCAGCGGCGCGACGGCGCGGATCAGGTTCTCCACCGCGAGGACCCAGACCAGGCCCAGCCCGATGGCCAGGGCCGGCCCGCGGAAGAGCACGGCCAGGCAGACGCCGAAGAGGCACCACATGAAGAGGACGAGCCAGCCGGCCGCCATCGACTGGACCAGGTCGAGGGGGCCGGGGCCGGTGATGGAGGCGCCGGCGCTGCCGGCGATGAGGATGCTGCTCAGACCGGAGAGGGCGAAGGCGGCCAGGACCAGCGCCGCCACCGCGGTGGCAAGGGCCGCGATCTGCGATCCGTAGACGGTCAGCCGGCCGGGCCGGAAGCTGAGCAGGGTCTTGACCGTGCCCCAGCCGTACTCGGAGCCGAGACAGAGCGCGCCGAGGACCACGATCAGCGCCCCGCCCCAGAGCGGGAACCCGCTGATGGCGTGGCCCGGGAGCCGCGAGGGAAGGAGTCGGGCCAGGATCCCCGCCGCCTCCCTGGCGTTGCCCGCCGAGCGGTAGCCGACGTAGGGGAAGACATAGGAGAAGCTGAGCATCAGCGTCAGCCAGAGCGCGAAGACGACCCAGACCGCGGGTCGCTTCACCAGCTTGGTCATCTCCGCCGTGTAGCTATGCGGCATGGCTCCGCTCCTCCTCATCCCGGTCTCCCGCGCTCATGGCCAGGAAGACCTCCTCCAGGCTGCGCTCGTCGCGGCGCAGCTCGTGCACGTCGATGCCGGCCGCGACCAGCGCGCGGTTGATCTCGGGCGCGCGCTCCGGATCGACCCGGAGCCGGATCACCCCGTCCTCCGAGGAGACCGCGCCGGCGCCGAGCAGCTCGGTCAACCGCGCCCTCGCCATCTCGTCGGGGGTGGCGACGACGGCCAGCCCGGCGCCGCCGCGGATCTCGTCGACCGTCCCCTCGGCGACCAGCCGGCCGTGGAGGATCACACCGACGCGGTCGCAGATCTGCTCCACGTCACCGAGCTGGTGGCTGGAGAGGAGCACCGCCCGGCCCTCGTCGCCGAGCCGCCGCACCATGACCCGCATGTCGGCGATCCCCGCCGGGTCGAGCCCATTGGTCGGCTCGTCGAGGATCAGCACGCTCGGGTCCTTGAGCAGGGCCGCGCCGACGCCGAGGCGCTGCTTCATGCCCAGCGAGTAGCCGGCGAAGCGATCGCCGGCGCGGTCGGTGAGTCCCACCTGGTCGAGCACCTCGCCGATCCGGGAGCGGGGCACGTGACCATGTCCGGCGAGGACGGCCAGGTTGTCGCGCCCGGAGAGGTACGGGTAGAGGGCGGGCGTCTCCACCATCGCGCCGACGTGGGCGAGCCCGCGGGGATCGCCCGCGTCCCTGCCCGCCACCCGGGCACTCCCCGCCGTCGGCCTGATCAGCCCGACCAGCATGCGCATGGTCGTGGTCTTGCCGGCTCCGTTGGGACCGAGGAATCCGTACACCTCGCCGGGCCGGACGGCGAGGTCGAGCCGGTCCACGGCGAGGACCGAGCCATAGCGTTTGGTCAGGCCCCTGGCCAGGAGCGCCGGAGCCGTCCGGCTCCCGAGGGTGGCCGCGATCTGAGTTGGCATGCCTCGACGATCGGACGCCGGGACCGCGCAGCGCGTCCGCCGGAAGGCGGCTTCTCGTCTACGCCCGGAGGAGTAGCGGGGAGGCCGGGCCACCGTAGGTCCGGCTTGGGCGGCGGGTCCGGCGAGATGGGCCTGGCTGTCATCGAAGGACCCGGATCGAGCTGATCAGCCTCCCTGGTGCCGCTGTCCGGCTGAGGGAGGCGTTGTCAATCGGCTCTCCGGTCTCCCTCTGGCGATGGTGTTGGGTGGTCTGCGACCAGACGCGGGGGAGAGCCCGGCCGCAGACCGATGGAGAGGGGATTCGAGCCTAAGCCCACATGGCCCGTCAGAGGCGGACCACCGTTATTCGGTTCACTGGCTGTATCCAGGGGTACCGCCTCCACAACCAACACTCTGACAACTATCGGAATGTCGGCCTGAGTTTGAAGGTGTCACCCGAGGGGAGGAGACTTCCCGTCAGCCCGGCGTTTCGTGGTTCCCACCCGGCCTGAGGTCCTCTTCTTTCCTCACCAATCTACGATGTTGTAGGCCTGAATTGATAGGACCTTGTGGTGTCATACATGGGGTCCTTCGTACCAGATGGATGGGCATCTGTCATGCGTTCGGCGAATCATGTTGTGATAGTCGTGGGCGGCGTCCACGACGAAGGATAACCAACCGGGTTCTGGAGGTTAAGCGGCGCCGCATCTATCTCGATATATGGTGTGTCTCGACCTGCCCGGGTGCACTCAACCATCAGGCAGTCTCCGTACCGCCTCCACCTGCAGGCCGATGATGACGCCGGTCATCCTGTCCCGGCAAACCTTGATCCGACTCGCCACGCTGGGGTGGCCGGCCGAGATCGACGCCAGCTCGAGGCTGATCGTCTGGAGGACACCGATCAGTGCGCCTCCCTCCTCCCGATCACGCTGATCCCTTGTCATCACGCTCCCCGCCTGCGCCGTCAACTCTCCGGGCGCGTTCGCCCGCCTCGCCCCGCATGCGCTCCAACTGCCGCGCCAACTCCCGGCCTACGTCCCGAAGCTGCTCCAGCAGGCGGTGACGGCTCTCGAACTGTCCTGTCATGTGGCCTCCCCGGCGCACGCCCGCAGCTGAGCCCCGGGCTCGTATCCGCCCGGCGTGCCCGTTGAAGCGTTTAACCCGCATAGGAGTAACCCAACGAAGGCTTCGGTGTCAATAAGAGATACAGCATTGATGTATACCGGCTTTGTACAGCGTGGCACCGGCCGGGGCGGGGGAGGTCCGCACGACGGGGCCGGTCACCAGCCGGTCACATGCCCGTCGGAGACTCGGGAGACGAGACCGGCAGCCATCGGGAGGAGCCTGCCGGCCATGAACCTAGGAGGTCGGCTCGTGCCTGGATGGATTCGGAGACGGGCGGGAGTCCTGCGCGTTCTGGTCGCGGGCGCGCTCGTCTCCGCCCTGGCGCTGGTCATCGGTTCCGTCTCCGCCTTCGCCGACGGTCAGGGCTGGGGGAGCACCGTCTACACGCTCGGCAACGGCGCCCAGAACGCCGTGCTCGCATTCCGTGCCGTCCCCGGCGCCGGCCTGCAGCCGCTCGGCTCCTATGCCACCGGCGGGGCCGGGACCGGCTCCCCGCTCGGATCGCAGGGCGCGCTCGCCGTCGCCGGCGGCCGCCTGCTGGCCGTCAACGCCGGATCGAACTCGGTCAGCCTCTTCGCGGTCCTGCCCGGCGGCGCCCTGCACCTGCTCGGCACCGCTCCCAGCGGGGGCACCGACCCGATCAGCGTCGCTGCCAACGGGGACCTGGCCTACGTCCTCAACGCCGGCGGCGACACGGTCTCCGGACTCCGGATCACGCCCTTCGGCCTGCTTCCCATCGCCGGCTCGACCCGCGCGCTCTCGGCGGGAACCTCCTCGCCCGAGGAGATCGGGTTCTCCGCGGGCGGCAGCCAGGTGGTGGTCACCGAGAAGGGCAGCGGCACCATCGATGAGCTCGCGGTCGGGCCGCTCGGGCGCGTCGGCCCCGCGCACGCCACCGCCTCGGCCGGGGCCGGCCCCTACGGCTTCGACCTCGACGCGGCCGGTCACCTCGTCGTCTCCGACGCGGCCGGCGGCCCCAACGGCACCAGCGCCGTCAGCTCCTACGGCATCCTGCCCGGCGGGCTGCACGCGATCGGCACCGTCGACAACGGTCAGGACGCCGCCTGCTGGCTGATCGTGGACCGTGCCACCGGCTTCGTCTACGTGGCCAACGCGGCCTCCGGCACGATCTCGCTGTACAACGTCGACTGGGCGGGCCGGCTCACCCTCCGCTCGGCCGTCACCGCCACCACCGGCGGCCATCCGGTCGATGAGGCGCTTGGCCTCGGCGGCTCGCGCTTCTTCGTCCTGGTCAGCCCGGGCGGCACGATCATGCAGGCCTCCATCGGCGCCTCGGGGCAGCTGTCCCCGATCAGCGCCGCCGCCACCGGGCTGCCCGCGGGCAGCACCGGCCTGGTCTCGATCTCCGGCTGATTCCTGTGCGGGGGTGGCTTTTTGAGCCACCCCCGTAGCTAACGGCCGGAGCGGTCTGGAGAGGTCGTCCTCGGCGACCACACGGTAGACGCCCTCCAGCAGCGCCGGCCCGACCATGTCCCTGATGCGCTCGCGGCGTCTCGCCTCGCTCGGCGCCAGGCGCTCCATCCAGGGCTGCACCTGGTCGAGGTCGCCCTCGATCAGGCCAGCGTGAGCAGCTCCTGCGGGTCGCGGAGGTTGACGGCGCTGAGCACGCGGCGCCGGGGATCGTCGGGGAAGACCTGGTCCGGAATCCAGGCCGACCGGAAGCGGCCGTAGTCAACCCGCCGATCGCGGGGAAGGCCGGCGGGGCTCAGCCGCGAGCGCATCCTCGATGCGGCGCTGGACCTGGCCGACCGGCGGGGGGTGACGGCGGTGTCGACCCGCCGGCTGGGGGCGGCCCTCGGCGTCCAGGGGATGACCCTCTACCACTACTTCCCGACCAAGGCGGCGCTGCTTGACGGCATGGTCGAGCGGCTGCTCTCGCTCTCGCTGCCGTCGCTGTCGGAGACGATGCGCGGGCCTTGGACCGAGGCGTTGCGGCGCTTCGCCGTCGGTCTGCGCGGGGTCCTGCTCCAGCATCCGGCGCGCTGACGGTGATGGCGACCCGGCCGGCCACCTCGCCCGGCGCGCTGCAGGTGCTCGAGGAGGCGCTGGCGATGATCCGGGCCGACGGGCTGGATCTGGAACAGGCCATGGACGTCATCAACGCCGTCGCCATCTTCGTCATCGGCCATGCCCTGGCCGAGGTCGGCCGCACCCCGGGGGACGAGGGGACCGGTCCGGAGTCGGGGGTGGAGCCGGTGGACGCGACCCGCTATCCCAACCTGGCCGAGGCCCTCGCCACGGGTTCGGTGCTCGATGTCGACCGCCGCTTCCTGAGGACCCTGGACATCCTGATCGAGGGCTACGCGGCGGCCGGGTGAGACGGGCGGCCACCGGTGGCGCGCCCGCCCGCGGCGGTCACTCGGGCCGGCACTCCTCGAGCACGAGCCGGGCCGACTCGGCGTCGCCGGGTCGCGTCACCAGGACCCGGACGATGGCGATGTCCAGGCCCTCGGCCAGGTGCTGGAAGTGGGCGCGCACCTCGCCGGCGGCCCCGGCCGCGCCGGAGCCGGCCAGGAAGGCGTCGCTCGGCTCCGCCGTCTCGTCCTTCTCCAGGCGGTCCAGCTCGTCGGTGAAGCCCTTCCTCTCGAAGTGGCTGCGGTAGGCCCTGGAGATGAGGGCGTAGCGCCGGGCGGCGGCCCCCAGCGTGGCCCGGGCCAGGCCGGCGTCGGGATCGACGGCGGTGCGGATGTACTGGCCGATCAAGGGGGCCGGCCGCTCGCGCTTCCGGGCCGCCTCCTCCACCAGCCCGCGGGACCAGACGACCTGGTCGTGCGAGCACCAGTTGAGGGCGACGCCGTCGGCCTCCTCCGCCCCCACCTTCAGCATCAGCGGTCCCAGGGCGGCGAGGTGGATCGGGGGTCCGTCCGGCAGCAGCGAGCGGAGCTCGCGCACATAGCGCCGCATGTTCGGAGCCGGGTGCTCCATCTGGCCGCTGCCGATGCCGAACAGGAACTTGCCGCCGGTGCCCTCCCACACGCGCCGCGCCTGCTCGGCGTAGAAGGCGGGCGTCTCGCCGGACGCGGGCGCGACCGATATGCCCGTGGTGAGGCCCGTCGCCTCGTGCCAGCGGAGGCAGCGGTCGAAGGCCTGAGAATCGGCACCTGAGGGAGTCCATGCCTGTTCGTAGCCGAGTTCGGCGCCGAGCTTGACGAGCCGGATCTCGTCCTCCGCCGATAGCGCCTGAGCGGGATCGATGCTGAAGGCAAGCTGCATGCCCTGAAGGTACGCGACCGCCCGATCGGCCACGCACCGGCGGGGGCGGTTCTGGCTACCATCGTGTTTCGGCCAACCGGAAGGAATCGTTATCAAGGAGCGGGACGCATCGTGAGTGCAGAGCAGTCAGGGCAGCTTCGCGTCGGCGTGATCGGGCTCGGCTTCGCCGGGACCACCGCGCTGAAGAGCTTCAGGAACATCCCCGGCGTCGAGGTCGTCGCCCTCGCCGGGCAGGAGAGGGATCGCCTCGAGGCCCTGGGCGCCGAGCACGCGATCCCCAACCTCTTCACCGACTACCAGGACCTGCTCGCCCTGCCCGGCCTGGACGCCATCTCCATCGGCGTCCCCAACGGGCTGCACCGCGCCATCGCCGTGCCCGCCCTGGAGCGCGGCCTGCACGTCCTCTGTGAGAAGCCGCTGGCCAGGAACGCCCGGGAGGCGGAGGAGATGGTCCTCGCCGCGCGCCACGCCGGCCGCGTCCTTCAGGTCGTCTTCAACCACCGCGAGCGCGGCGATGTCCAGCTGCTCCGCAGGTACGTCGACGAGGGCCGGCTGGGCCGGATCTACTACGCCAAGGCGTACTGGATGCGGCGCCGCGGCATCCCCGGCATGGGCTCCTGGTTCGTGAGCAAGGAGGAGGCCGGCGGCGGCTGCCTCATCGACCTCGGCGTCCACGTGCTGGACATGGCCATGTTCCTGATGGGAGAGCCGGGTGTCCGGACCGTCAGCGCCTCGACCTTCGACGAGCTGGGCAAGAACGGCGCCGGCTTCTCGCCCCACTCGCGGAAGTCGGGGGCGGACAACCCCTTCACGGTCGAGGACCTGGGCACGGCCTTCATTCGCCTCGATGGTGGGACCACCCTCCTCCTCGAGGCGAGCTGGGCCAGCCACGGCAGCCAGCGCGAGGACTACGGCGTCGTCCTCTACGGGACCGAGGGCGGGGCCGAGATCAAGGTCGTCAACTACGGCCAGGACGACACCCTGAACGTCTTCACCACGATCGCCGGTGAGCTTGCCGACATTCATCCCACGCTGCCTCACGGCGGCTTCCACCAGGCCGTGATCGGCGAGTTCGTGGAGCGGGTCCGGAGCGGCGAGTGGACGCGGTGGGACGGCTCCGACGGCCTCCGGTACGCGCGCGTGATCGACGCCTGCTATGCCTCCGGCGAGCAGGGCCGTGAGATCGTGCTCGAGGCGCCCGGCGACGCCACCGAGGTCCCGACCGCGGCCGGCTGATCAGTCGGCCCGACAGCTGGAGGAGAAGACGCCGATGAGGCTCGCCGGAAGTCGCTGTCTGATCACGGGATGCTCCTCCGGCATCGGCCGGGCTCTGGCGCTCGCCCTGGCCGCGGAGGGGGCGAGCGTGATCGCCACCGCCCGCGACCTGGAGGCCGTCCGGGATCTCGCCGATCGCGGGATGGAGACCCTTAAGCTCGACGTCACCGATGGGGTCCAGGTCGAAGCCGCGGTGGGGGCGGCCGCCCCGGTCGACGTGCTGATCAACAATGCCGGCTACGGCCTCGAGGGTGCTGTCGAGGAGGTGTCGGACGAGGAGCTGCTGCTCCAATTCCAGACCAACCTCTTCGGGCCGTGGCGGCTCTGCCGCGCGGTGCTCCCGGCGATGCGGAGGAGGGGCTCCGGCGCGATCGTCAACATCTCCTCCTTCGGCGGCCAGGTGCCCTACCCCGGCATCGGCGCCTACCGGTCGTCCAAGTTCGCGCTCGAGGGCCTCAGCTGGACGCTCCACCTCGAGGTGGAGCATTTCGGGATCCGCGTGCTCGACGTCCAGCCGGGTCTGGTCGCCTCCGAATTTGGCGGCTCCATGCGGCGAGCCGCCGCGGCCACCCCGGAGAGTGCCTACGCCGTGATGCGGGCCGAGGCGGACGCCGTCTATCCCCGGATGTCACCGGCGGAGCGGGCGCTGGCCCCGGATCAGGTCGCCGCGGCCGTGATCGCCGAGCTGGCCCGGCCGAGCGGACCCCTGCGCCTCCGAATCGGTGAGGACACCCGACGGGTCCTCGGCGTTGCCTCCGGGGGAGATGACGCGTACGAGCGCTTCCTGACCGAGGAGCTCGGCTTCACCTGGCACCCGAGGTCCATCGACGGCCGCTGACGTGATCAGGGCCGGCCACTTCATCGCTCCGGTTCAGCGGAAGCGGTCGGGTGAGCCCACGGTGTGAGGTGATCGCCCCCGCCCGGCGCAGGGTGCGTCCTGGCTGGCAGGGCAGGTGACTCGGCGAGCAGATCGCATGACGTCCTGACGCCGACCCGCGTACCGGTCGGGCGGCCGCGGCGACGAGGTCAAACTCGACGCGCCCCGGCGAGACGCCCGTCGGGAGCGAGGACGCAGCTGCCGCGGCGCTTCCGCCGGTCGGCGCCTCGATCATCAGTGGGGCTACCATGCCTCGGTCGCCGCTCGGTGATCGCAACCGCAGGCAGCTTCATTGAGGTTCCACGATCGAGATCGGCGGTTTGGTCGGACTAATTTTCGGCTGATCGCCCTGGCTCGCGGAAATGCCGTGGCCGGGAGCAGATGACGCACCGTCCGAGGCGCCGACGGGGCCGTCATCGTGGGTCGTGGAGCGGCATCGGCGCCGCCTACGTGTCGGGCGGGCAGGGCCGCGAGATCGGGCACGATCCGCCCCGCCGAGCCGCTGCGAGAACAGCTGAGCGAGCCTCCGACCCCGGGGCCCTCGCGGCCGACCAGGCTGCGGCGCGTCGGCGGTGGGGGGACGCGCACCGATCCGCTCCAGCGCGATCCGCGCACGGCCTGCCACCACGGCGTCCGGCGCCTGATCGGCGGTCACCTCGGCTCGGTGGCATCGGTCAACGGCCCCAGCCGACCCGGCCGGGGCGGGGCTCCCCATCCGCTCAGGGGACGAGGACGACCTTCCCCAGCACGTGGCCCTGCTCGAGCCGCCCGTAGGCGTCCCGCACCTCGTCGAGGGCGTACGAACGGAAGATGGGCACCTCGAGCGAACCCTGGGCGACCAGGCGTGCCAGCTCGGCCACGACCTCGCCCGTCGCGCCGGCCGCGTTGCCATCCGCCTTCACGCCGAATTGCTCGGCCGCGGTGAAGTTCGCGATCGTATCGATGCGCGACGGCGCCACCCCGAGATCCAGCGCCAGCTCGACGTACGGACCGCCGACGGCGTCGATGAACGCGTCGATACCGCCGGCGGCCTGTCTCAGGCGGTCGCCCAACCCGTCCCCGTAGGCCACCGGCGTGACGCCACGAGCAGCGAGCCAGTCGCGGTTGGACTCACTGGCGATGCCGATCACGCTGGCTCCCGCCAAGCGCGCGAGCTGGACGGCGATCGAACCCACGCCACCGGTCGCACCGGCCACGGCGACGGTGTCTCCGGCGGCCGTCCCCACGGCTCGCACCGCCGCGTAGGCGGTGGTCCCGGCGACGAACAGCGCCCCGCCGACCTCCCAGGAGACCTCGGGAGGCTTCCGGGCCAGATCGGCGCTCTCGACGACCGCCAGCTCGGCGTGACTGGCCCGACGGTTGGTGAAGCCGATGACCTCGTCACCGACCGCCCACCCCGTCACACCCGGCCCGACCTCCTCGATGACTCCGGCGAGGTCGCTGCCCTGTCCCGACGGGAACGTCGCCGGGAACCGGTCGGCCAGCATTCCCTCCCGGATCTTCGCCTCGCCGGGGTTGATTCCCGCCGCCCTGACCCGCACCAGCAGCTCGCCAGGGCCCGCCACCGGCCGGGGAACATCAACGACCTCGAGCACGTCGACGTCTCCGTAACGGTCAAATCGCACGGCTCTCGGCATCGAAGTCCCCTCGAATGATCTGCGCCTCGGGCATGGTCATCGTCGCCGACCGATCCTCCCGGGCACGCGGACCCTCAACTATGCGGCCGCACCGCTGCGGATGCGCCGCGGTCGGCACGGGGCGGTGAAAAGCCCCGCGCCGGCGGCGTTAGGCCGGGACCTTCGCGAGCAGCTCGCGCAGCGCCTCGACCGCGACCCGGAAGCGACCCGCCCCATCCAGGTCGGGCAGGTGGAAGGCGAGGTGCGGCTCGATGGTGAGGATGCCGTCGTAGCCGTTGGCGGCCAGCTTGGACAGCAGCTCGCCGAGCTGGCCCTCGCCCTGGCCGGCGGGACGGACGGTCGGCATCAGGAGGTACTCGGGCACCCGGGCCGGGTAGGGCTCCTGGTCGGTCCGATCGACCGGCACCGCGTCCTTGATGTGGACGTGGGTCACGTAGGGCTCGAGTGGTGGCCAGGCGTCGCGCATCGGCTGCACGCCGCACTGGACGAAGTTGGCGGGGTCGAAGGCGGCGCGGAGGTGGGGTGAATCGACCGAGGCGAGGATGTCGCGGCACCGCTCGGGAAGGTCGCCGAAGATGTACGACTCGTTCTCGTGGACGAGCACATTGCCGGCTCGCTCAGCCTCCTCGGTCATCGCCGCCAGGCGCCGGACCACCTCGTCCCGCCGCTCCTCGTAGCGGCCCTCCACATAGAAGGAGAAGATCCGGATCATCGGGGTCTCGAGCACCTCGGCCGCGTGCAGCGCGCGGCGGAGGCGGTCCTGCTCCTCGGCGAAGTCGCCGTCGATCGGGGCCTTGCCCAGGGGCGAGCCGATGGCGGAGACCCTGATCCCGCCGTCCTTGAGCAGCCGTGCCGCCCGGTCCAGCTCCTCCTGATCCAGGTCGAGGACGTTCTTGCCCCAGGCGGACCGGAACTCGATATGGCCGACCTCGTTGTCGTGCAGGGCCTGGATCTGCGCCTCCAGCGACGGATCGATCTCATCGGCGAAGACGCTGAGCTGCCAACGGTCGCTCATCAAGCCACCTCCTCTGGTTGTCGTGCCTTCCAGTGCGATTCCCGCAGGATCAGGTGCGAGTCGAGGACGACGTGCTCGGGCCTCGCCGAGCCGCCGCCGTGCGTGAGCAGCCGGGCGGCGACGGCGCCGACGTCCCGGCAGGGCTGGTCGATTATCGTCAGCGGTGGCGTCAGCAGCGCCGCCCACGGCGCATCGCCGAACCCGATCACGGCGACGTCCTCGGGCCAGGAGAGGCCCATCTCGCGCAGCGCCTCGATCACGCCGACGGTGAGGATGGCGCTGCTGCTGAAGATCGCCTCCGGCCGGTCCGGCGAGCCGAGCAGGGCGCGGGTCGCGGAACGGCCGAAGTCGCGCTCGAACGGCCCCTCGCGCACGTACTCGGTGCGCCAGGGGATGCCGGCCATGGCCAGCGCGTCGCGGTAACCCTGCCGGCGGTGGCGGGCGGTGTCGGCGTGCTCGGGCCCGTTGATCAGGGCGATGCGCCGGTGGCCGCACTCGGCCAGCACCCGGACCGCCCGGAAGGCGCTCTGCTCGTCGTCCATGGTCACCCTGGGGAAGCGGTCGGAGTCGCCGTCCCGATCCATCAGGACCACCGGCACCCTCGCCGCCAGCGGCTCCAGCTCCTCGGGAAGCCCGCCCCTCGGCGTGAACAGGAGCCCGTCGACATGGCTCCGGTGGAGGGCCAGCAGCTGCTGCCGCTCCACCTCTCCGTCCTCGGCGCTGGAGGCGACCAGGAGCAGGTCGCCCTGGGCCGAGAGCACGTCCTGCGCCCCGGCCAGGGCCTGGGCGAAGAAGGAGTTGGTGGCGTCCGGGACGAGGGCCGCGACGAGCCGGGGCCGGCGCCTCGACCTGCCCCTCGGCGCGGCCTCGTAGCCGAGCTCCCGAATCGTCTCCTCGATCCGCTCGCGCAGGGTCCGGCTCACCGGCCGGGGACCGCCGTTGACCACGTAGGAGACGGTGGCGAGCGACACCCCCGCGCGCTTGGCGACCTCTCGCATGCTGACGCTCATGTGGTGTTCGACCACGTTCGAGTCTAGCAAGATGCGGCTAAAGAGGCCGTGTGGTAGGGTCGAGAGGAAGGGAAGCGCCCGGATGTTCGAACGAAATGTTCGACTTCACTGATCGCTGAGGAGGTCCGGATGAGACTGGCGTATACGACGCTCGCCTGCCCAGGCTGGAGCGTGGAGCAGGTGGCGGAACGCACCCGGGAGTACGGCTACGACGGCATCGAGCTCCGCCTCCTCGACGGCGAGATCTTCGGGCCCGATCTGGACGCCGCCCAGAGACGCCGGGTGAAGTCGGTCTTCGCCGACGCCCAGCTTCCGATCGCCACCCTCGACACCTCGGTCCGGATCGCCGCCGACGAGGCCCCGGCCGAGGACCTCAAGGGCTGGATCGACCTGGCCAGGGAGTGGGGGGCGCCGTGGCTGCGGGTCTTCGGCGGGGCCAGGGACGACCTCACCCAGGACCAGTCGCTCGACCGCGCCTCCCGGGCCCTGGAGCAGATCGCGCCCTTCGCCGAGGAGCACGGCGTCGGCATCGCCGTGGAGACCCACGACGTCTTCGC
The DNA here is from genome assembly GCA_036272915.1 of Candidatus Dormiibacterota bacterium. Taxonomy (GTDB): domain Bacteria; phylum Chloroflexota; class Dormibacteria; order Dormibacterales; family Dormibacteraceae; genus DATAXV01. The sequence continues at coordinate 30,077 of DATAXV010000084.1, forward strand.
CAGCGCCGTCATCGTCGGGCGCGTGATCGACCGGGTGCCGAGCCCGGCGATCGGCGCCCTCTGGGACACCCACCACCCCTACCGGATGGGAGAGCAGCCGGCCCAGGTCTGGGAGGCGCTGAAGGGCCGGGTCGTCCACACCCACGTCAAGGACGCCCGCCGCAACGGCGACGGCTGGGACCTGGTCCTCCTCGGTGAGGGCGAGGTGCCGGTCCGCGAGGACCTCGACCTCCTGCGCGAGAAGGGGTATGACGCCTGGACCGTGGTCGAGTGGGAGAAGAAGTGGCACCCGGAGATTCCGGATCCGGAGATCGCCCTGCCCCAGCACATCAAGGTGCTCCGGCAGTGGCTGGGAGAGAATTGATGGCCGACCCCGCCCTTCGTTTCGCCATCGTCGGCTGCGGCGTCATCGGACCGAACCACGCCCGGGCCATCAGGGAGCTTCCCGAAGCCGAGCTGGTCGCCGTCTGCGACGTCGTCCCCGAGCGGGCGCAGTCGATGGGCGAGGCCTTCGACGTCGACCACGGCTCGGACCTCGACCAGCTGCTCGCCCGCGCCGACGTCGACGCCGTCTGCGTCTGCGTCCCCAGCGGCCTCCACGCCGAGATCGGCGTGCGAGCGGCCCGCGCCGGCAAGCACGTGGTCTGTGAGAAGCCGATCGACGTCAGCCTGGAGTCGGCCGACCGGCTGATCGCCGCGGCGCACGAATCGGGCGTGACATTGACCGTCATCTCCCAGAACCGCTTCGCCCCCGGCCTCCGGAGCATGAAGGAGCTGATCGACTCGGGCCGGCTAGGGAAGCTGATCATCGGCGACTCGATCATCAAGTGGTGGCGGAGCCAGGAGTACTACGACAGCGGCGACTGGCGGGGTACCTGGGAGCTGGACGGCGGCGGCTGCCTGATGAACCAGGGCGTCCACTACGTCGACCTGCTGCAGTGGATGATGGGCCCGGTCAAGAGCCTGGTCGCCCGCACCGCCACCCTGGCCCACCAGCGGATAGAGGTCGAGGACGTGGCCACCGCCATGATCACCTTCGAGTCGGGCGCGCTCGGCCTGCTCCACGCCAGCACCGCTGTCTATCGGGGCCTGCCCGAGCGCCTCGAGGTCACCGGCACCAACGGCACCGCCGTGATCGAGAAGAACGTGCTCGTCCGCACCGAGCTGATCGACGACTCCGCCGGGAGCGGTGCCCAGGCCGCGGAGGCCAACGAAGACAACACCGCCGCCGACCCGGCCGCTCTCGGCGCCCAGGGCCACGCCGCCCAGATCGCCGACTTCATCGGCGCGGTCCGCGAGGGCAGGGATCCCAAGGTCACCGGCGAGGCGGCCCGCAAGCCACTGGAGATCATCCTCGCCGTCTACGAGTCGGCGCGGCGGGGCGGTCCGGTGACCTTCCCCCTGGCCTGGACCAGCGCCTGACGTGGGCGGCATCGAGGCTGGCCTCGAGCGCCTGCGCCGCGAGGACGCCCTCGGCCAGCTGCTCGAGGGCAGGGGGGCGATGGCGGAGCTGGCCGAGGAGGCCGGCGACCGCAAGCTGGCCTGGGCCACCCAGATGGCCTGGGTCCTCGACCACCCGGAGGCGCTGGGCGCGGTCGAGGAGACCGCGAACCAGCTCCGCGCCGGCGGCGTCCGCCACCTGATCTGGGCGGGCATGGGCGGCTCGGTGCAGGTGGTGCGGGTGCTCTGCCGGCTGGGCGTCTTCGACGGGGCGGGCATCGCCGTCCATCCCCTCGACAGCACCGACCCGGCGGCCCTGAACCGGATCCTCGACGAGATCTCGAAGGGCCGCCCACTGCCCGAGGCGCTGGCGGAGACGTTCATGGTCGCGGTCAGCATGGGCATGACCTCGGAGGAGCCGATCACCCACCTCGAGTGGTTCGAGGGGCTGCTCGAGGAGCACGGGGTGGAGGGGACCCGGGTCATGGTCATGACCCTGCCCGGCTCCTACCTCGACGACTTCGCCCGGAAGCGGGGCGCCCGCCGCCTTCCGATCCAGCTCGACGGCGAGAGCCACACGGCGGGCCGGATGAGCGCCCCCTCGACCCAGGTCTTCCTCCTCCCGGCGGCGCTGGCTCTGGGTGGAAAGGGTCTGCGCGAGGTGGTGGAGCGCTGCCAGTCGGCCTACCGGATACGCCCCGGCCTCGCCCGCGAGGAGCGCGACCGGCTGGTGTCGGAGGACCCCTTCATCCGCCTCTCGGCCTGGCTCCACGCCCAGATCGGCGAGGGGCGCAACGCCATCCTGCTCGACCTGGCGGGAGCCGACCGGGGCTTCGGACCCTGGGTGGAGCAGGTCGTCGAGGAGAGCCTGGGCAAGGGCGGGCGCGGCCTCCTCGTCTTCCTCGACCAGGACCTCCGGGCGGCGCACGGCCTCCCCGACCGGGTCTCGGTGGTCAGGGTCGGCGAGGGCTCCGGCGCGACGCTTCCGGACCGTCCCCACCACGACCTTCCGCTCGGGACCGGCGACGGCACCGCCGGGCGGCTGGAGGAGGCCGCTCGCTTCTTCGCCGGCTGGGATCTGGCGGTGGCCATGCTCGGCTACCTGGAGGGGATCACCTTCGCCGGGCAGCCGGCGGTCGAGGGGTACAAGAGGTACGCGCGCGAGCTTCGCGACCGGGACGGCGACCTGCCCTACCCGGAGCGGGGCCTGGTCTCCTCGCCCGACGGTGAGATCGCGCTCTGGCTGGAGCCGCTCGCCGACGCCGGCATCGCCGCCCCGGCGGACGCCTCCGACCCCGCCGCCGCACTGGCCGCGCTTCTACGGGCCATGGTCGCCCAGGGCCGGCTCGGCTACCTCGACGTCACCCTCAACGGCGAGCCGGCAGGCGAGCTCTGGGACGCCGTCGGAGAGGGCGCCAGGGAGCTCGCCGCGGCCCTGCACCGGCCGCTCAAGGTGCGGTCGGGCCCGGCCGACTACCACTCGACCGAGCAGAGCGAGACCGATGGGCCACCCGAGCTTCTCTCGATCCGGATCCTCGTCCGCGAGCCGGAGGCGGTCCGCGCCGGTGCCTACTCGGCGCGGTTCCTGCACGCGCAGGCCCTGGGCACGGTGGCGGCGATGCGCGACGCCCACCGGCCGGTGGTGCTGCTCCAGATCCGGGGCACGGCCCAGGCTCCCCAGGTGCGAGGGCTGCTCGCCGAGGCGGCGCGGCAGACCCTCTGATCGGGCGGCGCGCGGCCGTCTCATACTGGCCGCGTGCGTGCGCGGACCCAGGTGCGGTTCCCGCCGGGGCGGCACCGGCGTACGTGCCCGTGGACGGGTCGCACCCGACCAGCGGGCGGCGCGCCGCCCGAATTGGAGATGGCCGCACCAATGCAGATCAGCGCACGGAACCAGCTTCGGGGTGTCGTCAAGGAGGTCAAGAGCGGCGCCGTCATGGCCGAGGTCGTGGTCGAGATCACCGGTGTTCAGACGGTGGTGTCCGCGATCACCGACGCGTCCCGCGACGGCATGGGCATCCGCGAGGGCGACGAGGTCACGGTCGTCATCAAGTCGACAGACGTGATGATCGGCAAATAGGGAGCCGGTCCTCCCGGTGCGCGGGAGGACCGGCCCTCGAGACTCGGCCCAGGCCTCAGTAGCCGGCCGCCTTGTCGACCACGTTGCGGAGCTCCTCGCCGTCGCAGAAGCGGCGCAGGTTGTCGGCGAAGATGTCGATGGCGCGCTGGCGGGTCGCCTTCGTCGTGGCCCCGTTGTGCGGGGTGACGATGGTGTGGGGCGCGGTCCAGAAGGGGCTGCCCTCGGGCAGCGGCTCCTGGCCGTGGACGTCGAGCCCGGCGCCCGCGATCCAGCCCTCGCGCAGCGCCCGGAGGAGGGCCTCGTCGTCGACGATGCCGCCGCGGGAGAAGGTCACCAGGAAGGCGCTCTCCTTCATCACCCGGAGCTCGGCATCGCCGAGCATGCCCAGCGTCTCTGGCGTCCGCGGCGCCGTGATCACGACCACGTCGCACTCGCGGAGGAAGTCGTGCAGCCGCTCCCGGGTGTAGAGCTCGTCGACGCCGGGGACGGGCTCCTGGCTGCGCCGCATGCCCAGCACCCGCATGTGGAAGGCCTTGGCCTTGATGGCGAGGTCGGCCCCCGAATAGCCGAGGCCGATGATGCCGCAGGTCTGCCCGGCCAGCTCGCCGTGGGTGAAGGGTGCCCAGCGCCGCTCGTCCTGGGCCCGGATCCAGCGGACCGCGTCGCGGTTCAGCATCAGCATCAGGAGCATCGCGTGCTCCGCCAGGGGCACGGCGCCGTTGCTCTTGGAGCAGGTCATGACCACCTCGCTGGCGACCAGCTCGGGGAAGAGCGAGTGATCGACCCCGGCCGACCAGGTGTGGACCCACCGCAGGTGCCGTGCCCGGGCCAGCTCGGCGGGGCCGACGTGCCCGGCGACGATGTCCGCCTCCTCGATCCTGTCGCCGATCTCCTGCCTGGCCACCCGCTCACAGCGGGCTGCGGGCGCGGCCCGGCGGATCTCCTCCAACTGTTCGTCCGACACGGGACCCTCGACCAGAACGACGGGCGCGGCCGTTGCGGGCATCGCAATCCTCCTTGGACCTATTCGCCGGCTGGGTCTGCGGGCCGCCTTCGCACCGTCTTCGGATGCTCCGCTTGAGGGCCCTGATGCCAGCGTAGTGGATCGGACCGGCGGGCTTCCCGAGGCCCTCGCGAGGGCCTCTTTCAGAACCTCGCGGAGGGCCGAATCGGAGGGGAGAAGATCTGTAGACTGCGCGGGCCGTTCGGTGCGAATTCAGGAACACGCACCGATT
>DATAXV010000085.1:0-5804 GCA_036272915.1 Candidatus Dormiibacterota bacterium
GCTGATACCGGCTGGCCCGCCCCGGGCGGGCTCGAGCTCGGCTGGCTGGCCCAGGGCCATCCCTTCTACGACCGTGAGGTGGGCCTGTCGACCCCGCGCGGTACCGGAAGCGGGCGTGGCCGGCGACGTGGATCGGGAGCGGCGCGGCCGAGCCGGGAAGCGCCTACGACCTGATCGACCTGGGCCTGCTCCGCTCGGCGCGCTGGGCGTTCGCGACCTGATCGGGGCGGCGCGTCAGCCACTGTGGGTGTCGCTCCTGCACCGACTCGGTGACCCGGCGATGGTGGTGAATCTTCTCGTCGACCTCGCGGCCGAAGGCGAAGGCGGCGAGGATCCCCAGCGGCAGCGCCATCGCCGCCATCAACAGGGTCGCCCCCACGGCCCACGCGAGCAGTGCCGCCCCGGCTGTGAGGGCAACGACTGTGGCGAATAGGGGATGTCCTCGTGTCATTTACGAACCGTTGATTCGAGCCTAGGACGGAGTGTCGAGGTTGCCCATGGGGCAAGCTGTCACCCTCTCGGGCGGTTGTCCTACGTCTGACGTCTCATCTCACCTTACGTGGTGGACGTCACGCCTGCAAGTGGACCTGGTACGTGGCCCCGGACGGCCGGGTGGATGGGGCTGCTCATGATCACCGCCCGGCCCTCGCGGGCCGGTGAAGAGCAGCTCGCGCACGAGGGCCGTGGCGGGCGTCGCAGCCGAGGCGTCGCGCCTTCTCCGCGGTGGCCGCGCGGGCGGGCGAGGTGCAGTCGAGAGGTTTGGCGCTCAGCGGTCTGACCACGAACTGGACTTCGGCGCCGCTGGTGATGGCCAGCGCCGGCCTGATCGGTGCCATCCTGTGGTTGTAGGTCCACCCGGGCGGCCGCCGGTCGCCCAGGGCGAGCGGGTCCGCGACCCCTCGCCGCAGCCATCTTCCTCATAGGAGGCGTGCCATGCGCGTTGCCCTCGCTCAGATGGGTTCCGGAGCCGACAAGGGCGAGAACCTGGAGAAGATCAGGGCCATGACCCGTGCCGCGGCCGCGGCCGGCGCCCGCCTGACCGTCTTCCCCGAAGGGGCGATGGTCCACCTGACCGACCCCGATCAGCCCCTGGCGCCATTCGCCGAGCCGCTCGGCGGACCCTTCGTCGAAACCCTTCAGGGGCTCTCCGCGGAGCACTCAATGGCCATCCTCTGCGGCGTCTACGAGCCCGACGGCGAGGGGCGCGCCTACAACACCATCGCCGCCCTCGACCAGGGCCGGCTGATCGGCAGTTACCGCAAGATCCATCTCTACGACGCCTTCGGCCACCAGGAGTCGCGGCGGATCCGGCCGGGATCGGGCGAGACCCTGGGATTCGAGCTGGACGGCCTCCGGATCGGGGTCATGACCTGCTACGACGTGCGCTTCCCGGAGCTCGCCCGCCGCCTCGTCGACGAGGGAGCGCAGGCCATCGTCATGCCCTCCGGCTGGGTGCGAGGCCTGCTCAAGGAGGAGCACTGGGAGGTCCTGGTCAGGGCCAGGGCGATCGAGAACACCTGCTACCTGCTCGCCGCCGACCAGGTCGGGGGGATCTACGTCGGCAGCAGCATGGTCGTCGATCCCCTCGGCGTGGTCCGCTTCCGCGGCGGCGAGGGCGAGGAGCTGGTGGTGGGCGAGGTCGACGCCGAACGCGTGGCCCAGGTCCGCCGGTCGGTGCCCTCGCTGCAACACCGACGCATCGGTCTGGCCCCAGCGGCCGCCCCCGCCCGCTGACGCGGCAGGGCCGGCGTCAGAGCTGGCCCAGCACCGCCTCCGGATGACCGTCGGGGCGGACGTTGTACCAGGCGCGCTCGATCTTGCCCTGCTCGTCGATCAGGAAGGTCGACCGCTTGATGCCGACGCTGGTCCTGCCCATGAAGCTCTTCTCGCCGTAGGCGCCGTAGGCCCTGGCCGTCTCCGCGCCCTCGTCGACGAGCAGCGGGAAGCCGAGGCTGTACTTGGCGATGAAGCGCTGGTGGCTGGCCTGGTTGTCGGCGGACACGCCGAGCACTGTGACCGACTGGTCGTTGAACCGCTGCAGGGAGTCGTTGAACTGGCACGCCTCCTTGGTGCAGCCGGGGGTGTCGTCCTTCGGATAGAAGTAGAGCAGCACCTTGCCGCCCTTGAGACCGGCCAGCGAGACGGCCTTGCCGTCCTGGTCGACGAGGTCGAAGTTGGGAGCGTCGTCTCCGGGTTCGAGTGGCATGCGCACAGCAAAGCACAGTCATCGTCCGGACGAGGAGCGGTCGGCGCGGGGCCGGGCGAGGTCACCGTACGATGCGGTCAATGTCCTCCTCTCAGGTCTCCGAGCGGCGGACCGGGGGCCAGGCGGTGGTGGCGATCCTCCGCCGGCACGGCGTCAGGTACGCCTTCTCCGTACCCGGTGAGAGCTACCTCGAGGTCCTCGACGCGCTGGTCGACGAGCCGTCGATCCGGTTGATCACGGCGCGGCACGAGGCCGCCGCCGCCAACATGGCCGTTGCCCACGCCCGCCTCACCGGTCGGCCCGGCGTGGCCCTGGTCAGCCGCGGGCCGGGGGCGACCCACGCCGCGGTCGGCGTCCACATCGCGTCCCAGGATTCGCTGCCGATGCTGCTCCTGGTCGGTCAGGTCCCGCGAGCCCACCTCGATCGCGACGCCTTCCAGGAGGTCGATTACGAGCGTCTCTTCGGAGGGATGGCGCGAGCCGTCATCGAGCCCGGCCACGCCGACCAGGTCCCCGAGGTCATGGCCAGGGCCTTCGCCGCCTGCCAGGGCGGTCGCCCCGGGCCGGTGGTCGTTGTGCTCCCCGAGGACCTGCTGGCGGAGGAGTGCGGCACCGAGGACCTGGGCCCCCGGCCGAGGCCGGAGCCGGCTCCCGACGAGGCTGACCTCGCCCGCGTTCTGGAGATGCTGGATGGAGCCGACCGGCCGCTCATGGTCGTCGGCGGTCCGGGTTGGGAGCAGGTGGCGTCAGGCGTGCTCGAGAAGATCGCCGGGGCGGCCGAGCTGCCCGTCGCCGCCGCCTTCCGTTCCCAGGACCTCCTCGACAACCGGTCTTCGGCGTATGTCGGCGCCCTCGGCTTCGGCGGCGTGCCGACGCTCGCCGAGCGGGTCCGGGAGTCGGATCTGCTCCTCGCCGTGGGGACCCGGATCGACGCCATGACGGCGGGGCACTATCGGGTGATCCCGGCTCCGGCGCCGGGAGTGCCGCTGATCCACGTGCTGCCCGACCCTGACGAACTGGGCCGGGTCTTCGAGACGACGGTCGCCGTCCAGGCGTCGCCGGCGACGTTCCTCCAGGCCGTCGGCGACCGTCTTGGAGCAGGGGGCCGGCGCGCCGGCTGGCGAAGGCGGCTTCGCGACGAGTATCTGGCCAGCATGTCCTCGCCGGCCGTGGATCCGGTCGATCTGGCGACGATCCTCCGCCACCTGTCCGACCGCCTTCCCGAGGACGCCGTGATCACCAACGGCGCGGGCAACTACTCCGCCTTCATCCAGCGCTACTTCCAGTTCAAGCGGCCGGGCACCCAGCTGGCTCCGGTGACCGGGGCGATGGGCTTCGGCGTTCCCGCTGCGGTCGCCGCCAAGGCCATCCGCCCGGAGCGGACCGTGGTCTGCCTGGCGGGCGACGGCTGCTTCCTGATGAGTGCCCAGGAGCTGGCCACCGCCGCTCTCCACGAGCTCCCGATCGTCGTGATCGTGGTCAGCAACGGCAGCTACGGGACAATCCGGAGCCACCAGCGCAGGCGCTTCCCCGGGCGGGAGATCGGCACGGCGATCCGGAACCCCGATTTCGTCGCCTTCGCCCGATCCTTTGGCGCTCAGGGCGAACGGATCACGTCGACCGCCGAGTTCGCACCAGCGCTGGAGCGGGCGCTGGCCGCGGGGCGGACGGCCCTGATCGAGATCGTCGTCGATCCCTCGGTGACGGTGGCCGGGTAGACGTCGGCCCGGCGTCTCGGAGGGACGGAGGAACCGAACGTACCCCGCCGCTGGTGTTGCGCGAGGACTCCGCCCCGGGCTCCAGGTACATCCAGGCCAGGCACTACGCCGATGCCGGTCGTGAGTGGGTCGGGATCCTGGGCGCGCGGGAGGTGGATCGCAACGACGCGGCGGGCCGACGGGGGCATCGGGGAGGTCGTCGGGGCACACGAGGCGACGGTCAGGGTGCTGCACCCGCTGCGGCAGATCGGGGTGGCCATGGCCGGGCCTGACGTCGTCGAACCCTACCGAGACTGATCCGAGTCCTCCTCGCCGATCGCGTCATCCCGCGGCGCCACCCGCTGCCAGGGGCGGAGGCCGTCCGGCGGCCGGTAGTTCACGCCGAGCGCGTCGAGTCGCGCGAGGTGCGAGCCCAGCCTCCGGCGGAAGTCGGCCAGGTCCCGTTCCGGCGGCGACCAGGCGACCTCGGCCAGGGCGCAGGCGCGGGGGAACGCCATCACCTCGAGGTCGCGCGGCGTGTCGATGAACTCGGTCCACATCCCGAACTGCGTCCCCAACACGCGCTCCCGCGCCTCGGCCTCCAGCTCAGGCGGAGCCGGCTCGTAGGCGTAGACCTCGTCCAGGCTGAGTGCCAGGCGCCAGCCCCCGGGCTCGGTCCGGGCGGGGGTGGCGCCGATGGTCAGGTAGGTCCGGAAGAGCGGCGTCATGACCACCTCCTGGCCCATCCGCGCGGCGTTCAGGCCGTGCTCCTGGCTGCGCCAGCCCATGATCGTCGCCCCCGGCAGCGGCGCCTCCTCGACCACCTCGTCCCATCCGACCAGCCGCCGGCCCCGCTCGGCCAGGAAGGCGGCGATCCGCCGGGTGAACCAGGGCTGCGCCCTGGCCACGTCCTCGATGCCCAGCTCTCGCATCCTCCGCGCCGCGCGCTCGCTGGCCGCCCACTGCGTGGTCGGGCACTCGTCCCCGCCGATGTGGACGTGGGGTCCGGGGAAGACGTCCATGACCTCCTCGAGGATCTCCTCGCAGAAGCGCAGGGTCGGCTCCTCCAGGTTGAGCACCTCCTCCATCACGCCCCACCCGGTGGCGACCCCGACCGGGTGCTCGGGATCGTTGCCGAACTCCGGGTAGGAGGCGACCACCGCCTGGGTGTGGCCGGGCATGTCGATCTCGGGGACGATCGCGATCTCCCGCTCCGACGCGTACGCGACGACCTCGCGGAGGTCGTCCTGCGTGTAGAAGCCGCCGTGCGGCGTCGCGTCGCCCCGGGTCTCCCGTCGCCAGGCGCCGACCTCCATCAACCGTGGGTACCGCCTGCTCTCGAAGCGCCAGCCCTGGTCCTCGGTCAGGTGGAGGTGGAACACGTTGAACTTGTGGATGGCGAGGAGATCGACGAACCGGAAGAGGAAGTCCTTGGGCATGAAGTGCCTGCCCACGTCGAGCATCCCGCCCCGCCAGGGGAAGCGGGGCTCGTCGACGACATGGACGCAGGGCACCTCCCAGCGGACACCTGGCACCGGCGCCCGGCGGTAGATGGCGGGGGGAAGGAGCTGGCGCAGGCTCTGGATGCCGTGGAGGACCCCGGCCCTGGTCCCGCCGACGATGCGGATCGCGCTCGGGCCGATGGAGAGCAGGTAGCGCTCGGCGGCCATCCGGGGGTCGAGGTCGAGCTCGATCCGGCCCTCGGGGTTGGCGATCGCGGTGCTCAGGGGGAGAGCGGCGCCGGCGAGCTCACGGCGGAGCGCGGCGACCAGCTCGTCGGGTCCGCGCACCAGCGTCCTCGGACCGAGCGCAAACGTGCCCGGACGGCGGACCAGCGACAGCGGCCTGGGTATGAGCATCTCCCGACCTCCTTCGCATCAGCGTAATCGGGGTCGGGGCCG
>DATAXV010000086.1:0-16066 GCA_036272915.1 Candidatus Dormiibacterota bacterium
CCGGGAAGAGGCGGAGGGCTACACTCACGACGCGGTGAACACGGTAGCCGAATCCATCTCACGCCCCACTCTGGCGTCGCAGCTGCGCGACTACGTCAGCCTCATCAAGCTCCGCATCGTGGTGCTGCTCGTCGGCACCGCCTTCCCGGCCATGATCCCGGCCGCCCACGGGCTCCCGCGGCTGGAGACGCTCATCGGGGTCATCCTCGGCGGCCTCTGCGCCTCGGGCGGGGCCAACGCCATCAACTGCTGGTTCGACCGGGACATCGACGCCGTGATGCGCCGGACCCGGAACCGGCCGATCCCGGCAGGGCGAATCCCGGCCTGGCACGCGCTGGCCCTGGGCATCGCCCTCAACGTCATCGCCTTCGCCGTGCTGTCGCTGATGGCCAACGTGCTCGCCGCGGCGCTGGCGCTGTGCGGGACGCTGATCTACGTCTTCGTCTATACGATCTGGCTGAAGCGGACCTCGACGCAGAACATCGTCATCGGCGGCGCCGCCGGTGCGATCCCGCCCCTGGTCGGGTGGGCGGCCGTGACCGGCCGTCTGGACCTGACCGCGCTCTCGCTCTTCCTGGTCATCTTCTTCTGGACGCCGCCGCACTTCTGGGCGCTGGCGCAGATGCTGAGCAAGGACTATGAGCGGGTCTCGGTGCCCATGCTCCCCGCCGTCGCCGGTGGCAAGCGGAAGGCGCAGGTTCAGAGCATCATCTACGCGGTGCTCGCCCTCGGCGCCAGCGTGGTGCCCTTCTTCACCCACAGTGAGGGTGTCGTCTACCTGGCCGGGGCCGGCGTCCTCGGCATCGGCCTGGTGGCGCTCACCTGCCTCGATCTCAGCCGCAACGGCTGGACTCGCAGGCTGTACGGCTACTCGCTGCTCTACCTGGCCTGCATCTTCGTCCTGCTCGCCGTCGGCGTCGCCTTTTGATCCCGCGCCCGTCGAGCGCGGGCCGGACGGCTGTAGGGTGGGCTCCGTGAAGAGCTTCGGACCGCTGGTCTCCGCTGACTGGCTGCGCGCCCATCTCTCCGATCCCGGGCTGCGCGTCATCGACTTCCGCTGGTACATGGACGGCCGCTCCGGCCCCGAGGCCTATCGGCGAGGACACATCCCCGGCGCCGTCTTCGTCGACCTCGATGGAGAGGTGACCGGCAGGCGCCCCGGCGAGGGCCGCCACCCGCTCCCTGAGCGGGACGCGTTCGAGCGGGTGATGCGCAGGGCGGGCGTCGGAGCCGAGGACGCGGTCGTCGTCTACGACGACATGAACGGCTACTCGGCGGCGCGGATGTGGTGGATGCTCCGCCACTTCGGCGTGGAGCGGGCGGCGCTGCTCGACGGAGGCCTGCCCGCCTGGGGCGCGCCGCTCGAACAGGAGGAGGCACACCCGCCGGAGGGGAACTTCACCGCGACCGAGCCGGCCCCGGGCACGGCCCTCAGCTATGAGGAGATGAGATCGATCGGCTCCGACCAGGTGCTGATCGACGCCAGGGGCGCTGAGCGCTTTCGCGGTGACGAGGAGCCGGTGGACCCCCGGCCCGGGCACATCCCGGGCGCGCGCAACGCCCCCTGGCAGGGCAACGTCGACGCCGAGGGCCGGTTCCGGGATCCGGCCGAGCTGCGGGAGCGGTTCGCCGGGCTCGGGATCAATGATCCCGGGCGAGTCGTCGTCTACTGCGGATCGGGCGTGACCGCCTGCCACGACCTGCTCGCCCTGGAGCTGGCAGGGCTGGGCGGTGCCCGGCTCTATCCCGGTTCCTGGAGCGAGTGGTCGGGGCATCCCGACGCGCCCGCCGCCACCGGCGAGGGGGAGTAGCCCCCTCGCCAGTGGTCGCCGGGGGTGGAGGACACCTCGGCCATTGCGTGCGAAGCGTGGGCCTCGGCGCCCCCCATCCGGCCGGGCCGGGGGTTAGCGACCGGACACGGCCGGTCGCATCCGCAGCGCGAGCTGCAGCCGTCCGCGCAGGTGCCGCAGCCGCCCCGTGGGGGTGCGGCCGCGTGCGGCCTGCTTTGCCAACCGGTACTCCGCTGCCTCGCGGCGGCGGTCGTCACACCGCTGCTGGGCGATGAAGAGCTCATCGGACACGGGCGCACACCTCCTTATGTGATGGGTGACCACGGCCTGCCGTCGGCCATGGACGAGAGAAGGGGCCTGGCTGGTGCCAGGCCCCTTCCGGGACGGTCCGAGCGGCAGCGTCAGCTGCCGGTGGCGTCCGGAGGGTATCCCTGGCCGACCCTGCCCAAAGCCTCGTCGGGCACTGGCGCGTCTGGCACGCAGACACGCGTGGCTGGCGGTGGAATCCTCATGAGGATCCGGAGTCTAGCAGATCGTTGCCGCATCGTGCAATCGGGCTTGTGTCAATCTGCCAATTGGTCCGGGTGGCAGCCCGGTGCTACAGTGGGGATCGCGTGCGAAACATCGTTGCCATGAACTCCGCCGGCCGGGTGACGCTCCCGGTCGAGGCCCGGCGGGCACTGGGGTTGCAGGGCGAGTCGTTCTTCGAGGTCACGGTCGAGAACGGCACCGTCGTGCTGCGTCCGGTCGCCATCGTGCCCCTGGACCAGGCTCGCGGCGTGCAGCCGGGATCGCCTCCCGGCTGATGGCCCACCGGCCTCCTGCCCGGCGCCCCGCGGCCGCCGAGCTCCCTCCGCCGCTCTCGGATGGCGAGGGGATCGATGACACCTGCTCTGCGCCGGGCGGTGACGATGCCGGTGGTCGGGAGATGTCAAGCTAACGGGCGATGTTGCTCGATGGCAAGAAGATCCTCGTAACCGGCGTGCTCGACCGCAAGAGCATCGCCTTCTCGATCGCGGAGGAGGCCCAGAAGGCCGGGGCCGAGATCGTCCTCACCAGCTTCGGGCGGGTGATGCGGATCACGCGGATGATGGCCAAGCGGCTGCCGCAGGAGCCCGACGTCCTGGAGCTCGACGTGACCAAGCCAGAGGACGGCGAGGCGCTGTGCAAGGAGCTGCAGTCCCGCTGGGGCCGGCTCGACGGCTGGGTGCACTCGGTCGCCTACGCCCCCGCGGACGCGCTCGGCGGCAACTTCCTGAACACGCCCTGGGAGAGCGCGGCCACGGCCTACCGGACCAGCGCCTTCTCGCTCAAGGACGTCTCCGTCGCCCTGCTGCCCCTGATGCGGGAGCACGGCGGCTCGGTCGTGGCCCTCGACTTCGACAACGGGCGGCAGGCATGGCCGTCCTACGACTGGATGGGCGTCACCAAGGCCGCGCTGGTGTCGGTGGTGCGCTACCTGGCCAGGGACCTCGGCCGGTATGGCATTCGGGTCAACGCCGTCTCCGCCGGCCCGGTCCGGACCATCGCCGCCAAGGGCGTCCCCGGCTTCGAGGGCGTCGAGGAGGGCTGGAATCGCCGCGCGCCGCTGGGCTGGAACACGTCCGACCCGACGCCGGTCGGGAAGAGCGTCTGTGCACTCCTCAGCGACTACCTGCCGGCGACGACGGGCGAGGTGGTCCACGTCGACGGGGGCTTCCACGCGATGGGCACGGAGCCGGCGCCGCCCACCAGCTGACGCACAGGTGGGGGAGGGGAGCGATGCGAGACAATGAGCCTGCGTTGGAGATCGGGTTCGTCTGCTACCCGCGGCTGACCCCCCTCGATCTGATCGGTCCATGGGAGGTGCTCACGCGCCTGCCGGGAGCCAGCGGCCATCTGATCTGGACCCGGGCGGGTCCGGTCCAGATCAGCGGCGGCATCGAGATCGGAGCGACGGTCAGCTTCGAGCAGGCGCCCCGGCTGGACGTGCTGGTGGTGCCGGGCGGCCCCGGCCAGCTGGCCCTGATGAAGCACGCGCTGCTCCTCGACTATCTGCGGGCGGAGGCGGCGACCGCCCAGTGGGTGGCGGGGGTCTGCACCGGTTCGCTGCTCCTGGCCCAGGCGGGGCTGCTCCAGGGGAGGCGGGCGACCACCCACTGGCTCGCCCGCGACACGCTGCGGCTGTTCGGGGTCGAGGTCGTCGACGAGCGCTACGTGTTCGACGGCAACATCGCCACCGCCGCCGGCGTCTCCGCCGGGATCGACCTGGCCTTCGAGCTCTGCCGCCGCATCGCCGGCGACGAGCAGGCTCAGGAGATCCAGCTGGAGATGGAGTACGACCCCCAGCCGCCGCTCGACGCCGGGTCGCCGGACCGCGCGCCGGCGGAACTGGTCGAGCGTCTGCGCGGCGAGGCGCGCCACTTCCGCTGAGTGTGGTGGGGCCCGTCAGCCACGTGGGCGGGTCTCAGGTGAGTCGTGGGCCGATTGTAGACAGCCATGACTTAACCTCCCGTCAACCACCACATCTGGGATTTGTTTCTCGTCAAACCCGCTACATGCTGGTAAGCTCCAGACAACTTGTTGCGTTACCTCTACGTCGAGCACTGGAGGAAGCCACTTGCGAGACTGTCTCGTTATGTACGTCGATGCAGCACTCGACAGGTACGGCCGGGCCGGTTGTGGCCTGGCCGTTTTCTTTCGAGGTAGGCCGCTCTACACTGAGTCCTTCGGGTTCTCCCATGAGGGGGGCTCAGCGCAGCTGGAGGCGCACGTGTGTGCCGCAGCACTGGAGCTGGCTGCTGCTCGTTGGCCGATGCACAAGGTCGTTGTGCGCACCGACTGTGCGCCCATCGTCCGAACCCGTGTGCCGACCAGCGTCAGCTTTCGAGCCGCGGTCCTTGAGGTTCGCGAGCGGATACGACGGGGTCACCGCGTCGTCCGCTACGTGAGTCGCAAGGCCAATCCGGCTCACGAGTTGGCCCGTGACGGACTGAGAAGCCTGGTGCGGCCGCAGCTGCCCCTGGCCGCCTGACGGGACAGATCACGCCGGCGCTTTAGTCCGAAGGTTCCGGCCGGTCGACGTCGTCGTCGCCACCGGCTGCTCGGGGTGGGTCGATGCCCGCTCCGGGCAGCTGCGGCCGGGGCCCGGGAAGCGCCGCCGGGGGTTCCGGGTCCCTGGGAGGGGGCACCTCGAAGGTCGGGGCCTGGGGCGGGGAATAGACCTCCGTGGGAGGCAGGCTGGAGTAGTCGTCCTGGGGAGGGTCCTCGCTCGATGGTGGTGCCGCGCCGGACTTGGGGCTGAGGTGGGTGACGATGGGGATGCCGGTCCCCGCGGTGGGGCGGGTCGTCCTCGGCGTCGTCTCGCTGCGCCCCCTCACGATGATGTAAAGGGCGGCGGCCGCGATCAGGAGCAGGGCTAGGATCGGGATCAGGATCCAGGGGAAGAGGGTGCTCAACGCGCTCTTCGAGCCCTGGGGGACGCTGGAGATGGCGATCGGGGTGGCCGTGGCCGCGGCGGTCGGCGTCGCCGTCGGGGTCGGCGTGGGCGCGGCGGTCGGGGTCGGCGTCACCGGTACGCCGGCCAGCACCGTGAACTGGGCGCAGACCGGGCTGATCTGGGCCGTGGCGCAGATGTTGTGGGTGCCCGAGCCCTCACCGTCGGGAACCGCCACCTCCTGCTGGAAGCTGCCGTCCTGACCGGCGGTGAAGGTCGGCCCCATGGGGCGGTTGGGCGTGTCGACGAAGACCTCGACCTGTGCGCCGGGCGTGAAGTCGGTGCCGCTGACGATGAACTGGCTGCCGGCCGGGCCCGAGGAGGAGCTGAGGTTGATCGAGGGCGACTGCGGGGGACCGGCGGGGGTCGGCGTCGGCGTCGGTGACTCGGCCGGGGTGGGGGTTGCGGTCGGGGTCGCCGTCGGGCCCGCGTTCACCTGGGCCGCCGATCTGGAGCTGGCGCTGACGTGAAGGCCCGGAGGCACCATCGCCACCACCGCCAGCCACAGCAGCGAACCGGCCAGGGCAAACACGAATCTCTTCATCTGAGAGTCCCCGATGAACCCCCGGCCGCAGCCGCGGGGAGGTACGCGCACACGGGCGCCTGGCTGGTTCTCGGCATCGCGCTCCAGAACCTCAACGTGGCGCGGCCGGCTCTTGGCACGAAATACTTCGGATCCGACACGACCTCATCGGCGCGGCGGCCTCCCCATTCGATCCCTCCCTCGTCCACCGGCGCTCCATACTCGGCCGGCCACGATGGAACGTGCGTGTGCTCGTCGATCCCATCGTCCCGGAGAGATGTCAAACCGGAGGCCAGGGTACAGACCACGAGGTGCTGGCGTCAGGCAGCCTCCAGTCGGGAGCGAGGACATGCTCGATACGGCGGCGCAGCGCCTTCAGCTCGCGAGTTCCGAGCAGCTCGCAGAGGGGGGAGTGGGGGGCGCCACCCTCGAGGCTGGCGAGGCAGCCCTCCAGGTCCCTGCGCATGTCCTCGGGCAACGCCGTGCCAGCGTAGTCCCAGATCACGGTCCGGAGCTTGTGCTCGGGATGAAAGGTGAGGCCGTGGTCGATCAGCCAGACCCGGCGCTGCTGGTCGAACAGGCAGTGCCCGGACTTGCGGTCGGCGTTGTTGACGATGACGTCGAAGACGGCGGCCTGGATCCAGCTGATCGGGTCCTGGTCGCGCGCCGCCAGGTAGTGCAGGCCCCGCCGGGCGGGGATGAAGAGCTGTAGCGCGCCGACGCCGTGAGGCGCATCCTCGCGGATGACGGTGGGCGGGATCCGGGGCCAGCCGAGCTGCCGGGAGAGGCGGTAGGCGGCCACCTCGCGCAGGTAGAGCCCGCCGTAGGGAAAGTCCCAGAGCGGGGACTCCCCGCTCGACGGCTTGTAGACGGCGAGCAGCGCGCGCTCGTCCTCGGGCGCCCGGCGCAGCTCAGCGAGGAATGTGTAGTTGGAGGATCTCCTGAGGACACCGAGCAGCTCCACCTCGGGCAGTGTGCACAGCGCCTCTTCGACCTCGCCGGGATCAGATGATGGGCCGAGAACCATTGGCAGCCGGGCAGGGGTGGCCGCTGGGGTCGATCGGGAGGCCGCAGTAGGGGCAGAGCGGGCGCCCGGCCTGGAGCAGGTCGGCGGCCTGGACCAGGAAGCCGCGCATCTCCGGCTCACCGACCCAGAGCCGGGCCGTGGCCAGGTCGTCCTCGGACTGCTCGCCGCCCTCGGCGTCGCCGCTGGCGCGCTCGCGGGCGACGATGACGAAGCGGGCCTTCGACTCGTGGAAGCCGAGCCCGAGCTCGCCGATCGCCCACTCCGCCTGACCCGACTCGGCGGGAACGGCCTTCGCCGACTCCTCCTCCAGCTCCTTGCCCTGGCTCTCAAGGATCTGCTGGATGCGGGTGATCAGGCCCTGGACGTGGTACTTCTCGCAGCTCAGGATCACGGTCCTGGCGCCGCTGCTGGCGCGGAGGAAGAACTGGCGATGACCCGGCGCCCCGACCGCACCTACGCCGATACCGTCGACGGGATCGAAATCAATGCTCTCAGCCACTACCGTTCCTCCGATGCGCCGGCGGGATTCGTCTCCACCGACGGCGTGAACCGGGCCCGGGGTCGGGTGCTTCCGGATACGCCCCTCCTGGCGCCCTCTGCGACGGAGCCAGCATGGCAGATGGGTGTCAGCGGAGGCCGCCCGTGGGCGCTGTCGGAGCGAGAGTGCTCGTGCTCCGGGCGAGGGTCCATCCCCCTGATTGTCGGCCACGGCGCCGGGCCGGTGCGGTCCCTGGTTTGGTCGCCGGTCGGCACGGGAAAGCTTCCGACGGAAACGCGCAGACTTGCACGCAGATTAATCACTCGAAAAGTTCGGAGGATCAGATGCCAAAGACGGTCGGTATCGACCTCGGCACCACCAACTCCGTGATCGCGGTCATGGAAGGCGGCGAGCCGGTGGTCATACCCAATTCGGAAGGATCGCGGACCACGCCATCGGTGGTGGCGTTCACCAAGAGCGGCGAGCGGCTGGTCGGCCAGCTGGCCCGGCGCCAGGCCGCTGTCAACCCCAACAACACCTTGTACTCGATCAAGCGCTTCATGGGACGCCGCTTCGCAGAGGTCGAGTCCGAGCGCAAGATCGTCCCCTACAAGGTCAAGGCCGGCCCCGAGGATCGCTGCCTGGTCGAGGTTCCCAACGCCGGCAAGGACTTCACCCCCGAGGAGATCTCGGCGGCGACGCTGCAGAAGCTGAAGACCGACGCCGAGGCGTACCTGGGCGAGAAGGTGACCGACGCGGTGATCACGGTGCCGGCCTACTTCAACGACTCGCAGCGGCAGGCGACCAAGAACGCCGGCCAGATCGCGGGCCTGAACGTGCTCCGCATCATCAACGAGCCGACGGCCGCCTCCCTCGCCTACGGGCTGGAGAAGAAGGAGAACGAGACGATCCTGGTCTTCGACCTCGGCGGGGGCACGTTCGACGTGTCCGTGCTCGACGTCGGCGAGGGCGTCTTCGAGGTCAAGGCCACCAACGGCGACACCCACCTGGGCGGCGACGACTACGACCGCAAGGTGGTCGACTGGATGGCCTCGGAGTTCCAGAAGGAGAACGGGATCGACCTCAAGGCCGACCCGCAGGCGCTCCAGCGGCTGACGGAGGCGGCGGAGCGGGCCAAGGTGGAGCTGTCGTCCCGACTTGAGACGACGATCAACCTGCCCTTCATCACCGCCGACCAGACCGGCCCCAAGCACCTCGAGATGACGCTCACCCGGGCCCGGTTCGAGCAGCTCACCAACGATCTGACCGAGCGCCTGCGCCAGCCCTTCATGTCCGCGCTCAGCGACGCCGGGCAGACCCCGCAGGGCATCAACGAGGTCGTCCTCGTCGGTGGCTCGACCCGCATGCCGGTCGTTCAGCAGCTGGTCAAGGACCTGACCGGGAAGGACCCCCACAAGGGCGTCAACCCGGACGAGGTGGTCGCCATCGGCGCCGCCATCCAGGCCGGCGTGCTCAAGGGCGAGGTCAAGGACATCCTGCTCCTCGACGTCACCCCGCTCTCCCTGGGCGTGCTCACCCTGGGCGACGTGACCGACCGGATCATCGAGCGGAACACCACCATCCCCACGTCCCGGACCAAGGTCTACTCGACCGCGTCCGACAGCCAGACCACGGTCGAGATCGTGGTCCTCCAGGGTGAGCGCGAGTTCGCCCGGGACAACCGGACGCTGGGCACCTTCCACCTCGACGGGATCCCGCCGGCGCCCCGCGGCGTGCCCCAGGTCGAGGTCACCTTCGACATCGACGCCAACGGCATCCTCAACGTCAAGGCCAAGGACCTCGGCACCAGCCGGGAGCAGTCGGTGACCATCACCGCCTCCTCGACGCTGGACAAGGGCGAGGTCGACCGGATGGTCAAGGAGGCCGAGTCCCACGCCGCCGAGGACCGCGCCAAGCGGGAGGAGGTCGAGCTTCACAACCAGGCCGACCAGGTCATCTACCACGCCGAGAAGATCCTCACCGACAACGCCGACAAGGTCCCCGAGGACATCAAGACCGAGGTCCAGGGCAAGATCGAGGCGCTGCGCGAGTCGGCCAAGGGAAGCGACGTGGACGCCCTGAAGCGGGCGATGGACGACCTGAACCAGTCCCTACAGAAGGTCGGCCAGCACATCTACCAGAACACCGGTGAAGCCGGCGCCGAGGGCGAGCCGGGCTCGGCCAACGGCAGCGGCGAGGAGAAGCCCGAGGACGAGGGCGAGGTCGTCGACGCCGACTACCGGGAGGTCAATTAGCGTTCACGCCTGAACGGCGTCGCCGCCCCGCCGTGCCGAGCGGCGGCGTCCCGGGGCGCGTGTGGCAAGGTCCCGCGCGCGCCCCGACCTTTGTCCTGGGTAATCTCGGGACAACATGACCGAGTTGGGGAGGGTTCGCGTCGGCATCAGCGCCGGGGCGGAGACTCCGGTCGAGCGCTACGTGGCGGCGGTGGCGGACGTCGGCGCCGAGCCGGTGGTGCTGCGCCCCGGGAAGGGCGCGCCCGACGGCATCGACGCCCTGCTCCTGCCCGGTGGCCGCGACATCGAGCCCTGGCGTTTCGGCGCCGCGGTCATCGACGAGCTCGCGGCGATGGTCAAGCTGGAGCCGGAGCGCGACCGCTGGGAGTGGCAGCTGCTCGATCTTGCCTCGGGCCGCGAGCTGCCCGTGCTCGGCGTCTGCCGCGGCTTCCAGGTCCTCAACGCCTACGAGGGAGGCACCCTGTACCAGCATCTTCCCGCCGCCGGCTTCGACAGCATCGACCACCAGCCGGGTGGCCGGCGCGACCTCGTCGCGCACGATGTGACCGTGGCCGAGGGACGGCTGAGCCGGCTGATGGGAGATGAGCGCGGCGTCAACAGCATCCATCACCAGGGCGTCCACAAGGTGGCGCGGACGCTGGTGGCGACGGTCAGGAGCGAAGACGGCCTCGTCGAGGGCGTGGAGAGCCCCGACGGCAGGCTGCTCGGCGTCCAGTGGCATCCGGAGTCGATGACCGGATCCGCCGCCTCCAGGGCCCTCTTCCTCGACCTGGTCGAGCGGGCGGGCCGCCGCGGCTGATGCCCCGTGACCGACTGGCCGCGCTCCGCGGCGGCGGGGCTGCGAAACTGGCGCCGGACCGAGGCCTGGCGTGGCGATGCCGTCACCTGGCGGCTTGAGCACCCGGATGGCCGGGCGCGCTACCTGAAGGTCGCGCCGGAGGGCACCTTCCCAAGCCTTCAGGCGGAGGCGGACCGGATGCGGTGGGCGAGCGCCTACCTGCCCGTGCCCGAGGTCCTCGAGCTAGGCCGAGAGGGAGGAGTCGAGTGGCTGCTGACCTCGGCGCTGCCCGGGCGGAGCGCGGTCGACGACGAGCTGCAGCGGGATCCCGCGTCGCTGGTCCGGGCTCTGGCGCGGGGGCTCCGCCGGTTCCACACGGCACCGGTCGCGTCGTGCCCCTTCGACTTCCGGCTGGAGCCGGCGATGACGCTGGTCGCCGAGCGGGTGCGGGCCGGGCTGGTCGAACCCGGGCGAGATCTTCATCCCGAGCACGCCGGGCTGACGCCGGAGGAGGCGCTGGCCCGGCTACAGCGGACCCCGCCCCGCGGCGAGGACCTGGTCGTCTGCCACGGCGACTACTGCCTCCCCAACGCCATCCTCGGCGAGGGGGAGGTGACCGGCTACGTCGATCTCGGCGAGCTGGGGGTGGCCGACCGCTGGTGGGATCTGGCCGTCGCCGCCTGGAGCGTCACCTGGAACCTCGGCCCCGGCTGGGAGGAGCTCTTCCTCAGCTCGTACGGCGTGGATCCGGACCCCGGGCGCATCGCCTTCTACCGCCTGCTCTACGACCTCGCCTCGTGACCCGCGCCGGGGCCATCGTCTACAGTGGCTTGACGCTCACACGAGGGTCGGTCAGCAAGACGAGAAAGGAGAGGGGATGGTGGTACAGGGCAGGGGCTTCGACGGTCGTTCGCGTGCCGGTTCGGTGCCCGAATGAGCGGCGTGGTGCAGCTGCGCGTCGGCGCCGCCCGCGTCGACATCACGCCCGAGGGCGCCGTCTCCATGGCCGGCTTCGCCAGCCGCACCACACCCTCGCAGGGCGTGTACCGTCCCCTGCACCTTCGCGTCGCCCTGTTCGAGTCGGTCGTCGACGGGGAGAGGCGGCGGGCGCTGATCGCGTCGGCCGATCTGCTGACCTGGGGGCCGGAGCGGGTCGACGCCATCCGCGAGCGGATCGAGGCCGCCACCGGAGTGCCCGCCGCCGCCCAGCTCCTGGCCGCCACCCACAGCCACTCCGGCCCCCAGGCGACCCGCTGGATGGCGCCCTCGGTCGGCGTCGCCGACCCCGGCTACCTGCGCCTCCTCGAAGAGCGGCTGCTGGAGGCCGCCGGCATCGCCGAGGCGGCGCTCGAGCCCGTCCGGCCGTCCCGCCACCGGGGACGGTTCGACCTCTGCGGCTACCGTCGCCGCCGCCTCGACGGCCCTCCGCCGGCCGACGACGAGCTGGGGCCGCGCGACACCGAGGTCACCGCGGTCGTCCTCCGTTCGCCCGGTGGGGATCCGGTCGCGACCCTCGTTCACTACACCTGCCATCCCGTGATCAACGACGATCCGCTGCTCACCGACGAGTACCCGGGAGCGGCGATGGGCTCGATCGAGGAGGGGGCGGGGGGGACGGCGCTGTTCCTCCAGGGCTGCTGCGGCGACGTCAATCCGCTCGCGGCGCACCGGGCGGGGCCGGAGCAGGCGCTCGCCCAGGGCCGGCGCCTGGGCGACGTCGTGCTGGGGATGCTCGGCGCGGATGGGGAGGAGCTGGAGGCGGCGCCGGTCGGGGGACGCCGCCGGACCATCGACCTCCCCCTGCGAGGAATGCCCGGTGAGGCGGAGATCGCCGCCGCCTGCGACCTTCCCGGCGTCCGAGGTGAATGGGGCCGGGCCCTGCGGTCCCACCCCGAGCGGGTCCGGGGCGCGATGCCCCTCGAGCTTCAGCGCGTGGACCTGGCCCGCGACCTGGGCCTGCTCGCCATCAACGCCGAGGTGTCGGTCGAGTATGGCCTCGAGGCCAAGCGACGGTCGGGCGGGGCCATCCTGCCCGTCGCCTACAGCAACGGCACGGTGGGCTACACGCCGACCGCCGGGCAGCTGGCCAACGGCGGCTACGAGGCGGAGGAGTCGACGCTCTACTACGTGCTGCCCTCGACCTACGACCCCGAGATCGATCCGCGGATCCGGGCCGGGATCGGCGCCATGATCGATGAGGCGGCGACCTGAGGAACCTGCGGCGTCGCCTCGCCGAGCTGCCGGATGGCGGCGACGAAGAGTGGAGCCGACGCTCGGATTCGAACCGAGGACCTGCCGCTTACGAGGCGGCTGCTCTGCCACTGAGCTACGTCGGCGCGGTCGTCCATTCTACCCGGGCCCCGACCCCCGGCATCCCCCTACCATTCAACCTGGTGAAGACGATCGACGTGGAGCAGCTCGAGCCTGACCAGCTCAACCTGATCCGGCCCCTGCTCGTCGAGCTCCATCTCGAGGAGCAGGGCCATTTCGAGGACCATCCGCAGCTGTCGCGCCTCGAGGTGGAGGCCTTCCTGGGCCCCGTGACCTCGCGCTTCCGCGGTGAGAACGTGGTCTATGCCGCCCGCGACGAGGGCGGCGAGCTGATCGGTTTCTGCTGGGTCGTCCTGTTCGACCCCGGCACCGGCCTCGAGGGGGAGGTCGCCGAGCTCTACGTCGACGCCTCCGCCCGTGGAGGCGGCGTCGGGCAGGCGCTGGTCGAACGCGCCGTCCAGCTCTTCCGGGAGAGGGGCGTGACGCTCGGCTACGTCTGGACCCGGGAAGAGAACCGGACCGCCACCAGGCTCTACCGCGGCGCCGGCTTCGCGCCCACCCAGCAGCTGGTGTTGACCTGGTATCCGGAGGACGGCTGAGCCGGGTCGCACATCTTCTACACTGGGCGGCCGTGAGCGAGCGCAAGCAGCCTGTCGTGACCGAGCGGGAAGGCGGAGGTGCCCCGGTCTGGTCGCGCAGCGCCAGTCTGCTCGTCGCTGCCGCCCTCATCGCCGCGCTGGTCGGAGCCGCCGTCGGCGTCGGCGTGACCCTGGCCATCGTCCAGGGCAGCGTCAAGGGCCCCGAGGTCAACCTCCCCGGCAGCAAGGTCACCGTCACCGACGGCACCGCCGTCGCCCAGGTCGCCCAGAAGTCGCAGCCGGCGGTGGTCACCATCCTCACCCAGAGCGGCAGCGGCAGCGGCAGCGCCGCCGGCTCCGGCTTCCTGGTCTCCGGCGACGGGTACATCGTGACCTCGGTGGCGGTGGCCGCCGGCTCGACCCAGCTCAAGGTCCTGATCGGCGGCAGCAGCCGCCTCTACGACGCCCGTCTGGTCGACTACGACTGCCCGGTCGGGCTGGCCGTGCTCAAGGTGGACGGCGTCTCCAACCTGCCCACCCTGTCGTTCGGCGACTCGTCGGCCATGCAGCCGGGCCAGGACGTGATCCTGCTCGCCGGCGCCCAGCCCGGGCGCGCGCTGGTGACGAGCGGCGTGGTCAGCGCCGTCGGCCGGCCGGTCTCGATGGCGGATCCGGTCAGCAAGAACGGCAATGTCACCTACTGGGGGGCGATCGAGACCGATGCCACGATCGACCCCAGCTTCGTCGGCGGGCCCCTGCTCAACGTCAACGATCAGGTGGTGGGAGTGGTCGGCCGCGGCACCGAGCTGGGTGGCTCGCTCGCCTACGGCATGCCCTCGGACTCGATCCAGACCGACGTCCAGCAGCTCACCGGAGGGGCTCCCCAGATCTCCGTCGCCGACCTCGGCGTGAGCACCGAGGAGGTGACCTCGGATCAGGTCGCGCTCAACGGCGGCGGCGCGGTCGGGGCCAAGATCACCAGCCTGACCGGGGCAGGCCCGGCCAGCCAGGCCGGGCTGCAGGTCGGGGACGTCATCACGCGGCTCGACGACCAGCAGCTGTCCGCGACGGAACCACTGCCGGAGCTTCTTCGCGCCCACTTCAAGCCCGATCAGAGGGTGACCGTCACGTACACTCGGGCCGGCAATTCAGCCCAGGTGCAGCTGGTCCTCGACGGCGAGCATCCCGCCTGCTGAAAGTAAGGAGGCATCGGTTTGGACGTCACCTGGTACGGACACGGCTGCTTCCGCCTCCGCGGCCGCGGGGCGGCGGTTGTGAACGATCCCTATCCGCCGGCCCTCGGCCCCAAGCTGGGGCGGCTGGAGGCGGATCTGGTCACGATCAGCCACGAGCACGATCATCACAACTACGTCAGGGCCGTGGCCAAGGACCCGTTTCTGATCCGCGACCCCGGCGAGTACGAGGTGGCCGGCGTCACCGTGATCGGGGTGCCCACCTTCCACGACGACAAGAAGGGTGAGACCCACGGGCGCAACACGGTGTTCCTGCTCGGCATCGACGACGTGAGCGTCTGCCACCTGGGCGACCTCGGCCACGCGCTCGACGACCGGTCCCTGGAGTGGCTGGGGAAGGTCGACGTGCTGCTGGTGCCGGTCGGCGGCGGGGCCACGCTGGACGCGACCCGCGGCGCCGAGGTGGTCCGCCAGATCGAGCCGCGCTACGTGGTGCCCATGCACTACGCCCTTCCGCAGATCCACGTCGACCTCCAGCCGATCGACCGTTTCCTGGAGGAGATGGGCGTGGAGAGTCAGGAGCGGCAGCCGAAGCTGACCGTCCAGGCGAGCTCGAGCACCGAGGGCGAGACCAAGGTCGTCCTGCTCGAACCGCGAGTCTGAGCGGTGGCGGCGGGGGTGACGCACCGGGTAGACTGGGGCCCCGGGTTGTCGAAGATCGTATTCGTCACTGGCGGCGTGGTGAGCTCGTTGGGAAAGGGCATCACCGCCGCCTCCATCGGCAACATCCTGAAGAGCAGGGGTTGCCGGGTCTATCTCCAGAAGCTCGATCCCTATCTAAACGTGGATCCGGGCACGATGAACCCCTACCAGCACGGTGAGGTCTTCGTGACCGACGACGGGGCCGAGACCGACCTCGACCTCGGCCACTACGAGCGCTTCGTCGACGAGGACCTCTCCGCGGCCTCGAACGTGACCACCGGCAAGATCTACTCCGAGGTCATCGCCAAGGAGCGCCGCGGCGACTACCTGGGGGCCACGGTCCAGGTCATCCCCCACGTCACCAACGAGATCAAGGAGCGGATCCAGCGGGCCGCCCGCGAGTCGGAGGCCGACGTGCTCGTGTGCGAGGTGGGGGGGACCGTCGGCGACATCGAGAGCCAGCCCTTCCTGGAGGCGATCCGCCAGCTCAAGAACGACCTCGGGCGCGAGCGCGTCTTCTATGTTCACGTCTCCCTGGTGCCGCTCATCCGCGGCGAGGAGATGAAGACCAAGCCGACGCAGCACTCGGTCCAGGCGCTGCGGGCGATGGGGATCCAGCCTGACGCCATCGTCGCCCGGTCCGAGCGGCCCATCGACCAGGACATCAAGGAGAAGCTCGCCCTCTTCTGCGACGTCCCCGCCGGGGGGGTCATCGGCGTTCCCGACGTCCCCAGCATCTACCTCGTGCCGCTGATGCTCGAGGAGGCCGGGATGGGCCGGCTGATCGCCCGCCACTTCGGCCTCGACGAGGCCAAGCACCCGCCGCTCCTGGAGGAGTGGGAGGCGTTCTGCCGGCGGATGCGGCAGACGCGGGGCACGGTCACCATCGCCGTGGTCGGCAAGTACGTGGAGCTGCCCGACGCCTACCTCTCGGTGAGCGAGGCGCTGCGCCACGCCGGCTTCGCCCACCAGGTCGCCGTCGACATCCGCTGGGTC
>DATAXV010000087.1:0-27537 GCA_036272915.1 Candidatus Dormiibacterota bacterium
CATCCCGACCACCCCCGGCGTGAGCGGCGAGAGCGCCCGACGAGATCCCCGACTCGAACTGGCTTCGGTAGAGGCCGTCGCCGGTCAGCGCCTCGGCCACGGTGCGACCGTCGGGGAGCAGGCGGTCGGCATGGAAGTTCACCGTGACCGGCGCCCGGGCCAGTGCCCCGCACAGCGAGCGCGGATCCGCGTCGAGGCCGTGGCCGGCGAGAACGCGTGAGATGCGGGCCAGGTGCCGGCGGCGGTCGCCCCGGACCAGCTCCCGGACGTGGTCGAGCGCCCGTTGGTTGGCGGGAGTGGCCGGCGCGGCCCGCCGAGCACCTTGATCGTCGGTCATCGATTCGAGCGACCAACGTACCGCCGGCGGTCGCGGGAGCGCGCTGCTACCCTCCGGTCGATGAGACCCCCGGCGCGGGCCGAGCCGCCGATGACGGATGGAGGCGGGGGACGCTCGCCCGGTCCCGACTCGGAGCTGCGTCTCGCCGTCTCCCGGGCGGTGGCGGCGATCCCTCGAGGGTCGGTGGTCAGCTATGGCGAGGTCGCCGTCCGGGCCGGGTACCCGGGCGCCGCCCGCGCCGCCGGGCGGGTGCTGGCGACCAGCCGGGGGCTGCCCTGGTGGCGCGTGGTCCGCTCCGACGGCAGGCTCGCCGCCGGTGACGTCCGGGAGCAGGCGGCGCGGCTGCGCGCGGAGGGCGTGGCGGTCGAGGGGGGCCGCATCGCCGATCCCGCGCTGAGGCGGAGGCTGCCCCCCGACTTCACCGCCGAGGACATGCCCGGTGAGCCGCGCCGGCGGCGGTCGGGCTCAGGCCCCGTCTGAGTTCGCCGTCGACCTCCGCCGGGCGCCAGAGGAGTTCCGCCGCCGCGCCGGGGGCACCGCCGTGGCCACCGTCTCCAGCTGCGGGGCGAGCTCGGCCAGCCGGCAGGGGATGTCGGCGTCCTCGTCGATGTGGTAGCTGGCGCAGATGCGGTGGTAGCCGTCGGCCACGGTGAGGGCGGCGTCGCGGTCGATCGAACCGCGGACGAGCAGGACGGGGGACAGCCTCTCGCCCTCCCGCACCTTCCCCAGGTCCTCCCTGACGTGCGGGTTGTCCAGCTCCAGGAGCGGCAGCCGGCTCGCCCGGAGCAGGTCCTTGGCCTTCCGCCGGATGATCGCCGAGCCCTTCAGCGCCTTGACCAGCATGGTGGCGCCGGTGTCGTCGGTGACCAGGCTCAGGTAGTCGCTCGCGGCCGGATAGTCGTGGGCGTCGGGCTCTTCCTTCCAGTGCTCGCGAGGCAGCGCCTTGTCGGACTTCTTGGACTGCTTGGCCATGATGGTTCTCCCTTGTCGCGGTATGACGCGCCAGGAGGTGCGTCAGTGAGCGGGATCGGTCGGCGGGGCCGGCGGCGCCGCGTGGGCGTCGAGCGCACGCTCCAGCACCAGCGTCCCCAGGCCTCCCTGGGCGGCCCTGGAGGCGGCGGCGTCTGCTCCCCGGCCCCGGAGCACGTAGGCGAGGCCGACCGCGACCAGCATCCCCGCGGTCGGTCCGACCAGATAGATCCAGCACTGCCCGAACTGGCCCAGGACGACGTCGGGGCCCAGGGATCGGACCGGGTTCATCGAGGCACCGCTGATCGGGCTCGACCAGAGCCCGGCCAGCGCGATGTAGCCGGCGACGGCGATGGCGGAGAGGGGCCCGACGTTCTGGGCGCCGGAGGCGGTGCCGAGGATGACGGTCACCAGACCGAAGGTGAGCAGGGCCTCGGTGACCACCGCCTGGGTGGCGCTGACGTGCGGCCCGGGCAGCGTCGCCCCGAGATGCCCGATGTCGCCGAAGAGGGCTCGCAGGAGACCGCAGGCGACCACCGCCCCCAGCACCTGCGCGACCACGTACAGCGGTATGCGCCGCCACGGGAACTCGCGACGGAGGGCGAAGGCGACGCTCACGACCGGGTTGAGGTGGGCTCCTGAGACGGCGCCGGTGGCGAGGATGATCGCCAACACCATCAGGGCCGGGGAGACCACCTCCGCGGTCCGGCCGACGGCGCCGTGGCTGAAGGCGTCGATGACGCCGCCTCCGGCGCCGACGAGCACGAGCAGGAAGGTCCCGGCGAACTCCGCCACCAGCCGCCGCCACTCGTAGCTCATGTCGGAGAAGTCACGGACCCAGGGCGGGGCGTAGCCGAAGACGGCGCCGGCCAGCGCCGGCGAGACCTCGTGGACCCGCGTCACCGGACGCTGCCGGGTCTCACCTGACGGTTGAGGTGACTCGCTCACAAATTCGGAGCCTGACAGACGTACTTCGGGCCGTCAAGACATCGATCTCACGGTCGTTTGGACAAGGGGAGATTGTGCGTCGGTGAAGGACGCGCCTGCCGCGGCGGGGTCGGTGGCAGGTATGCTAGCGGTGGTCGCGACTGGCGCGGATGGAGCACCATCGGGGAGCGACCGGACCACTCAAGAGAGGTGGCGCCGCCCGCCTGGGCGCCTCCGTCGACCAGACGGAGGTACAGCATGAAAATGCGCTACGGCATCAACCCCCACCGTGCCCCGGCCTCGGCGTCGCCGCTGGGCGAGGGCTCGCCCCTGCGCGTCCTTCACGGGGATCCCTCCTACACCAACCTGCTCGACGCGCTCAACGCCTGGCGCCTGGTCAGCGAGGCGGAGCGTGCGCTCGGCGAGCCGGTCGCGACCTCCTTCAAGCACGTCTCCCCGGCGGGGGCGGCGACCGCGGGCCCGCTCGACGAGGTCATGACCGAGACCTACGGGCTGGAGACCGCCGGACCGCTGACCAGCGCCTACGTACGCGCCAGGGACGCGGATCCGCGAGCCTCCTACGGGGACGTCGTGGCCGTCTCCCGACCCGTCGATCTGGAGCTCGCCGGCCTGCTCCGGCGCGTCGTCTCCGACGCCGTCATCGCCCCCGGCTATGAGGAGGGGGTCCTGGAGCTTCTCCGGAGCAAGAAGGGGGGCCGCTTCCTGGTCCTCGAGGCCGACCCCGGGTTCCGGCCGCCGGCGGAGGAGATCCGCGACGTCTACGGCCTCCGCTGCGTCCAGGCCAGGGACGATCTCGTTCTCAACCGCCGGCACCTCGACAAGGTCCTCTGCGGGGAGCTCGACGAGGGCGCGGTCAGGGACCTTCTGCTCGGGCTCATCGTGGTCCGGCACACGCAGTCGAACTCGATCGCCTACGTGCGGGCGGGCATGGCCCTCGGCATCGGTGCCGGCCAGCAGTCCCGCATCGACTGCACCCGCCTGGCCGGCGCCAAGGCCGACACCTGGTGGCTGCGCCGCCACCCGTCGGCGCGGCGCGAGACGCTGGAGGCGGGATCGATCCAGGACCGGGTCAACCGGCAGTACGCGGCCGTCGACGCGCTCTCGCCGGAGGAGCGGCGGGAGTGGCTGGCCGAGCGGCACGGGCTGGCCCTCGCCTCGGACGGGTCGATCCCCTTCACCGACAACGTCGAGGAGGCGGCGCGCCACGGCGTCGGCAGCATCGCCGAGCCGGGCGGGGCGATGCGCTCGGACGACGTGGTCGAGGCCTGCCGCCGCCATGGCATCGCCCTCGTCCACACCGGGGTGCGCCTCTTCCACCATTGATGCGTCGCTGAGTCGAAGCCGGGCGATGTGCCAGGGTGGTGGGACGCGGATCCGGCCACATCACCGGGGGGGAGGGCACCCAGAATGAGCATCGTCTTCGAGCGCGGCCAGCGGATCCTGTTCATCGGCGACAGCATCACCGATGCCGGTCGGCTGCAGTCGCCGGAGTGGGGCACCGGCTACGTGCACATGGCCCGGGCACTCCTTCTCTCGCGCTATCCCGAGCTCGGCCTCGAGGTGCTGAACCGCGGCGTCGGCGGAAACACCGTGCGCGATCTCAAGGAGAGGTGGGAGGAGGATGCGATCGCCCTCCGGCCGGATTGGCTCTCGGTCAAGATCGGCATCAACGACGTCTGGCGGGCGGTCGAGGGGCGCGAGCGGGAGGCGGTCCCGCTCGACGAGTACGAGGCGACCTATGACGCGCTGCTGACGCGCTCCCGGGAGGCCGGAGCGCGGCTGATCCTGATGGAGCCCTACGTCATCGAGCCCGACCGGGAGGATCCCTTCCGGCGCCTGATCGACGCCTATGCGGCGGTCGTGCACGCCCTCGCCGAGCGACACGGCGCCCTCCTGGTGAGGACCCAGCGGGCGTTCGACCGCGGCCTCGAGGCCCAGCCCAAGTGCTTCTGGGCCGGGGACCGGGTCCACCCCGGAGCGCCCGGCCACGCCCTCATCGCCCGGGCCTGGCTCCGTGGGGTCGGCTACGGCGACGTCTGACGGCCGGCGTCGGCGCCGCGGACCCAGATCACCAGGGCGGTGGTCGGATCGATGGTCACCGCGATCCCGTCCCGCGCGTCGACCGGCGGCCGGGTCCAGGTCCCCTTCCCGTGACGTGTAACTGGTTACGGGTGTGGTTGCGTATGCAGGGCATGAGCCTATGCAGTGGAGGAGAGCGGGTGGGGTCCTCGCTGGACCGCGACGCGCCTCCCGTCCCGGCGGACGCCCTCAACCGGATCACAGCCAAGATGCTGCATCGGGATCACGCCTCCGGCCAGTTCTTTCCGGCGCCGGTGTCCGCTCCCAGCTGGACCGCCGAGAATCCGATGCCAGGTCCTCCGGCTCCGGCCAGGTCGATCCACATGCCCGGTTGAAGCGCGCCGGTCAGGAAATGGGCCGGGCCAGGATCATCAGACTGCAGCCGCCGAGCAACTTGGAGGCCAGGTCCTGGTTGAGGCGAAAGAGGAGCTTGCGTGGCCAGCGGAGCAGCTTCCGTGTCAGAACGTCGCAGGGAAGCTCCATGGCCATCGAGGTGTAGTGGTAGTCGACGACCTTGAAACCGGTGTCCTCGAGCATCCTCAGTACGGTCTCCTTCGTGTAGTAGTGAAGGTGACCGTGCGCGTCGCGCAGCGCTGTCAGCGGCTTCGACCGGACGACGCTCTGAGCCGAGAGGTCGAGCGGGACGTGGAGGAGCACCCGGTGGGCGCGGGAGCGCAGCTGACGAAGAAACTCGAACGGGTTCTCGACATGCTCGACAACGTCCAGGACCATGGCCAGGTCGAATTTCCCCCGGACGTCGGCGATGTCGACCTGCTCGAAGTGGAGAGTCTCGGTGGCCCGAGGCATGGCCAGCTCGATGGCCTGCGGGGAGATGTCGAATCCCCAGCATTCGCAGGGATGATCGCGGTGCGCCTGGAACAGCCGCAGGACCTCGCCCGCGCCGCAGCCGATTGAGCAGACGGTGGCAGGCTGGAGAGAGTTGCGAGCCACGATCCGGTCGAGGTGGCTGACCTTCCACGCCGAGTGCTCGACGTGCCAGCCCGGATTCCGGTTGAGATACTCACCGTTCCCATAGATGTCGAAAACGGCACCTCCGGCCTGCTCTGCTGACATCTAGGGCCTCCTGCGACGAAAGGGTCCGGATCGCGTCTCCTCACGGGCGATTCGGTTCCGGCTGCAAGCCAGACGGTACCTCTCGACCGGATCGCTGAACATGGGTCAAATCGGTCAGGCGTCCCGGGGCCGTTTGGGACATGCCATGGCCTTGACATCCCCTGAAGGAGGCTGCGTTCGCCCGGTGCGGGTCGGGCCTTTCTCCTTGACAGGATCGTGGAAGCGCAACGGTCCCGGTCCAGCCTGAGCACCCCGGCCGACGTCTCGGCCCGCAGGCTGCAGCCCGCGACCCCGCGGTGGCTGTCACGGTCGAAGATCCCGTTGAGCCGAGATAGCGACGTCAGCCTCCGGTCCCGCGCATCCCAAGCAATTTCTGCTTGATCGTCGATCAGGCGGGGCTGTACTTCGGCGCCCGGAGATCGGCGATTGCCCCGGCGACGCTGACGGAAAGTTCGGTATGGGCGGCGATGTATCGCTCCAGCCCGCAGTCGGTTTCAGCGACGACGGTCCCCCAGCGCCGCCGTCATTTCGGCTGCGCTCGGTCCGCGGCGGCGCGGCCGGGGCGGGTCTACTGGCAGCGGGCAGCGCCGGGGCGTTGGCGGCGATCACCCCGGCGGCGCCCGGGAAATCCCTGCGGCCGACCCCCCGGAGCCCGCTCCGCTCCGTCGTCCGCGCTCATCGACCCTCCCTCCCTGATCCGCGAATCGCCGAGGCGGCCGCGCGAGCCCGTCCGCGATCAAACGATTAATGAAGATCGCAAGCCGCCCTCCACGCGTGGAGGGCGGTGTCAATCCCGCCGCCCGCGGCGGGACGGGAGCCGGGGCGTCGTGCATAGTAGCGGTGGGCCTCAGCATGCCGGACGTACAAATCGTTCTCGGACTCCTCGTCGCGGTGGTCGTCCTGGCCATGATCGCCCGGCGGCTGCGCCTGCCCTATCCCATCGTCATGGTCATCGGCGGCCTCGCCCTGGCCGTGATCCCGGGTGTGCCCAGGGTCGAGCTGGCGCCCGGCATCGTCTTCCTGGTCTTCCTGCCGCCGCTTCTGTTCAAGACCGCCTGGAGCACCTCGATCCGGGACTTCCGGGCCAACTTCCGCTCGATCTCGCTGCTCGCCTTCGGCCTGGTGCTGACGACGACGGTGGGCGTCGCCGCGATCGCCCACGCCGTGATCCCAGGACTCCCCTGGCCCACCGCCTTCATCCTCGGGGCGGTCGTCTCACCAACCGACGCGGTCGCCGCGACGGCGATCATGCAGCGGCTGGGCGCGCCCCGGGCCGTCGTCGCCATCGTCGAGGGCGAGAGCCTGGTCAACGACGCCAGCGGCCTGGTCGTCTACCGGCTGGCGGTGGTGGCGGCGACCACCGGCGGGGTGGCGCTCTGGCAGGCCGGCCCGCTGTTCCTGCTGACCGTGATCGGCGGCGTCGCCGTCGGCCTGCTCATCGGCTGGCTGATGGCTCAGATCCACCTCCGGCTGGAGGACCCGCTGATCGAGATCACGCTCAGCTTCCTGGCCCCCTACGCCGCCTACCTGGTCGCCGAGGGCGTGGAGGTGTCGGCCCCGCTCGCCGATCTCGCCCGGATCCTCCACATCGCCGGCGCCGACCGGATCGCGGCCACCAATCTCGACGCCTCGGGGGTGCTCGCCGTGGTCGTCGCCGGGCTCTACGTCGGCTGGCGCAGCCCGGAGCTGCTGTCACCCAACACCCGCGTCCAGGGAATCGCCGTCTGGGACATGTCCGAGTTCATCTTCAACGGGCTCGCCTTCATCCTGATCGGCCTGCAGCTGCCGCTCATCCTGAGCGGGCTTCGCGGACGCCCGATCGGCGACCTGCTCGTGTACGCCGTCCTCATCTGCCTGGCCGTGGTGGTCATCCGAGTGCTCTGGACCTTCCCCGGCGCCTACCTGCCCTTCCTCTTCCGGCGCGTGCGCCGGCGGGAGCGCCTCCCGCCCTGGCGGAGCGTGACCCTGACCTCCTGGGCGGGCATGAGTGGTGCGGTGTCGCTGGCGGCGGCGCTGTCGGTCCCCGTGGCGGTCTCCGGCGGGCCCTACTTCGGCGGCCGCGACCTGATCCTGTTCCTGGTCTTCGGCGTGATCCTGTTCACGCTCGTGGTGAAGGGCATGACCCTGCCCGTGCTGACCCGGGCGCTGGGCCTGGCGGGTGGCGACGGCGGCGACCTCCACGAGGAGAAGATCGCCCGCTTCAAGATCATCGCCGCCGCCGAGCGGCGGCTCGACGAGATGGTGGAGCTCGACGGAGAGGACTGGATCGAGGGGAGTCACGTCGGCTGGATCCGCGGGCACTTCGCCAAGCAGCGGCGACTGGTCGAGACGCGATTCGGCGTCGTCGTGAACGGCAGCGGTCCGGGCAGCATGGTCAGGGCCGACGAGGAGGTCACCGCCGCCCACCGCGTCAAGCACGAGCACATTCGCCGCCTCCGGATCGAGCTCACCACCGCCGAGCGGGCGGAGCTGGTGCGGCTGCGCAACCAGGGCGCGATCTCGGACGGCGTCATGCACCGCATCGAGCACGACCTCGACCTCGAGGACCTGCTGCTGGCTCAGGCCCCGATCTGATCGGCGCTCAGCGCCACCAGGGAACGCGGCGGCCCTGCACGGCCTTGGCCACCGGCGCGTCCAGCGAGTCGCAGAGCCCGTCGAGGTGGCTGATATGGTCACCGATCGACTCCAGCGCGATCGCGGCCGGTGCCGCGGCGGCGTCCCCCCGCCACATGTCGAGGCAGCGGAGGGTGGCGGCACGGATCGCCGACCGGGACGGTCGCTCCCCCCTGTCCTCGGCGGGAGGGACGCCGGCCAGCTCGTCGCCGAGCCAGCGGAACCGGCCCACCGCCTTCACCGCCTGAACCTCGATCGCGTCCCTGCCCTGGGGGCAGGCGAAGGCCGAGTCGCCCTTGCTGGCGATGGCGTTGAGCACGTCGCCGAGCATCAGCGCGTGGCGGGCACCGGAGACCAGCTGGGCGGCGTCGGCGGGGGCGACCGGCCTGCTCCCACGCTCGTTGATGAACTGGTTGAAGGTGTCCTCGACCCGGACCATGCCGCGGACCACGGCCGCCCGCAGCGACTCCGCCGTGGCCCTGGGAGTCCCTTCCAGGGAATCCTCGTAGGAGAGGGCGAGGAACGAGGAGATCGAGCGGTAGGTGCCTATGATCGCCTCGCGGAAGTCATTCCTTGCCCCCCTCGGCCAGAGCAGGAGGCCGACGATGACGCTGACGGCGCAGCCGGCGGCGACATCCTCCAGCCGGAGCAGTCCGACCTCCCAGCCGGCGGGGGCGATGAGGTTGAAGATCACGATCACGTTGACGGTGAAGGCCGCCTGCCCGGCGACGAACCCGACCGCGCTGCTCACGTAGGCGGCGAGGAAGATGCAGACCGGCAGCAGCGCCCAGAGCACCGCCTCGTCGCGGCCCACGGTCACGATCACGGCCGAGGCGATGGCGAACCCGAGCACGGTGCCGCCGAGCGCCTGCAGGACCGTGCGACCGGTGGCGACGGCGGTGGTGCGCAGCACCGACACCGTGCCGAGCACCACCCAGAATCCGTGCTCCAGGTTCAGCGTGCGGGCGAGCAGGACGGCGAGGGCGAGGCCGATCCCGACGCGAAGGCTGCCATGGAGCGCGGTGGACCGCGGATGGAAGTGGCTCCTGACGGTGCGGCCGGCGCGGCGGGCGATGCCGAGAAGCCCGCGGTGGACCGGCGTCCCGGCCGGGATCGGGAGCCCGTCCTCGACCCAGCCGCCGTTGGCGACGACGGCGTTGGCGCCCATGGCCAGCACCAGGTAGGCGAGGATGCGCATGGTGTGGTCGGCGTCGGCCACGTCGAGCAGCTCCTCCGGGCGGCGCCCCTCGCTCATCGACTCCTGCACCCAGTCGGCGAGCACGCGGGCGTGGGCGGCGCGGGCGGCGACCAGGGGCCCCAGATCCGCCCTGCCGCCGGTATCCAGCGCGTCGGCCACCGCCCGGAGCGTCGCCACCACCTGCTCGGCCAGCCCGTCCCGCACCTCATCGCCGCCGCCGGCGCTGAGCCGCTCCGCCGCAAGCTCCTTGATCCGGGCCAGCTCGCCCATCAGCTCGGCCATCGCCCGATCTCGCCCCGTCGGGCCGATCGGGCGGCGGGCGGTCAGCTCGTACATCCGGTTGGTGACGGCGCAGGCGCCGACCGCCCGGCGCCGCAGCGCGTCCAGGTCGGGCCCGCTCTCGCCGCGGCGGTCGGCGTCGACCAGGTCGGCCAGCATACGGCTGGCGGCCGCCACCTCGTGATGCAGCTTCGCCACCTCGAAGCGAGGCCAGAAGAAGACGCCGGCGATCGTGCAGGCGGCGCCCGCCAGCACCCAGCCCGCCACCCGCAGTCCGATGTCCTCGGCGGGCGCCGGCACGGAGACGGCGAGCACGAACGAGAACATCAGCATCGTCTGCGCGGCCGCGACGTAGCCGCCGAGCACGGCCGAGAGCGGGATGGCGACCCCGACCAGGAGCGTCACCAGGGCGGCGAGCCAGGGGATCGGTGAGGCTAGGGTGCCCAGCGCGACCAGCAGCGCTCCGATCGTCACCCCGACCCCATAGGCGGCCGCCCGGGGCCGGCGGGGGCCGCCGAAGTCGGCCAGGACCAGGAGCGAGAAGCCGCCGAAGACGACGAACACGGTCATCTGCGGCTGGCGGAGGACGAGGTCGCAGAGGATGAAGAGCGGGGCGATGACGATCACCGCCCGCGCCGCCCGGCGCAGCCCGGCCAGCTCGGGATCGTGCGGCTGCAGCGACCGGACCAGCCGGACCGGCGCCGCCGCCGTGATCTCCACGATCGCAGCCTACCCGACCGGCGCGGATGCGGACGCCGACCTCAGCCGGACAGCGCCTCGCGGCCGGCGTTGAGCAGGGTCAGGACCGCGTCGACGTCGTAGACGCAGCCGCCCCACGTGCCGCCGCCGGCGTCCTGCAGGGCCGCCCACAGGCGCGTCTCCGGCGGCAGCCCGGGATCGGGGGCGAGATCGCTTCGCGGCTCGCGCGCGGCCAGGATCGCCGCCCCCTCGGCGGCCCCCACCCGCTCGCCGCCGGCGCCGACCAGGTCGACCGAGCCGACCAGCCGCTCCCGGTCGATCGTGATCTCGACCTCGTCGCCGTCCTGGATCCTCCCGATCGGGCCGCCGGCCAGCGCCTCCGGGGTGACGTGGCCGACGCAGCCGCCGGTGGAGAAGCCGCTGAAGCGGGCGTCGGTGACCACCGCCACCTGCTTGCCGAAGGGCAGATAGCGGAGGGCGGTGGTGATCTGGGCCACCTCCTCCATGCCCGACCCCATCGGCCCGCGGCAGATCAGCACGACCACGTCGCCGGCGACGATGCGGCCGCTGCGGATGGCCTCGATGGCGTCACGCTCGGTCAGGAAGACGCGCGCCGGGCCGGTGTGGCGGTAGACGCCGTCGGCGCCGACCACGGTCGGGTCGATGGCGGTGCTCTTGACCACCGATCCGCCCGGGGCGAGGTTGCCTCGGGGGAAGGTGACGGTCGAGGTCAGACCGCGGGCGGCGGCGCGCTCCGGGTCCATGATCACCGCGTCGGGGTCGACGCCCTCGCCGCGCAGCACATCGCGAAGGGCGGCGCGGCGGCGCGAGCCCTCCCACCAGTCGAGCATCTCCCCCAGGGTCCTGCCCGAGGTGGTCAGCACGCCGACGTCGAGCAGTCCGTGCCGGCGCAGGTGCAGCATCACCTCGGGCACGCCGCCGGCCAGGAAGACCCGGACCGTGGGGTGGCCGACGGGGCCGTTGGGCAGGGCGTCGACCAGGCGAGGCACCTGGCGGTTGACCTCGGTCCAATCCTCCACCGTCGGCCGCCTGAGCCCGGCGGCGTGGGCCACGGCGGGCACGTGCAGGATTAGGTTGGTCGAGCCTCCGAAGGCGGCGTGAACGACCATGGCGTTGCGCACGGCGGCGTCGGTCAGGACATCTCCCAGCCGGATCCCGCGCTGGGACATGGCGAGGACCGCTCGAGCCGAGCGCCTGGCGGCGTCGGCCCAGATCGGCTGGCCGCTGGGGGCCAGGGCGGAATGGGTCAGGGCCATGCCCAGCGCCTCGGCGACGACCTGTGAGGTGGCGGCCGTGCCCAGGAACTGGCAGCCCCCGCCGGGAGACGCGCAGGCGTGGCACATGCTCGCCGCCGCCTCCTCCAGCGTGGCCTCGCCCCGAGCGTAGCGGGCACCGATGGACTGGATGCGGCCGGCGTCGTCGCCGTGCTCGGGGAGCAGGGTGACGCCGCCCGGGACCAGCACCGCGGGCATGTCGCCGCTGGCGGCGAGCGCCATCATCATCGCCGGCAGGCCCTTGTCGCAGGTGGCCACCCCGACCACGCCCTTGCGGGTGGGCAGGGAGCGGATCAGGCGACGGAGGACGTTGGCGGCGTCGTTCCGGTAGGGCAGGCTGTCGAACATCGCGTCGGTGCCCTGGGAGCGGCCGTCGCAGGGGTCCGTGCAGGCCCCGGCGAAGGGGATCGCCCGCTGGCGGCGGAGCTCCTCGGCGGCGGCCTCGACGAGGAGGCCGACCTCGTAGTGGCCGGTGTGATAGCCGAGCGCGATCGGCGTCCCGTCCGGACGCCGGACCCCGCCGTGGGTGCTGAGGATGAGCACCTCGGAGCCCCCCAACCGCGAGGGATCGAGGCCCATGCCCACGTCCTGGCTCCAGCCGAAGAGGTCGCCGGAGGGACGGTGACGGAGCATGTCGGCCGTGACCGGGAGCGAGCCCTGGGGGCCGGGCGCGGTGCTGCGCACGCGGTAGAGGGCTTCGTCGCCGGGGTCGAGAACCTGATCGAGGGCGATGTCCATCGATCCTCATCGTATCGAGCGCGGCGACCGGTCCCCACCCGACGGTCAGGATCCGGAATCGTCCTCGCCGCCTGGCTCGCCCAGGGCCGTCCGCAGCTCGTCGCGCGAGCGGACGCCCAGCTTGCCGTAGATGTTGCGCAGGTGGTACTCCACCGTCTTCGGGCTCAGGTAGAGCCGGGCCGCGGTCTCGCGGGTGGTCCGCCCGCCGGCCAGGGAGAGGGCGATGTGAAGCTCCTGCGGCGTCAGCTGAAGGCGGGTCGAATCGTCACGCCGTCGGGCCGTCTCCCCGGTCGCCTGCAGCTCGGCCCGGGCGCGCTCCGCCCAGGGCTCCGCCCCCAGCCGGTCGAACGCCTCCAGGGCCGCCCGCAGCTGGACCCGGGCCACGCCTCGGCGGCGCGAGCGCCGCAGCCGCTCTCCATAGGCGAGCTGGGTGCGTGCCCGCTCGAACGTGTCCGGCGTCTGGCCGTGATGGCCAAGCGCGGTCTCGAAGAGCGGCGCGTATTCGCCGTCGGGGGCGACCACGGCCAGGCTGCGGACCGCCCGGGCGAGGGCGAAGGGCTGGCCTTTGCTGATCGCCGCCGCCTGAAGGCCCTCCGCGGTGCGACGGGCGGCTTCGGCGTCGCCGCCCCGCGCATAGGCCTCGACCAGATCCGGGGCGGGCGACAGGTCGGGATCCTCCATGCCGATCTCCCCGAGCAGGCGCTGGCAGGCCTCGAAACGCGCCGCCGCGGCCCCCGGTGTGCCGCTGCCGAGCTCGACCTCACCGAGGGCGATGAGCGCCCAGGCCCGGTAGAAGTGCATGCCGAGGCGCCCGGCCAGATCCAGCGCGGCGCCGGCGTGGGCCCGGCACTCCTCGACCCGGCCCTGCCGGGCGTCGAGCCAGGCCAGACCGGCGAGCGCCGCCGCGACCTCCGCCGAGTCCGTCGTCTCCCGGGCGAGGCGGGCCGCCTCCTCGTAGTGGGCCCTGGCCAGCGTCCACCGGTCGGTGGTCGCGGCGTCGCGACCGAGCATGAAGAGGAGGGTCGGCAGGACCGCCGTCGGGGCGCGGTCCCTGGCCATCGTCTGCGCCCACTCGAGGAGCTCCCGGCCGGCGCTGGCCTCGCGGAGGAAGATCGGGACGAAGCCCGCGCACATGAGCATCAGCGGATCGCTGCCGTGGGCCTCGACCTCGCGCATCAGCGGGAGCGCGGCGCGCAGCGCGCGGGGGCCCTCGTCGCCGCGCCCGGCCATGACCGCCGAGATCCCGAAGCCGACCCGGGCGAGGATGGCCAGGTGCGGCGGGTCGTCGGGACGGAGCAGCTCCAGCGCCCGCTCGGTCGCGCGCAGCATCTGAGCCGGGCGGCCGGCGCCGTAGGAGCCGATGGCCGCGTCGGCGAGGAGGCGGATCGAGGCTCGCCGATCGATGCCGACGGCGCCGACCGCCGCCTCCCAGAGGATGTGGTAGCCGTCCTCGACCGCGCCGCGACGCATGGCGACGTGACCGCGAAGGCTGTCGATCGAGAGCCGCAGCACGGGGTCCTCGGTGATCCCGCGGGCGGTCTCCAGGAGCTCCATGACGCGCTCGGGCCGGCCCGCCAGCCAGAGGTTCTCGGCGGCCTCCCGGAGCCGGGCGGCGCAGGGCCCGTCGTCCTCGGTGAGCCGCGCCGACTCCTCCATGGCGCTGGCGGCGCTGGCGTGGGCGCTTCGGGCCCGCGCCCGCACGGCGGCCTCCGCCAGCGCCTCCGCCGCCTCCGCGTCGGGGCCGTCGGCGGCGGCCGCCAGCTGCCAGGCGCGGACGTCGGCCTGGTCGGGGTCGGTCATGACCCGGTGCAGGGCCCGGTGAGCCGCCCGGCGCTGCTCGGCGCCGGCGGCGTGGTAGAGGGCGGCCCGGGCCAGCGGGTGGCGGAACTCGATCCGGCCGCGTCGCAGCCGGACCAGACCCTCGGCGGCCGCGGCCTCGTCGAGGGCTGGCCGGGCGACGCCGAGCTCGGCGCCGGCCCGCTCGATCAGCTCCCATCCGCTCGCCGGCGACGCCGACAGCAGGAGCAGGGCCAGCCTGGCACCCGCCGAGAGGGCCAGCGCGCGACGCAGGTAGGCGCGCTCCACCGTGGTGGCGATCGGGAGCGGCACGTGCGCCGCGGTGACGGGCAGGGTCAGCGCCTCCTCGGCGAGCTCGACCAGGGCCAGCGGGTTGCCGCCGGTGGCGCGCAGCACGCGATCGGCCGTCTCGGCCGGGATCGGGCCCCCGGCCCCCCGCTCGAGCAGGGCGAGGCCGGCCTCGCGGTCGAGCCCGCCGAGCC
Organism: Candidatus Dormiibacterota bacterium; assembly: GCA_036272915.1. Lineage (GTDB taxonomy): Bacteria > Chloroflexota > Dormibacteria > Dormibacterales > Dormibacteraceae > DATAXV01. The sequence continues at coordinate 14,509 of DATAXV010000087.1, forward strand.
CGAGCTCGGGAAGCCCGGCCTCGAGGAGTGGCGACGGCTCGCCTTCGCGGATCGCGACCAGGATCGCCACCGGGTCGGCGAACATGCGGCGGGCGGCGAAGGCGATCGCCTCGGCCGACGCCCGGTCGAGCAGGTGGCCGTCATCGACGGCGATCAGCACCGGGCCCTCCTCGGCGAAGACGGAGATCAGGCTCAGCGTGGCGGCGCCGACCACCAGCCGGTCGGCACCGACCCGCTCGCCCAGGCCGAGGGCACCGCGCAGGCCGCCAGCCTGGACGGCGGTGAGGCGATCGATGGAACCCAGCGCCGGCAGGAGCAGGGCATGCAGGCCGGCGAAGGGCACGTCCGACTCGAAGGGAACCCCGCGGGCGAACAGTACCCGCATCGGCCCGGCGCTCCTCACGGCGTGGCCGAGCAGGGTGGTCTTGCCGATGCCGGGCTCGCCGCGCAGCAGCAGTGCCGAGCTCTCGCCGGCGCGGGCGGTCGCCAGCGCTCGGCCGACGGCGGCGATCTCCGACTGCCGCCCGAGCAGCATGCGTACAGGATGCCAGGGCCTCGCCGGGTGTCAAGAACCAGGTGGCCCCCCTGATTCGAAGAGACCGCCTCCTGCCTAGCCTCGGGTCGGTATTCAACAAGGAGGTTGAAGCCATGAGCGTCGACACACCGCCGATCAACCAGGATCGGCTGAACGCGTTTCTGGGTCAGGCCATCGGTGAGCTGGGCGCCACCGTGAACGCCGGGCTCATCGTCATCGGCGACCGGCTGGGGCTGTACAAGGCGATGGCCGGCGCCGGCCCGCTGACCTCGGCCGAGCTGGCCGACCGGACCGGCACCGCCGAGCGCTACGTCCGGGAGTGGCTCAACGCCCAGGCGGCCGGCGGGTTCGTCGAGTACGACCCCCCGACCAACCGCTACGAGCTCCCGCCCGAGCACGCGCTGGCGCTGGCCGACGAGAACAGCCCCGCCTTCGTCTGCGGCGCCTTCCAGCTGGCGGCGGCGACGCTGAAGTCGGAGCCCCACATCACCGACGCCTTCCGTGCCGGAGCCGGCTTCGGCTGGCACGAGCACGACCACGGGGTCTTCGTCGGCTGCGAGCGCTTCTTCCGGCCCGGCTACAACGCCAACCTGGTCCCGTCCTGGCTGCCCGCGCTGGACGGCGTGGACGAGAAGCTCCGCGTCGGCGCCTCGGTCGCCGACATCGGCTGCGGCCTCGGGTCCTCGACCCGGCTCATGGCCCAGGCCTACCCCGGCTCCCGCTTCGCCGGGTTCGACTACCACGCCGAGTCGATCGAGCTGGCACGCAAGGGGGCGGCGGCGGCCGACCTCGAGGGGCGCGCCCGCTTCGACGTGGCCAGCGCCGCGGACTTCCCCGGCACCGGCTACGATCTGATCACCATGTTCGACTGCCTGCACGACATGGGCGACCCGGTCGGCGCGGCGCGGCACGTGCGCCAGGCGCTGGCCCCGGACGGCACCTGGATGATCGTCGAGCCCATCGCCGGCGACAAGACCGAGCAGAACTTCAACCCGGTCGGCCGCGCCTATTACGCCTTCTCGACGATGCTCTGCACGCCGAACTCGCTCTCGCAGGACGTCGGCCTCGCCCTCGGCGCCCAGGCCGGCGAGGCACGCATCCGCGACGTCACCGCCGCGGCGGGCTTCACCCGCTTCCGCCGCTGCGCCGAGACGCCCTTCAACGCCGTCTACGAGGCTCGACCCTGAGGGCTCTATCCTGCCGGCGCGCCGGGTCCTCCCCCGGCGCGTCCGGCACTCAGCCGGTGATCTCGGTCCGGTCCACCGTCTCCACCTCGGGACCGCGCTGGCGGCGCAGCCAGGCGCCCAGGTTGAGGAAGAAGAACGTGATCAGGAGGGGCAGGCCGAGGAAGAGCAGACCGTTCTGGGCCAGCGCGTCGTTCTCGATCAGGGGAGGGGACGGGGCGGTGCCCGGCGACGCTGAAGCGGGTCGCGAAGTAGAGGACGGTGGCGACCACCAGCGTCGTGTAGCCGAAGTAGACCAGCACCCGGGCATGGCGGGGTTGTGCTTGCCCTTCACGTTGGTCACGTTCTCCCCGGACATGGCCACGTCCCAGAGCGTGGCCAGCACCAGCACCACCGCCTGGGCGGCGGTGAAGCGGTCGGACACCGCCATCGCCCCCTGGTACAGGTCGAACATCCACGCAGCACCTCGATCCCGAGGAGCAGCACCAGGAGCAGGCGCAGCGGCGTGATCAGGTCCGCCCGGCGCCCGGCCAGGACCGCCGCGGCGACGGCGATCAGCAGGATGGCGACCGCGGTCTGGGCACCCCCGAGCGTCTGCTGGGGAACCGCCTCGAGGGACCCGATCGAGAGCAGCACGCGCAGCCAGCGGTCGGGGTAGAGCTCCAGGAACCAGGCTCCGGCGACGGCGATGAAGAGCCCGGCGCTGGCTGCCTTGCCACCCCGCCGGAGCAGCAGCAGGGAGCCGGCCAGGATGGCCAGGCAGATCGCTGTCGACCCGGGCAGCAGCTGGTACTGGACCTGGATCAGCGCGCGCTCCTCGGCGACGCCGGCCAGCTCCGGGTCGAGATGGTGGCCGAGGATGGCGACCCCCGCCGCCGCGTAGACCTCGGCCAGCTGCAGCAGGGCGATCACCAGCAGCGGCCAGAAGGCGACCCGCGAGTCGGCCTCGCGGCGGATGGCGAGCCAGCCGAAGGCCGCGGCCAGGATCAGCGAGGGGAGGTCGGCCCCGATCGCGAGCACCGAGCCCCTGGGCCCGGCGGTGACCGCGAGCCGGACGAGGGCGAGCAGCGCCGCGGCGGCGGCGATCAGGACGAGGCCCCGGGTGCGGACCAGGGGCGCCGCCACCCTCGCCAGCTGGCCCGCCGCCACCTCGCCCCACTCGGCGAAGTCGGTGCCGGCAAGGAACAGGACCGGCGTCGCCGCCAGCTCCAGGACGAGCAGCTCGAAGCTGACCAGGTAGCCCATCGCCCCGATCCCGGTGCCGGTCAGCGGCCCGGCCAGGAAGCAGATCGCGGTCAGCACGAAGTAGCAGCCGAAGGTCAACGGCTTCAGGCGATGCCGGTGGTGGCGGCCCGAGCCCTTCCGCTGGTGGTGCCGGTCGAGCAGCCAGAGCCCGAGGCTGAGCGCCCAGACCACGGCCAGGGCGAGAAGGACGATCCCGGCCCCGGTGGCGTCGTCGGCGAGGGTGAGGGCGAGCGCGAACAGCGAATAGACGGCGACCACCAGCAGGCGGAGCGCGCCATGGGCGTGGAGGGCCCCGGCGAGCACGTAGCTCCAGCCCACGATGAGCAGCCAGACCGTGAAGAGGACGGCGATGGCCGGCGCCTCGGTGGCTCCACCGCCAAGGGCGTCGGCGCCCAGGCGGACGGTCGGCCAGGGGGCGCTGCGAAGCGCGATGAGGAGCGCGGCGACGACGATCTGGACCAGCGCGACCACGGTCAGGGCGCGCAGAGGCCGCTCCATCGACATCAGCGAGATCGCCTTCTCGTGAAGGTGGTGGGCGAGCCCCTCGTGCTCCTCCCTCCTGCTCTCCCCCTCCTCCGCCTCAGGCATGTGGGAAAGGTAATCCGGTCCGGGCGCGGGACCGGCGGGGAGCCCCCCCGCCGGTCCCGCCCACCTCAGGCCCGGGCCGGCGCCGAGGCGGCGCTCACCGCGCGGCCCATCCGCTCCACGATCTCCTCCAGGCGGGATCGCGAGGTGGCGAAGTTGAGGCGGACGCACCCGCGCCCGACGTCACCGAAGCCGGCCCCGTCGTTCAGCGCCACCCGGGCCTTCTCGAGGAAGAACTCCTGCGGCGAGTCCAGGCCCAGCCGGCGGCAGTCGAGCCAGGCCAGGTAGGTGCCCTCGGGGCGGGTCGAGACCACCCCCGGCAGGTGCCGCTCGAGCAGCTCCAGGAGCAGCGCCCGGTTGCCCTCGAGGTAGGCGACGGTGTCGCGGAGCCAGGCGTCGCCCCGCCGGTACGCGGCCTCGTTGGCGAGGATGCCGATGACGCTGGCACCGTGGGTGAGCAACCGCGAGAGCCGCGACCAGGCCTCCTCGTCGGCCTCCGTGTTGAGAACGATCTGGGCGCACTTGAGGCCGGGGATGTTCCAGCCCTTGGAGCACGACATCAGGCCCGCCGAGTGCGCGGCCGCCGCCTCGGAGACGGTCGCGTAGGGAGTCCACACCGCGTCCGAGTAGGTCAGCGGGGCGTGGACCTCGTCGGCGATGACGCGGCCGCCGTGCCCCTCCACCACCTCGGCCAGGGCGGCCAGCTCATCCCGCGCGAAGGCCCGACCCAGGGGGTTGTGCGGGTTGCACAGGATGACCGTCCGAGCACCGGCGGCGAGCGCCCGATCGATGGACTCGAGGTCGAGCTCGTGGCGGCCGTCGGAGACGAGGGTCGGGACCTCGACCAGCTCGCGACCGGAGGCGCGGACGACCTCGAAGAAGGGCGGGTAGGAGGGCGTGGGCACGATGACCGGGGTGGCGGCGGGCGAGAGCGCGGCCAGGGCCAGCTCCATGCCCTTGAGCACGTCGGGGAGCACGTGCACCCGCTTCGGCGACACCTGCCAGCCGGCCCGCGCGCGGAGCCAGTCGGCGAGGGCGGCGGCCGCCCCATCCGACGAGCGCGCCGCGGTATAGCCGTAGAGCTCCCGCTCGACGGCGCTGGCCAGCGCGTCCTGGACGGCGGGCGCGGTGCGGAAGTCCATCTCCGCGACGAAGGCGGGGAGGACGTCGGCGTCGAAGGTGGCCCACTTGGCGCTCCCCCTGCGGCGCAGCTGCTGGTCGCTGAGCTCGTAGTAGAAGGACCGCTCGGGACTGGTCTCGGGTGGTGTGCTCACCCCTCCATATTTCACCGATCGACCGGCGACGGCGCGTTCGGCCGATGACTCGGGCCTCCAGGCGGCGGCTCTGGGCGCGGCTGTGGCCGGCCGCCACCGCAGGGCGCGGCCGTCCGGACGTCTCGATGCCGGACACGGTAGGCCCGAAGCGCTGCTCCCGCCAGCGCCGCCGTCATCCGCGAGCCGTGGCGGGATCGAACACGGTGGCCGGCCGCCTACTGGGCGATCTCCTCCAGCCGGCGTCGCGACGTGCGGGGCCCGAAGCCGCCGATCACGACGACCACGACGAGGATGAAGACCCAGATCAGCCCGTAGGTCGCGAGCAGCCCGTGGGGGAGGAAGAAGGCGGTGATGACGAGGACCAGGATCGAGGTCGAGATCCGGCTCACCGAGTAGACCGTCCCCGCCGCCGAGGACCGGACGCGGGTCGGGAAGACCTCGGCCTGGAACGTGTGCTGGAAGTTGGAGAAGTTCCAGAGCGTGAAGGTGACCAGGAAGCCGAGGATGACGGTCACGACGACGTTGGGGACGATCACGAAGACGGTCCCGAGCACCCCGGCCAGGATCGCGGTGACGACGATCCCCCACTTCCGCTCGACACGGTCGATGAGGAAGATGTTGACGATGCTGCCGGCGAGGTAGCCGAAGTCGATGATGATCGTGAAGAGGAGGGTGTGCACCAGCCCGATGCCCTTGTGCAGCAGGAAGGTCGGGGCCAGCGCGGTGAAGCCGTAGAAGATCCCCGACTGGAAGAACTGGAAGACCAGCATCATCAGCGTCCTTCCGCGCAGGTCCGGCGCCCAGATGTCCCGCCAGCGCGGAGGCGCCCCAGCGACCAGGACACGCTCCGGTGGGGGCGGCAGCTCCTCCAGTCCGAGCTCCCGCATCGCCTGCTCCTCCATCTCGGCGATGCCTCGTTCGGCCTCCTCCTGGCGGCCGCGCACCTCGAACCAGCGGGGCGACTCGGGGAGCCGCAGCCGGATCAGCCAGACGACGAGGGCGAGCGCGCCCATGACCCAGAACAGGATCCGCCAGGAGAAGGGACCGGGTTGAGGATGGGAGAGGAGGTAGGCGAGGACGGCGATGACGGGCGCCGCGATCACGGCCAGCGTGTACACGGTCGCCATCCGCCGGCCGCGCTGGGCGCCGGGGAAGACCTCGGTGGTGTAGGTGTCGACCAGCGGGAACTCGCCGCCGACGCCGGCACCGGCGATGAAGACGAAGATCGCGATCGGCACCGGGTCGCTGAAGAAGGCGGCGACGATCATGCCGCCGCCGAAGATCAGAAGGTCGTAGGCGAACACGGTGCGCCGCCCCAGCCGGTCGGAGAGGTAGCCGAGGACGATGCTGCCCAGGAACTCCCCGGCGAAGAAGGAGACCGGCACCACGTAGGTGCTGACCACGTCGGAGAAGTGGAGGACGGTCGCGATCATGGCCAGGACGACGCCGTTGCCGAGGAGCATCAGCGTCTCCACGAACTCCCCCGCCGCGACCATGAGCAGGAAGTTGCGATGGATGCGGTTGAAGGGGATCCGCTCCAGCCGGTCGGAGATGCTGGACGCCGCGCCTGTGCTCATCGCCTATATCCCTCCCTCGAAATGCCACGCCGCCTGCTGGGCCGACGATAGCACGTGTCCGGGAGGTTTCCAGCGGGCCGGAGGGCGGCGGGTGCCGGTCGGAGCCGGCACCCGCCGAGCGATCGCTCTTAGATGATGTCCGCCTTGTTGGTGCCGGCCTCGATCACGGGATCGTGCCAGCCGCCGTCGTCGGCGATGAGGCCCCGCGCGGACTCGGGGCCCCAGCTCCCCGGCTTGTACGGCTCGCAGGGCTTGTGGTCGAGGATCACCGGATCGACCACGGCCCAGGCCGCCTCGACCGCGTCCTCCCGGGTGAAGAGGCCGGGCAGACCGGCGAGGGCGTCGCCCAGGAGGCGCTCGTACGGCTCCTCCTCTCCCGGCTGCTCGTCCTTCAGGAGCAGCTCCTTCTGGTCACCGACGAAGGCCTCCCCGGCGCGCTTGACCCGAGCCGCCAGGGCCACGGCCGGGCCGGGAGCGAGGCGCAGGCGGAGATAGTTGCAGCGCCCTCTCTCCGGCAGGGAGTCGTCGAAGACCCTCTGGGGCGGCGGCTTGAGTTCGACCAGCACCTCGGTCGCCGTCTCCGCCAGGGACTTGCCGGAGCGGAGGTAGAAGGGGACGCCCGACCAGCGCCAGGAGTCGATCGAGAGCTTCACCGCGCAGAAGGTCTCGGTGTCGGAGTCGGAGGCGACACCGGGCTCGTCGCGGTAGCCGTCGAACTGGCCTCTGACCAGGTGGTCGGGGGAGAGCGGCCGCATGGCCTGGAAGACCTTCAGCTTCTCCGTCCGCATCGCCTCCACGTCGGGGCCGGCGGGCGGCTCCATGGCGAGCAGGGCGACGATCTGGAAGAGGTGGTTCTCAACGACGTCGCGCAGGCAGCCGGTGGCGTCGTAGAACTTGCCCCTCCCCTGCACGCCGAAGTCCTCGGCCATCGTGATCTGGACGCTGTCGATGTAGTTGCGGTTCCAGATCGGCTCGAGGAAGGAGTTGGCGAAGCGGAAGTAGAGGATGTTCTCGATCGCCTCCTTGCCCAGGAAGTGATCGATGCGGAAGATGTCCTGCTCCTGGAAGACCCTGCGCAGGACCCTGTTGAGCTCCTGCGCCGAGGCCAGGTCATGGCCGAAGGGCTTCTCGACGATCACCCTGGCGCCGTCGGCGAGACCGGCGGCCTGGAGCTGCTCGACGACCTTCTCGAAGAGGACGGGAGGGATGGCCAGGTAGTGGGCCGGGTGCCGCGCCTCGCCCAGCGCCTTCCTGACCTCCTTGAAGGTGTTGAGGTCGGCGTAGTCGCCGTCGACGTAGCTGAGCAGCGACATGAGCTTGTCGAAGGCGGCCTGGTCGTCGACGCCGCCGCCGAACGTCTCGATGCCGTCCTTCGCCCTCGCCTTGAGCTGGTCCAGGTTCCACTGCGAATAGGCGACGCCGACCACGGGGACCGTGAGGGTGCCGCGCTTGACCATGGCGTAGAGGGAGGGAAAGATCTTCTTGTGGGCCAGATCGCCGCTGGCTCCGAAGAAGACCAGGGCGTCGGCCGCACGCTGACTCCCGGTCGCGCTCACCCCTTCTTCTCCTCGTGCCCGCCGAACTCCTTCCGCATCGCCGAGAGGACCTTGTCCGCGTACTCGTCCGCCTTGCGGGAGCTGAAGCGACCGTAGAGGGCGGCGCTGATGACGGGCGCCGGCACCCCCTCGTCGACCGCCGCCAGCGTCGTCCAGCGGCCCTCACCGGAATCGGAGACGTGGCCGGAGAACGCCTCCAGCGTGGGGTCGGCGGCCAGGGCGTTGGCAGTCAGGTCGAGCAGCCAGGAGGCGACCACGCTGCCTCGCCGCCACACCTCGGCGACGTCGGCCAGGTCGATCTCGTACTGGTAGTACTGGGGATCGCGCAGGGGCGTGGTCTCGGCGTCCGCCTCCCGCTTGCCGAGCCCGGCATTGGCGTTCTTGATGATGTTCAGGCCCTCGGCGTAGGCGGCCATCAGGCCGTACTCGATGCCGTTGTGGACCATCTTCACAAAGTGCCCGGCGCCGTTCGAGCCGCAGTGGAGGTACCCCTGCTCGGCGGCCGACGGCTCGCCGCTGCGGGATGGTGTGCGCGGGGCGGTGTCGATCCCCGGGGCGATGCTCTTGAACACCGGATCCAGGTGCTGGACGATCTCCGGCTCGCCGCCGATCATCAGGCAGTAGCCGCGATCCAGGCCCCAGACACCGCCGCTGGTGCCGCAGTCGACGTAGTGGACGCCCTTCTCCGCCAGGCTCTTGGCCCGGTCGATGTCGTCCCGGTAGTAGCTGTTGCCGCCGTCGATGATGATGTCACCCGGCTCGAAGTGCTTGGCCAGGTCCTCCGCGGTCTGGCCGGTGATGGCGGCGGGGACCATCAGCCAGGCGACGCGGGGCTTGGCGAGCTTGGCGGCGAAGTCGGCGAGCGAGTCGCTGCCGACCGCGCCCTCACCCTCCAGCGTTTTCACGGCTTGTGGACTCACGTCATAGACGACGCAGGTGTGCTGGTCGCGCATCAGGCGCCGGACGATATTGGCGCCCATCCGGCCCAGCCCAATCATCCCGAGCTGCATCGATTACCTCCTGTGCGGGGGACGGCGGTTCACCGTCATGCTATTCGTCATCGATCGCCGATCGGATTTCTGGGTTCTCGAGGCCGTGAACGAAGCCGCGGGGCCCGGCCCCAGGCCACCGCTGCCCGCATCCTAGATGTTCGGCATCCATCGTCGCGCGCGGGCACCTCGGGCGGTCGATCCCGACCTGCGCTTCCTCCGGACCAGCCTCTGGGCCTCGGTGGTGGTGGCCATCGTGACCGCCCTCGGCGGCGTCGCCTCGCATTCGGTCGCGGTCCTCGCCGACGCCAGCGAGAAGGCCAACGACATCCTCTCCTCCGCCCTCGCCGTCCGCGCCGAGCATCAGGGGACCGACCGCCACCGGCGCCTGGCGGCCCTGGTCAACGCCGTCAGCCTGACCGGCATCTCGATCTTCATGGCCGCCGAGGGCGTCGCCCGGCTGCTCAGCCCCGCGCAGGTCGACACCGCCTTCATGACCGGCACCGCCGTCACCACGATCGCCGCCAACACCCTGATCGCGTTGCGGGCGGAGGCCGGGCGACGCGCCGTGCGCCACCCGTTCCGGCGCATCCGGCATCCCCCGTCCGCCGGACGTCAGGCCGAGGGCGGGATGGCCGATCAGAGCGTCAGCGTCCGCGGCCCTCTGGTCGACGCCTTCAGCGATATCGCCGTCTCGGCGTCGGTGCTGGCCGCCGCCGGGCTCACCGCCCTGACCGGGCTCCCCGGGATCGACGCCGCGCTCTCGATCGGCATCGGCGCCTGGATCGGGGGCCACAATGCCCTGCCCATGCTCCGCCAGAGCCTTCGCGGGGTCCGCGAGCTGCCGCCGCACGGCGTCGATCCCGGGGCCATCGCCGCCGGCCTGACCAGGGTGCCGGGTGTGCTCGGCCTCGAGGGCCTCCGGGTCACCGGGGATCGCGCCAGCGCGCTCCGCCTGGAGGGTCGGGTCCAGATCGACCCCGCGCAGATCGACCCCAGGGACCTGGCCCTCGACGTCGGGAGGGTCATGGGCGGGGCCGCCACGGCCACCTGTCTGGAGCCGGCGGCCGCCGGTTCCGTCCGTGGGCCGGCGCTGTCCGCACCGGTTCCCCGCTTCCGGGCGCGCAGCCCTCGCCGCTCCCTGGAGACGGCGTCGACGCCACCGGCATCTTCCTCGGCCGGGCGAGGGCCCGGAGGATGCATGTCCTCGACGCCGGCTTCGAGCACGCCCAGCGCCACCTACTCCAACTGGGCCGGGTCGACCGTTCGCGGCAGCCGCTTCCGCGACGTTCGACCGCGCCATCGTCGACGAGAGGTCCCGGCGCTCGCTGCTGGAGGCGGGCGCCGAGGTCCGGAACGCGCACATCGTCGACCCGGAGACGACCGCCGACTACCTCCGTATGGCCCTCACGCGTCCCCGGCAGGCGGCGGTCGACCTGCGCCGGGAACTCGGCGTCGAGCGGACGCTGGCGCCGGTCCCGGTGCCCCCCGGCCCGGACGCGCGCGGGCTCGCTTCTCCCTCCATCTCGGCAGGCGGACACAGGAGGTCACGAGATGACCGACCAGGCACTCAACGATCTGCAGGCTCAGCTCGACGAGCACCGGGCGGCGATTACCGCCATCGCCACCGAGGTGCGCCGCCTCCAGGAGCAGGTCCGCACCGCGCCGCCGCCGGCCGACCAGCCCACCTGGTCCTGGCAGGAGCTGACCGGCGAGGCCAGGCGCGCCGCCTGGCTGCAGCTCGCCGAATGGGTGGACTGGCTGATCGCCACCTACCGCCCGGAGGGCTGGTGGAGCGGGGAGTGGTACCGCCACCCCGGCATCGTCGAGGAGCTCAAGGGCCTCCGCGGCTTCCATCTGACCATCGCCGGTCTGCCCGCCCTGGGCAGCGAGTACGTCGAGTGGCACGAGGCCCTCTCGCAGTTCCTGCGCCGGCGGGCGGAGGGCGGACCGCCGCGCCAGCGGCAGCCGCCGGCGCAGGACCAGGGCTCCGACTTCGGCCGCTTCGTCGAGGAGGACGTCGCCGCCCACTCAGCGTGAGCGGCGGTGCTCCAGCAGCCAGGCCCAGAGCTCGGGCGTGGCGTAGGCCCGAGTCCAGGAGTCGTGACCCACGCCCTCGTAGATCGTGAGGCGGACGTCGCCGCCGGCCGCCTCGATGGCCTCCGCCACCTGGCGGCTGCACTGGGTCGGGACGGTGGTGTCGTCGGCGCCGTGGAAGGCCCACACGGGAAGATCGCCGTAGTCGGCGCCGCGGGTGCGGTCGCCCCGGCCACAGACGGGCACGGCGGCGGCGAAGCGCCCGGGCTGCCCGGCAGCGAACGCCCAGGTCCCGGCTCCGCCCATGCTCAGCCCGGTCAGGTAGATCCGCTCGGGGTCGACGGGGTGGACGCGCTCCATCTCGTCGATGAGCCGGGACAGATCCTCCAGGTGGTCCGTCCAGCGCTCCCCGGCCGGGCACTGCGGCGAGATCAGCAGGAAGGGGCGGGTCCACCCCGACGCGGCCTCGGCCGGAGGGCCGTGCTTCGCGACCAGGCGCAGATCGCGCCCACGCTCGCCCGCCCCGTGCAGGAAGAGCAGCAGCGGCCAGGGCCGGTCGACGTCGTCAGGGGGCGTCGCCACCAGGTAGTCGAGCAGCACGCGTCCGTCGTCTCCGGTCAGCCGGGCCTGTTCCTGGGTCATTGGGAGGATCATGTTCCTGTGTGCGGCCGCTTCGCCCTGACCGCTCCGGCACCGGTCCTCCGGCGGGTGTTCCCCGGGCTCGAACTGGGTGTCGAGCTCGATCCCCGGTACAACCTGGCCCCCGGCCAGGACGTCCTCGTCATCGAGCGGGACGGCGACCGGCTCCGGGGCCGGATGCGCCACTGGGGCGTCGACGTGGCCATGGGCCGTGGGATGATCCGCCATGGCCTGATCAACGTCAGGGTGGAGACCGCCGGCCTGCGCCACGGGTTCGCCGAGCTCGTCGCCCGCAGCCGGGTCCTGGTCCCCGCCAGCCACTTCTACGAGTGGCGGCGGCTGGGTCGGCGCCGCCAGCCGGTTGCCGTCCTCCCGCGCACGCAGCTGGTCTGCTTCGCCGCGCTGCTCGGGCACTGGCACGATCCAGCCGGCGACGCCGACCTGCCCGGGGTGGTCATTCTCACCTGCGGTCCGAACGCCGACGTCGCCGCGCTGCACGACCGGATGCCCGCCGTCCTCGGGCCGGCGGCGTGGGCACGATGGCTCTCGCCCGAGACCGGCGTAGACGAGGCGCTCGACCTCCTCCATCCCGCACCCGACGGCACCTTCACCACCCGCACCCTCTGCTCCCTGGTCAACGACGTCCGCAACGAGGGGCCTGAAGTGATGGAGGAGGGGCCTGAGGAGCTCTGGCTGCCCGGCATCGGATAGCCGGGCCACCGCCGACGGGACAGACACCCACCGTCCCTGGGAGGTCTTGCCCATGTACCCCGCCCGGCGCCGGCGCTAATGTCCAGCTCAGGTTCGGACCCTGGGCAGGGTGGTGGTTGTCGTGTTCGTACGCGATGTACGTCTGCGGTCCTAGATGTCCGCCTTGCCTCGAAATGAGGCGCGGGATCCAGGAGGTGGGTGTCATCAGCGCAGTGCACTCCTCGGCCGGTGTTCGCCGCAGGCTCGTTGACGCCCTCCGAGCGCTGCGCGGGCGGCTGGGACCGCCGGGCCGGGCGCGGCTCGCGCAACTCACCATCGGCGGACTGGCCGCGGCCATCATCGCCGGCGGCTACGGTCTGGCGCTGCCGGGCCCGGTCCTCGCCCAGGCAAGCGGACCTCTCTGTCCGGAGGCCGCCACGGTCAGCGGCGGCACGGCGACGGTGACGGTCACCTGCAAGTACACCGGGAGCTCGCAGTACTGGGCCGTGCCCCAGGGCCTGAGCCAGGCCACCTTCGCGCTCTACGGCGCCGAGGGCGGGGCTGGCCAGTCTACCGAGTCAACCGGGTTTGGCCAGTCCAACGCGGCAGCGGGAGGCCTCGGTGCCAAGGTCGCGGCGACCATGCCGGTCACCGCAGGCACCCTCCTTCAGGTCAACGTCGGACAGGGCGCGTCCGCGGGCTTCGGCGGCGGCGGCAG